>NZ_JBHURV010000006.1:0-152923 GCF_042673865.1 Streptomyces sp. NPDC056987
TCCCAGCATGTCCATGCCCAGCGCCCGTCCCGCGTGGCGATCAGTCACACAATCGAGCGATCAGGAAACGAGAAATATCGGACTTAACGTCCACTCAGTTGATCTGGTTCGGCCCGGCGCTTTCCAACACAGGCGCCCGGATACCTGTTGTTGACAATGACGTCACGAGCATCTGGGGCCATGGCACCAAGGGGGGGATGGCCCGTGCGTCTCGTTGTGATCATGTCAAAGGTCGTGCTCGCAGTCGCGGGCACTTGGCTGCTTCTGTGCGCGATGATCGCCTTTCCCGCGCTGTTGCCGGCGCGGTGGGAGCACTACCTGATCTCTCCGGCTTCGGTGAGCCTGTGGCTGATCGCCATGCTCGTGAGTCCATTTGCCGTCTGCTGGAGGCTGCGGCGTTGGATCGCCAGATGATTGCCGTGCTCTGCGGCAAACGTAGGTTGAGGAGTGTCTCTTCCCATCCCGAGGACACCGCGGTGCGCCCGTCGGCCGGAGGCGTGGGTGGGTGAAGTCGGCCCGGTGCGGCTTCACCGAGAAATGGGCCAACGGACCAAAATACCCGAGACGCCCTGCGAAATCGGATTAGATCATCTGATACATGGCCTAATCGACTGATACGGGACACCAGGAGATCGCGCGAGACCGACTCACATCACTCAAGCTTCGCTGAGACTGCTCAACCTTCGCTGCGAGAGGTCAGGAGTACGGAAGAAGCGCGGCACGCCCAGCGTGCACCGCGGCCACGGGCAAGGCTCTGTCGGCCGGCACCGAACTGCTCACCGGATGCGTGGAGGTCACCCGCCCACGGCTGGGATCCCGCAGGGAGGCAGCGTTCCTCCGCTACGAGGCTGCGCTCGCCCGCAGGGTCCCCGGTCGAGCGCGATCTCATCTCTCCTCGGGCTTGGAGTCCGTCAGTTGACAGAGGCAACCCATACGAGATGGGCGGTCACTCCCTCGCCACGGGAGAAGTGACGGACCGCCTGTTCGGGCGACGAAGTAGTGAGACGAAGCGCCCCGCCGGGGGTGACAACTTCGGCGCGGTCATCGAAGGCAAGTACCCAGGCGGCGACCCAGCCGTCATCTTCCTGTCCCTCTTCGTGGAACACTGCGAACAGCCGCGGTGCGGTGTCGGCCACGATCTCCTCCATGATCTTGCTGAACTCCTTGGTCATCTACGCCTCCAAGCTTGAGTTGATGTCGCTCCTGCTAGTCGCCCAATCGAATGAACTCCCTCGTCGGGCTTGCGAAGCAACGCCCAAGTGCGGCAAGCAGGTGCTGACGACATGTGAGGAGAAGTGGGAATGACCGAGGCGTCCAGCCCCACAGTGTGGCGGCGCTGGCTGGCGTTCGAGCTGGCCCGGCTACGGAAGGAAGCGGCCCTGGACCAGAAGGACGTGGCCAAGGCCCTGCGGCGCACGGTGGGCAAGGTCTCGTACTACGAGACGGCAGAGCGTCCCGTAGTGGTGCGGGACCTGGACGAGGTGCTGCTCCCGCTGTACAACGTGCCGCAGGAGCGTTGGCCGTTGTACCTTCGCGCGGCCACAGATGCCCGGAAGAAGGGGTGGTGGGAAAGCTACGGTGAGGATCCGTAGCCGGGCTGGTTCTCGCTGTTTGTCGGCCTGGAACAAGGTGCTTCGCAGATCCGCGCGTACGAGAGCGAGGCCGTGCCTGGGCTGCTGCAAACCAAGGCATACACAGACGCGATCACCCGCCGGGGTACAGCTGAGCAGTTGGATGCCCACGTTGATTGCCGCGTGGAGCTGCGCATGACCCGGCAGTCCGTGTTGAGTCGAGAAGCCGGCCCGCTTCGACTGTGGACCGTCCTGAGCGAGGCCGTGCTACGACGGGTCGTTGGAAACCCAACTACCATGAGAGACCAGCTTGTCCACTTGACGGACATGGCTCGCAACCCGAAGGTCACCATTCAGGTCATGCCCTTCACGCGCGGAGCCCACCCCAGAATGGCAGCAGGCCCGTTCCAGATCCTCGGCTTCCCGTGGCCGACCGATCCGGCGGTGGTCTACGCACAGCACCACGCTGGCGCGTCTTACCTCGAAGCGGCCCAGGAGATCGAAGCGCACACAGTAGCTTTCGAACACCTTGTGCCCTCGCGCTGAGCCCAGACGAATCGATCGACATGGTGCAAGAGATTGCCGAGCAGTACACATGAGAGGGCTGAATGACATGAGTGTCGACCAGGATCCGCACATCCGGTCATGGCGTAAGTCCAGCTACAGCGGACACGAAGGAGCCTGTGTCGAAATCGCCGATAGCGTCTCCGGTGCTGTCCGCGTGCGGGACAGCAAGGCGCCCGAGGGCCCGGCGCTCACATTCCCCTCAGCGGCCTGGCGAGTGTTCATATCGGTAGCGTGGAACGGACGTTTGTCGAGAATGGTGCCGACAAGACCGGGTCACCATTGCAGGTGAGCCTCGGACCGGTCCGAACCCGGTTCATCCCTCCTGAGCGCCAGACAGGACGATTCTTCTGAGCACAGAACACAGCCTACCGACGACTAGCCCAGGTCCGCAGGGTCTCTCGGCTCGCTCCGAGTTCTGCGGTGACCGAGTCGATCGTCCGGCCTGTCTACTGGACCGGCTTCGCCGCCTGTGGGCGACGCCGTCGAGTAACAATTGGCCACCGGGACTGGGAAAGTATGATGGAACACCGCAACCGCACGAGGCCTTGAGCATCTGTGTCCGCAAGGTCACCCCCGCCGTCTCCGCGACGCCCCGAGCTGCAGTGGTGGCAGGCTTCCGCAATGTGCTGGAGACGGGTTCGTCGTGATTGCCTCGGCCAGCACCGACTGAGCGACGCCGCGTGGCACGAGGGCCAAGGGGCAAGCTGAGGCCATTGCATAGGCTCGCCCTTCGGCCTCACTTACTAGGGGCCTCCAGCTTCGGTGACACGATCACCACCAGCGCGGCGGGCCGGTGGCAGTGGCGACCGGTCGCGTGCGGGGCTGCTCGCCCTCATCCTGCCCCACCACGCCCGGCTTGTCGCCCGGACCGCGCCCGACGGCAGCCTGGTGCCGCTCGCCGAGCAGGACTGCGGCCCGTGGGAACAGGATGGCGCCACCGAGCAGATCCACGACACGTTCGGCCCGTATCTGGGGCTGTTGTATTGAGCGGTACGATCTTAATGATGTGCGGATTTGTGGTTTGCGCAACTCTATCGATCCGTCGCATGATTCGTATCGCATTCCCTTTCGCAGGAGTGGAGGACTTCTCTGACTAGCTCGCATTCCTCCTTCGAACTCGCCAGATCCTCTTCGTGCCAGATGCCGACATCACGCTTCGAGTTGATCCAGCGAGTTTGCCTCTCAAGAAGTCTGGCCGCCCTGTTTCCGTTCCGTCCGGGTAGACCCCGCAGCCGGTCCGGAGCCAGTCTCATAACGCATGGATATTGCGCGACCTTGATGTACTGATTGCTGTGGGGGAGTGTAACGTCTCTCAAATCCAAACCTCGGAATTCCACAAATCGCAATGTGGCATCACGGAAATCGACTCGCGCCATGAGGTTGTGGTCGGTTGCCTCGCTGTTTGGCGGTAGGGACCAGAACACGGTTCCTCGCAGGTGCCCAGCGAATCGGCAGCCCCTGAAACATGCAGATCGAAAATCCAGTTGATCTACATCGGCATAAGAAAAGTCGCAATCCCGAAAGTCGGCATAACTGAAGAATGAACTCTTCAGATCTGCACCGCTGAAATCGACTCGCACGTAGGTGCTGCGATCTCCTTCGTTCCAAGTCCCGAGGTGGCACGCCCGCATGGCGGTGTTGCTAAAGTTGCTGTCCACCACCTCCAAGCCCCAAGTCCGCCAGTCCCGGCAATCCGCTTCATCGAAAAGGCAGTTAACGATTCTGCAGTCCTTGAAACGAAGCGAATTCAGTGAACTTCCCGTGAAGTCAATTGCGCTAAATTCCACACCGTGCGCATCGAGGGGAGTGGTGATTTCCTCGACCATATACCCGCCTGCAGTTATCCCTGAGGGCAGGGGCAACTCGCTTCCCATGCGGATTCCTCGGAGGTCCACGCGATCCTCGTGGCGCTCGAGCGGCAAGGAGGCGAGATCGCCGGCAGGGTCGAGCAACTCTTTGATCACCCGTTGGGTGAGCTCCACCCCTGCGGGCGTCTTCCATCGCTCACTCAACTTTTGATTGGCCACCGCCATCATCACTCCCCCTTCTCTGAGGATTCTCTGTCGCGTATCCATGCATGGTACTTCTCATTGAGATCCTTCAGTGCCTCGTATGCGTGGGGATCGCTGGGTATCTTGTACAGGATGGCCAGCGCCTTTCCCCCGAAGTTGGGCATCGGTTGGCCACTCTTCTCAATCTTCTTCTTTTCTTTCTCTGATATGTAATCTGGATTTCCTGTGTATTTTAAATGATCCCGCCACTTGCCCTCCGTTGTGACGTCGCCCCACCACTTTCCGTGCTCTTTCGTGCCTTCTTTTGGATAGAAGTCTGGTTCGCGCACGAAATTTTCGGAAAGTCGAAGGTGGGCCAGGTCGGGATCTTGTGCCACTTCGTCCTTGAAGTACTTGTCTATGCGACTGCCTCGCTGGGCGAAAAATAGCATGCGGATCTTCCAGTATTCAGCTCCCTTTATATCGTCATCGAGCCTGTCCCAGTCTTCTATCTTCCCCTGTAGGGCCGCAAACTGCTCGTCTGTGATGCCCTCGTCGATATAAGTATCCACCGCCTTCTTGGTGCATTCGACCAATTTCTCCCGGATCCTTTTGGACCAATATTTCTCCTCAATGGCCTCCTCTTGTTTCTTGCTTCGCTTCTTCTGCTTTCCTGCCTTGTCTTTCCCCTGCTCGTCGTGTACCTTATGGCCCACCTGCCCGCCCTTTTCTGTCTGCTCATATGCGACGGGATTGACGACAGCTTTTATGACCCAGACATTATTCTTCAAATGGGTGCTGAGTTCGGTCAGCTTGTACCTGGCTTTTATCAGGGCCAGAACGGGCGTTAGTGCGGTTTTAGGTAGCCTGCTTCCCTCTAAAGCGTTGACCGCTCGGACTGCGGCCCGCAGCCCCCTTGTAAGACGCTTATGTTTTGCTTGCGGGGTGTCCAGGCGAGGCCTGTCGGACTGCTTCCGGCCCGGCCCGCGCTTGGGCTCCTCGCGCTTCTTGTCGGACTTGGGTTTAATTTTGGGCCAGAGCTTCTTGACCAGGCCGACGATCTTGTCGATGGCCCAGTCGATGGCTCGGTTCACCGGGCGGGCCAACTGCTGGAAGATCTGGCGGACTTTGCCTGCGATGCCGCCGATGCCCAGGATCGCCGCTAGGACGCCGATCAGGACCGGGATGGAGCGGGCCAGGGCTCGTTCGACCATGGCGGGGACTCCGCCGCTGCCACCGCGGGCTATGGCTATGACCGCGTCGAGTACCGAGTTGACGAAGTCGATGATCTGGCGGGCCTGGGTGACGATGAAGCGGACGATGTCGATGATCATCTTCACCGCGCGGACGAACGCGGAGGCGGGGTTGAGGAGGGAGAGGATCCAGGTGATGCCCGCGATGACGATGGTGGGGGTGAGGTATTTGATCAGTCGGTCGATGAGGTCTTTCTTGAGGTCGCCTACGCGGGACTTGAGGTCGTCCCAGGCGCCGGCCACGCCTTGACGTTTGACTGCGGCGACCAGCGGCACCGCGGTTTCTGCCGCGGTCACGGCCTGTTCGGGGACCTTGCGGGTGATGCGTGAGCGGATGTTCTGCCAGCTGATGCCGAGCAGTGAGGCGATCATCAGCAGGATGCCGCGGATGTCGAACGTGGCGGGGATCTGTACGCCCGCGGAGGAGCCGACTCCCAGCAGCCAGGACAGCACGCCCTGCTGCATGTGCCGGCCGATATTCTTCATGAACAGTTTCAGTCCACCGCCCACGGCGGTGACGAGTTTGCCGAGAAAGCCGATCGGGTCGGCCAGGATCATGCCGATCGCCTGAACTGCTTTGCGCAACACGCCCATCAGGAGGTTTTTCAGCTCCTTGATGGCCTGGACGGCGCCGGCGATCGCGTCCTTGGCCTTGCTGACCAGCCCCTTGTTCTTCTCCTTCTCCGCTGCGATCTCCTTGTCGACCTCCTTGACCGCGTCGGTGTAGCGGGTGGCGAGGGTGTCGACGAGTTCGGTGCCCTTGTCGTTGACGGTGTCGCGCAGCTCGTCGAACTTGTCGGCGAACTCGCCCGCGGCCTGCCGGCCGATGGCCTGGAGATCTTGGGGCAGCTTGTCCACCGCCGCCTTGAGTTCTTTGCGGCCGCCCGCGATACGGTCCTTGGCCCGGCGCAGTTCGCGCTCCACGGTGCCGGCGATGTCGCTGACCACCTGCCGCATCGCGGTGAGGTAGTTGGCCTTGGCCTGCTCGCAGATCCGGTTGGCTTCCTCGGGCAGGTCGGCGAACCGGTCCTTGACCCAGCGAGCCCAGCCGGTGGGCCCGGAGTAGCGCCGGTCCTTGTAGTCCTCCATTCCCTGGGTGTGTTCACGGGTGAACTGGTCGCGGGCGCGTTTCTCTTCGCGGGTGAAGTCGGTGTCGATCGTCGCGTCCAGATCGGTGAGGATCTTCTCGACGTCGGTCTTGGTCTTGTCGAACACCTTCTGCAGCAGCGCGGTGACCGTGGTCCGCTTTTCCTCGTCGCTGCCCTTGGCGCGGGTCTTGCCCGCGGCGACCTGTTGCCCGGCCGCGATTCGGGTGCCGGCCATGGAGGTCATGGCGGCCGGTCCGATCGCCGCCGCGTTGTTCTTGACCGATTTGATTTCCTCGGCCTCGGCGCCGCGCAACGCGCGGGGGGCTGTGGCCGCGTGCTTGTCCATCGTCTTCTTGCTGGCCAGCGCTGCTTTGAAGGTGGGTTCGTTGGAGCGGGCCAGCTGCTTTTCGGTGACCTTCGCGTCGGACATCTGCCGCTTGACCTGTTCGGGGCCGGCGGACATGTCGGTGGCCGAGGCGGGCAGTGCGTCGGGCACTGCCTGGTTCGCGTTGGGCCCGGCGGGTCTGCCCGGTGGCCGGTCCGCCACCAGGGGGACCACGGTCTTGGCGTCCGGCGCGGGCTGTGGCGGTTGCGCGGTGGTGTCGGCGATCTCCTGCGCGGCGGTCTCCTTGCCTTCGCCGACCTTGCCCTGGACTTCCTGTTTGACTTCCTCGGCCTTGTCCGACGTGCCGAACTTGTCGGCCTGGTCGAGGTTCTTGGGCGCGCGGTCCGCGATGGCCTTCTCCACCGCGGCGACGAAGGCGTTCTTGTCGAACTCCTTGGGCTGGGTGGCATCCATGTCCTCGGCGTGCGCCGCCTTGCCCCGCGCCTCCTGGTCATCCGTGGGCGGTACTGCCGCTGCCTGCGCCGCCGCTGCCTCCGTGGGGGCGGGCGGATGAGTGGTGCCCACCACCCGTTTCTTGGTGGCCACATCCTTCTTGAGCGTTTGGAACTTGGGATCGGTCCCCGGCGACCGGCGACCGGCAGTCTCCGGCTTGCCCTTGGTCTTCTCGGGCCGCCCGGTGGAGGTATCGGCTCGGCCCTGCTCCTGTACGTCCCGGGGAGCCGCGAGTGGAGTCTTCGCCTTGGCCGAAGGCGGTCGTGGTCCGGCCGGTCGGGGTGTCGCCGTTGTTGTCGGCCTCGCGCCGGGTGCTACCGGCCCACGAGGTGCGGCGACGGCACTGCTGGCTACCGCCGCGTTTCCCACCGTTGCCTGACCGGCCAGGCCCCGCAGGGCCGGCAGGCCCTGGCCCGGTAACGCCGGTAGGCCCGGTGGCAGGTTGGTCAAGGCAGCCGTCGTGGCCGCGTTCCCCACCAGGGGCAGCGCCATCCCCCCGCCGGCCGTTCCCGGAAGGGAGGGCCGTTCGCCGCCGCGCCAGGTGTTCGCCTCGTCCGGCCGCTGTGTGTCCGTCGCCGGTTGCGCCATCGCCAGAGCCGGCGCGGACAACGGCGGCCTGGGGGTTCTCGCTGGCGGAGGCATCCGACGGGTCCTCTGCTCGGCAGGCGGGGCAGGACGCGCTCCCGAGCAGGTGACGTACCTACGATCGGGACTCGAACACGATGCCATCCGGCGCGTCAGGGCTCCGCGACCCCGACGTCACCTCGGCGTCACCCTCGCGTCCACCTATGTCCGGGCCCGCGCACAGAGGCCCGTACGTCCCCGCACGACACACCTCGGCCCCGACCGGTCGTAGCTGGTCGGGGCCGGGACGATGGGTGGCTCCTGCGCGGCGAAGAGACGTTTCCTCCCCGCCCGTTCCGCTCAGCGGGCCTCGGCCTCGCGCGCCTCGGCCGGGGTGGGCGCCGTACCGCCCAGGTGCGCCGGTACCCACCAGGTGTCGTTCGCGTCCTTGGGGCGTACGGGATAGGCCCGCTGCGCCGCCTCCAGCAGCTCCTGCACCCGCTCGCGCAGCCGTCGGGTGATCGCGCCCGCGTACTGGTCCGCCGGCGCCTCGACCTGCTCGCCGACCCGGATCGTCACCGGGATGTGGCTGCGCCTGAAGTTGCGCGGCCTGCCCTTGGTCCACACCCGCTGGGTGCCCCACAGGGCCACCGGGATCAGCGGAACGCCCGCCTCCTGTGCCATCCGGGCGGCGCCCGACTTGAAGCTCTTCAGCGTGAAGGACTGCGAGATCGTCGCCTCGGGGAAGACTCCGACGATCTCACCGGCGCGCAGCGAGGCGAGGGCGTGGGCGTACGCGTGCTCCCCTTGCTTGCGGTCCACCGGGATGTGCTTCATGCCGCGCATGAGCGGGCCCGAGATCTTGTGCTTGAACACGGCGTCCTTGGCCATGAAGCGCACCAGCCGCTTCTGGGGGAGCGCCGCGAGTCCCGCGAAGACGAAATCCAGATAGCTGATGTGATTGCTCACGAGCACGGCACCGCCGGTGCGCGGAATGTGCTCGGTGCCCTGCGTGTCGATCTTCAGGTCCAGCGCCTTGAACATGGTGTGAGCGGCGCCGATGACCGGCCGATAGACGAGCTCTGCCATCTGGGGAGGACCCTTCTGTTCCGGGGAGGTTCTCCCGGCGGAAGTTACGCAGCCGTAGGTTTTCGGCATTGCGCCGATGTTGCCGTATCAGACGCGCTGTGGCCAGTCCTGGTGTACGCGCGGAGCGAGATTCTCGTCACGTCGCCGGGAGTATCTCCGGAAACCCGGGCAGCCGGGCCTGCCAGGGAGAACGCGCGGGCGCGCGGTGGTGTTGCCCCGGTCGCGGAATATTTTCCGGTCGCGCGGACGCTGCCCGGGAGGGTGGCGGCGAGCGGCAGGGCGCGGCGCCGCGACGACGGGAGGCCGTACGTGCGGACGGGCGACGGGACGCGGACCGACGGCGGAGCGCGGGCGGACGGCCGGGTGGACAGCGGCAGCGGTGGTGGTGCGCGGCGGCTCGATCGGGTGGAGCTCGGTGCCGAGTTGGGGGAGCGGGCCACGCTCGTCCAGTTCTCCACCGCGTTCTGTCAGCCCTGCCGGGCGACCTGGCGCACCCTCTCCGAGGTGGCGAAGATGGTCGACGGGGTCGCCCACGTGGAGGTGGACGCCGAGGAACGGCTCGCGCTCGTGCGGGACCTGGGCATCGTCACGACGCCGACGACGCTGGTCCTGGACGCCGGCGGACGGATCGTCCGCCGGGCCGCCGGGCAGCCCCGTACCGTCGATGTGATCGCCGCGCTGGGCGCGGCGGTGTGACCCGGGACGGTGCGCGGCGCTGTGACCTACGTACTTGACTGTGCATGCCACCCATCGTCACCCTGGCGAAGTGCCCCAGGATCTCCTTCTCTTCGGGCGGGTTCATGTGGACCTGGCCCGTAACGCGAGCGCGCGCTGTCCGGCTCTCTGAGCAGCCACGGACCCGTTCGACACACCTCGTAGAAGGACCTTGCCATGACGGCGACCCCCGACCTCGGCACCCACCGGCTTGCCTCCCCCGACCTGCTCCGCTCCGTCTTCCGGCAGCATGCCGCGGGCGTCGCGGTCATCACCGCCCGCGGTGAACGCCCCGTCGGCTTCACCGCCACCTCGCTCAACTCCGTCGCCGCGGAGCCGCCGTTGGTCTCCTTCGGTATCGGCGTCTCCTCGTCCAGCTGGCCGGTCGTCGCCGAGTCCGCGTACGTCGGCGTCCACATACTCGGGGAGCACCAGGCCGAGCTGGCCGCGCGGTTCGCGCGCAGCGGCGCGGACCGCTTCGCGCCGCCCACCGCGTGGCGGACCGGCCCCGAGGGCGTGCCGCTGCTCGACGGGGTGCTGGCCTGGCTGGTCTGCCGGGTCGTCGCCCGGGTCCCGGCCGCCGACCACCGGCTGGTCGTCGCCCAGGCCGTCGTCGGCGACCCCTCGGGGGCCGGCCGCCCGGAGCCCTCGGGGCCCGGCCGCCCGCTCCTCTACCACCAGGGGCGCTTCAACGCCCTGCGCGACTGAGCGGTCTCCGGCTTCCTCGCGGCGGGAGTTCCCTGGCGGGGCCCCTTGCGGGCGTTGGTAACGTCACAGTTCCAAGCGCTTGCTCAGTGGGCATGCTCTGGATGTACTGGTGAGTAATATCAACTCCGTGGCTCCGGTCCCTCCGACCGGAAAGAGCCCGGCAGGGCGCCTATGCTGCGTGCAACAAGGCAGCCAGAAATGACGATGCGGTAGGAGAGCCGGCGTGAGCCTGAGGATCGTTGTCTGTGTGAAGTACGTGCCCGACGCCACCGGTGACCGGCACTTCGCCGATGACCTGACCGTCGACCGGGACGATGTGGACGGCCTGCTGTCGGAGCTGGACGAGTACGCGGTCGAGCAGGCCCTCCAGATCGCCGGGGACTACGACGGTGACGGCGACGCGGAGATCACCGTCCTGACGGTCGGCCCCGAGGACGCCAAGGACGCGCTGCGCAAGGCGCTCTCCATGGGCGCCGACAAGGCCGTCCACGTCGAGGACGACGACCTGCACGGCACCGACGCCCTCGGTACGTCCCTGGTGCTCGCCAAGGCCGTCGAGAAGACCGGCTACGACCTCGTCATCTGCGGCATGGCCTCCACGGACGGCACCATGGGCGTGCTCCCCGCGATCCTCGCCGAGCGGCTCGGCGTCCCGCAGGTCACCCTCCTCTCCGAGGTCTCGGTCGAGGGCGGCGCGGACGGCACGGTCAGGGGCCGCCGCGACGGCGACACCGCGAGCGAGACGCTGGAGGCGTCGCTGCCGGCCGTCGTCTCGGTGACGGACCAGTCGGGCGAGGCGCGTTACCCCTCGTTCAAGGGCATCATGGCCGCCAAGAAGAAGCCGGTCACCTCCTGGGACCTGGAGGATCTGGAGATCGACGCCGACGAGGTCGGCCTCGGGGGCGCCTGGACCGCCGTCGACTCGGCGGACGAGCGCCCGGCCCGTACGGCGGGCACGATCGTCAAGGACGAGGGGGAGGGCGGCAAGCAGCTCGCCGCCTTCCTCGCGGAGCAGAAGTTCATCTGAGACCGGCCCCCCCCACGTGCCGGTCGGTCCGTGCTCCGTCACACCGCCTTCGGTGCCCCGCGGGCACCAGATCCTCATGACCCTCGCATCCGCAGGAGTGCAATCCCATGGCTGAAGTTCTCGTCTATGTCGACCACGTGGACGGCGCCGTCCGCAAGCCCACCCTGGAGCTGCTGACGCTCGCCCGCCGCATCGGTGAGCCGGTCGCCGTCGCGCTCGGCACCGGCGCCGAGGCCACCGCGCCCGCGCTCGCCGAGCACGGCGCGGTGAAGGTCCTCACCGCGGACGCCGCCGAGTTCGCCGACTACCTCGTCGTGCCGAAGGTCGACGCGCTGCAGGCCGCGTACGACGCCGTCGCGCCGGCCGCCGTGCTCTTCCCGTCCTCCGCCGAGGCCAAGGAGATCGCGGCGCGTCTCGCGGTCCGTATCGGCTCCGGTCTCATCACCGACGCCGTCGACCTGACCGCCGACGACCAGGGCCCGGTCGCCACGCAGTCGGTGTTCGCCGCCGCGTACTCCACCAAGTCCCGGGTCTCCAAGGGCACGCCGGTCATCACGGTGAAGCCCAACTCGGCCGCCGTGGAGGCCGCCCCGGCCGCGGGCGCCGTCGAACCGCTCGCCGTGAGCTTCGGCGCCGCGGCCACCGGGACGAAGATCGTCTCCCGTACCCCGCGCGAGTCCACGGGCCGCCCCGAGCTGACCGAGGCCGCGATCGTGGTCTCCGGCGGACGCGGTGTCAACGGCGCCGAGAACTTCGCGGTCATCGAGGCGCTCGCCGACTCCCTCGGCGCGGCCGTCGGCGCCTCGCGCGCCGCCGTGGACGCCGGCTGGTACCCGCACTCCAACCAGGTCGGCCAGACCGGCAAGTCGGTCTCGCCGCAGCTCTACATCGCCTCGGGCATCTCCGGCGCGATCCAGCACCGGGCCGGGATGCAGACGTCCAAGACCATCGTGGCCGTCAACAAGGACGCCGAGGCTCCGATCTTCGACCTCGTGGACTACGGCGTGGTCGGCGACCTCTTCGAGGTCGTCCCGCAGCTCACCGAGGAGATCAAGGTGCGCAAGGGCTGAACGGACCCCTCCGGTACGCCCCGGGGCCGCGCGGTGGACTCCACCGCGCGGCCCCGCGCCGTTTCCGGGCCGGGGCCGGGTCGCCGTTGACGCGGCTCGGACCTGCGGCTTAACTTCGGTAACGGATTACTGATTCCGCAAGGCGGAAAGAAGAAGGGTGCCGGAATGGGGCAGCACGAGAAGATCGCCACGAGCCTCCCGGCGGCGGTCACCGAGGCCGTCGGTGCCTCCCTCGCAGGGGTCGACGCCGAGCTGGCCCGCCGCTACCCGGGCGACCCCGGTACCCGCCAGCCCGTCCACACCGTCTACGTACCCGCCGACGCCTACGGCGCGGGCACCGTCCGCTCCTGGGGCGACCAGGCGCTCGCCGCGCTCGACGAACACGCCCCGGACGCCGCCTCGCTGGCCCGCGTCCTCGGCCTCTCCGACGAACTGGCCGGGCCGGTGTACGAGCGCGTACGGGACAAGCTGGTCCGGGAGCCCGTCGAGGACCTGCGGATCGACTTCGAGGACGGCTACGGGCCCCGGCCGGACGACGAGGAGGACGAGGCCGCCGCCCGCGCCGCCCGGCTCGTCCACGAGGCGTACGCCGCCGGCGCCCCCGGCACCTCGGCGCCGTACACGGGCATCCGTGTGAAGTGCCTGGAGGCGGCCGTGCGCGAGCGCTCCGTCCGGACCCTGGACATCTTCCTCAGCGGGCTGATGGCGGCGGGCGGACTCCCGGACGGGCTGGTCCTGACGCTGCCCAAGGTGACGTACGCCGAGCAGGTCGCCGCGATGGCCCGGCTGGCCGGGGAGTTCGAGAAGGCGTACGGACTGGAGCCCGGCCGGATCGGCTTCGAGATCCAGATCGAGACCAGCCAGGCCATCCTCGCCGCCGACGGCACCGCGACCGTGGCCCGGATGATCGGCGCGGCGGACGGCCGGGCCACCGGGCTGCACTACGGCACCTTCGACTACAGCGCCTGCGTCGGCGTCAGCGCCGCGTACCAGGCGAGCGACCACCCGGCCGCCGACCACGCCAAGGCCGTCATGCAGGTCGCCGCGGCCGGCACCGGGGTCCGGGTCAGCGACGGCTCCACCAATGTCCTCCCGGTCGGGCCGACCTCGCAGGTGCACGAGGCGTGGCGGCTGCACTACGGCCTCACCCGGCGGGCCCTCGCCCGCGCCTACTACCAGGGCTGGGACATGCACCCGGGCCATCTGCCGACCCGTTACGCCGCCGTGTACGCCTTCTACCGCGAGGGCCTGGCACCGGCCGCCGCCCGGCTGGCCGCCTATGTCGCCAGGGCGGGCGGCGCCGTCATGGACGAGCCCGCCACCGCCAGGGCGCTCAGCGGCCACCTGCTGCGCGGGCTCGACTGCGGCGCCCTCGACCACGACGAGGTCACCCGCCTCACCGGCCTCACCCGCGCCGATCTGGAGGGCTTCACCCTCCCGCGCGCCCAGGATGCCGGGCCGGGCGGCCGGTGACCCGGCGCCGGTTCATCCGTCCGCCGGCGGCGGGATCTCCCCCGAGCCGCGGGTGATCAGCCGCGTCGCCAGCACCACCTGGGACGGCGCCTCGGCCGCGCCGTCCAGCCGGTGGAAGAGCCGCTGCGCCGCCGCGCGGCCCAGGGCCGCCGCGTCCTGCGCGACGACCGTGAGCCCCGGGTCGAGCAGATCGGCCAGCTCGATGTCGTCGAAGCCGACCAGCGCGACCGGCCGGTGGTGGGCCGCCAGGACCCGTACCACCGTCACCGTGACCCGGTTGTTGCCGGTGAAGATCGCCGTGACCGGCTCGGGGCCGCCGAGCATCGCGACGACCGCCTCCTGGACCCGGCCCGGCGCCGTCGTGCCGAGTGAGACCCAGTCCTCGTCGATCGTCAGACCGGCGTCCGCCATCGCGGTGCGGTAGCCGCGCAGCCGCTCGCCCGCCGTGTGGATGCCGGGCTGGTCGCCGATGAAGCCGATCCGGCGATGGCCGTGCGCGATGAGGTGAGCGGTGCCCGAACGGGACCCGCCGAAGCTGTCGGAGAGCACCGCGTCGGCCTCGATGCGGCCGGCCGGCCGGTCCACGAAGACGGTCGCCACGCCGGCCTTTATCTCGGGCTCCAGATAGCGGTGGTCCTGCCCGGCGGGGATCACGATCAGCCCGTCCACCCGGCGCGCGCAGAGCGCCAGCACCAACTCCTGCTCGCGGTCCGGGTCCTCGGCGCTGGAGCCGTTGATGAGCAGCGCGCCGTGGGCGCGGGCCACCTCCTCCACGGCGCGGTTCAGCGGACCGTAGAACGGGTCCGCCAGATCCTCCAGGACCAGCCCGATGCTCGCCGTACGGCCCTTGCGCAGCACCCGTGCCGAATCGTTGCGGCGGAACCCCAGCGCGTCGATGGCCTCCTGCACCCGCCGCTCGGTGTCCGCCGTGACCCCCGGCTCGCTGTTGACCACACGGGAGACGGTCTTGAGCCCGACCCCGGCCCGGGCGGCCACGTCCTTCATCGTGGGCCGGTTGCCGTAGCGGGGTTCGGGGCGTCGGGCGGTATCGGCCACAGTGCGCTGTCCTGTCGTCGTTCGGTCGTCGGGTCGTCCGGGGGCGCGACGTGCGCCGTCCGGGGCGTGCGGTCGAGCATAGGCCCTGGACAACGTTGTCAGGGGAATGGAAACTGTTCATCGAAACCTGTCACCTCTACCCGCGCGGTTCCCTTGAATGCGCCTCATCTCCAGGAGATGCCACACCGATGCATACCGACTCCGTTGCCGCACTCGACATCGGCGGCACCAAGATCGCCGGGGCGTTGGTGGACGGCGGCGGCAGAATCCTCGTACGGGCGCAGCGCCCGACCCCGGCGCGCGAGGACGGCGAGACGGTGATGCGCGCCGTCGAAGAGGTCCTGGCCGAGCTGGCCGCCTCGCCGCTGTGGCCGACGGCCACGGCGATGGGCATCGGCAGCGCCGGCCCCGTGGACGCCTCGGCGGGCACGGTCAGCCCGGTCAACGTGGCGGGCTGGCGGGCGTTCCCCCTGGTGGAGCGGGTACGGGCGGCCACGGGCGGGCTGCCGGTGACCCTGGTCGGGGACGGCGTCGCGATCGCCGCGGCGGAACACTGGCAGGGCGCGGCCCGCGGTTACGACGACGCGCTGTGCATGGTGGTCTCCACCGGTGTCGGCGGTGGGCTGGTGCTCGGCGGAAAGCTTCACCCGGGCCCCACCGGCAACGCGGGCCACATCGGGCACATCAGCGTGGAACTCGACGGCGACCTCTGTCCGTGCGGCGCCCGGGGCTGTGTCGAGCGGATCGCGAGCGGCCCCAACATCGCCCGCAGGGCGCTGGAGGGCGGCTGGCTGCCGGGCCCCGACGGCGACACCTCGGCCGCCGCCGTGGCCGCCGCCGCGCGGGCCGGGCACCCGGTCGCCATCGCCTCCTTCGACCGGGCCGCGCGTGCGCTGGCCGCCGGGATCGCCGCGACGGCCACGCTCACCGAGATCCGCATCGCGGTCATCGGCGGTGGTGTCGCGGGCGCCGGCGAGGTCCTGTTCGCACCGCTGCGTCGCTCGCTGCGGGAGTACGCGACGCTCTCGTTCGTCCGGCGGCTCACGGTGGCCCCGGCGCTGACCGGCACGGACGCCGGGCTGGTGGGCGCGGCGGCGGCAGCCCTGCTCACGCGGCGGGACACCGCGGCGCCGATGGTCGGCTGACGGCCCCCGGTGGCGGTGCGGCCCGGCGGCGGGGCCCTGCGAAGCCCCGCCCCTCCCCGGAACCGGCCGACGGTCAGCGGGTGGTCTGGCAGGCCAGCCGCTGGCTGCCCCGGAACCGTACACACAGCTCCGTACCGCTGCCGGTGTCCCCGGACGGCCAGGTGTGCGTCAGCGCCTTGCCGGAGCGGACCGCCGTGGCCGTGCCGACGTGCTGTCCGTTCCGCAGCAGCGACACCGGGCGGGAGGCGACCTCCTCCGGGGGGTTGGTCCAGATCCCCGTGACGGAGTTCCTGGCGCCGCGCCCCTCCAGCCGGATGCAGATCTGCGGCCCGGAGAAGTGATGGGTGCAGGCGCTGCTGTCCGCGGCGGCGGGGGCGGCGCTCAGCGGGACGGCGACCGCCGCCAGGGCGAGGCACAACGCCAGGGCGGCCGGTGTTCTGGGCATCTCGGGCTCTCCACTCGTACGGTTCGCGGTCCCGAACTCCCCGGACCCGCCGGGGACTTCGGGCCCGTCGTGGGACTTCGGACCCGCCGGGAACTTCGGACCCGCCGTGGGACTTCGGACCCGGAAGGCGTCGCGAACTCGTTCGCGCGGGCCCGGTCCGGCGGTCTCAGAAGCATCCGGCGGTCTCAGGAGCAGGAGTCGGGATCGGTCGCCTGGTGCGGTACGACGACCAGGAAGACGTCCGAGTCGAGGTCCATCACGACCTCGGCGGGTGTGCCCTCGTCCCGCCGCGCCCGCGCGAACTCCTCCGCGGGCCGGCTTCCGCGCGGCCCGCCCGCGGGAAACTCCTCCAGCACCGTGCGGCGCATCGCGTACCCCCCTTGCCCCTTGACGACATCGAGCATTCCAACGACGTGCCACGGGTTTGTGTTACGGCCCCGGCACGGGTTGGTCACGGCCGGTTGGCCGGAGCGGCGCTCTGATCCCGCACGGGGTTTCCGTGGCAGGGTGTTGCGGGCAGTCCACTGGGGGCTCTCGCGACCTGGGCCCTACGGAAGAGGGGGAACCGTGATCGTCTGGATCAACGGCGCGTTCGGAGTGGGCAAGACCAGCACCGCGCGTGAACTGATCGACCTGATCCCGAACTGCACGCTCTACGATCCCGAGCCGATCGCCGGGGAACTGACGCGGCTGCTGCCGCAGAAGAAGCTCGCCGAGGTGAGCGACTTCCAGGACCTGCCGATCTGGCGGCGGCTGGTGGTCGACACGGCGGCGGCGCTGCTGGCCGAGGTCGGCGGGGCGCTCGTCGTCCCCATGACCCTGCTGCGCCAGGAGTACCGGGACGAGATCTTCGGCGGTCTCGCCGCGCGCCGTATCGCCGTACGCCATGTGCTGTTGTCAACAGATGAAACGATACTTCGCGGACGTATCGCCGCTCGTGAGGACGTCGCCGACGATCCCGAGGTGAACGAGCGCAACCGCCGCTGGTGTTACGAGCACATCGAGCCCTACCGTACGGCCCTGGACTGGCTGACGGGAGACGCCCACGTCATCGACAACACCGTGCTGACCGCGCGGGAGACGGCCGAGGCACTGGCCGAGGCGGTACGGGACGGCGTGGCCGGGGTCTGCGAGATCGTCCAGACGCCCGAACCGGCCGCCGAGACCGTCGCGGCCGGGGTGCTCCTCTTCGACGAGCAGGACCGGGTGCTCCTCGTCGACCCCACCTACAAGCCGGGCTGGGAGTTCCCCGGCGGCGTGGTCGAGCAGGGCGAGGCCCCCGCCCGCGCCGGGATACGGGAGGTCGCCGAGGAGATAGGGATCGAACTCACCGAGGTGCCGAAGCTGTTGGTGGTCGACTGGGAGCCGCCGCGCCCTCCGGGGTACGGAGGGCTGCGGCTGCTCTTCGACGGCGGCAGGCTGACCGCCGAGGAGGCCCGACGGCTGCTGCTGCCCGGCCCCGAACTGCGGGGCTGGCGCTTCGTCGACGAGGAGGAGGCGGCCAGGCTGCTGCCGCCGGTCCGCCGCGCGCGGCTGCGCTGGGCCCTGCGCGCGCGGGAGCGCGGCGCGGTGCTCAACCTGGAGGACGGAGCCCCGGTCGGCTGACCCGCGCCGCCTCCCCGCCCCCGGTGTGTCCAGGGGACGCCTCAGGCGCCCCGGGAAGCGGCGTAGTTGACCAGGAAGTGCGCCTCGGCCACGGCGAGACGCTCCAGCTCCTCCGGGGAGACACTCTCGTTCACCGCGTGGATCTGCGCCTCCGGCTCGCTCAGCCCGATCAGCAGGATCTCCGCCTCCGGGTAGAGCGCGGCCAGGGTGTTGCAGAGCGGGATGGACCCGCCCTGGCCCGCCGTTTGCATCTCCTGGCCCGGATACGCGACCCGCAGGGCGTCGGCCATCGCCGTGTACGCGGGGCTGGAGGTGTCCGCGCGGAACGCCTGCCCCTGGCCCACCTGTTCCACCGCGACCCGCGCGCCCCAGGGGGTGTGGGCCTCCAGGTGAGCCGTCAGCAGCTCGGTGGCCGTCGCGGCGTCCTGCCCCGGCGGTACGCGCAGGCTGACCGTGGCCCGCGCGTTCGCCTGGACGGACGGCGTGGCGCCGACGACGGGCGGGCAGTCGATGCCGAGGACGGTCACGGCGGGGCGCGCCCAGATCCGGTCGGCGACCGAGCCGTGCCCGATCAGCCCGACCCCGTCGAGCACCTTCGCGTCCTTACGGAAGTCAGCCTCCGGGTACTCCAGCCCCTCCCAGACCGCGTCGGCGGCCAGCCCGTCCACCGTGGTGGAGCCGTCCTCGGCGCGCAGCGAGTCCAGCACCCTGATGAGGGCGGCGAGCGCGTCGGGCGCCGCACCACCGAACTGCCCCGAGTGCAGATTGCCTTCGAGCGTGTCGACCCGCACCCGCAGCATGGTCATGCCGCGCAGCGTGGCCGTGACCGTGGGCAGGCCGACCCGGAAGTTCCCGGCGTCGCCGATGACGACGGCGTCGGCGGCCAGCAGTTCGGGGTGCTCCTCCGCGTACCGCTCCAGACCGCCGGTGCCCTGCTCCTCCGAACCCTCCACGATCACCTTGACGTTCACCGGCACACCGCCGTTCGCCCGCAGCGCGCGCAGGGCGAGCAGATGCATCAGGACGCCGCCCTTGCAGTCGGCCGCGCCGCGCCCGTACCAGCGTCCGTCCCGCTCGGTCAGCTCGAACGGCGGGGTCAGCCAGGCGTCCTCGTCGCCGATCGGCTGGACGTCGTAGTGCGCGTAGAGCAGCACCGTCGGGGCGTCCTCGGGGCCGGGCAGCAGACCGTACACGGACTGGGTCCCGTCGGGGGTGTCGAGGACCGCGACATCCTGGAACCCCTCGGCGCGCAGCGCGTCGGCCACCCACCGCGCGGCGCCCTCGCACTCGCTCCTCGGAGCGACCGCGGGGTCCGCCACCGAACGGAAGGCCACCAGCTCCGCGAGCTCCGTACGGGCGCGGGGCATGAGGGACGCCACGGTCCCGGAAAACGGATTCGCGGTCATGGGCACGCTCCTGGTGGGTACATCGTTGTCACAGTCGGGTGTACGGCGGGTGTTGCGCCGGGGCGATGGCGATGGTGTGTCGATGGTCCGGCGCCCTCGGCGGGGCCTTGTCGATACTCCCACAACGGCTCGGGCGCGCAGCGCCGTAGGATGCCGTTCGACAGCAGGGGCCACCGGTCGGATCAGGAGCAGAAGCACATCGTGAGCAGCGAGAACGCAGACGCCGGAAGTGTGCACGACGAGCCGGTGTGGGATGTCGTCGTGGTCGGCGCAGGACCTGCGGGAGCCTCCGCGGCGTACGCGGCGGCGGTCGCGGGCCGCCGGGTGCTGCTGCTGGAGAAGGCCGAGTTGCCGCGCTACAAGACCTGCGGGGGCGGGATCATCGGGCCCTCGCGCGACGCGCTGCCGCCGGGCTTCGAGTTGCCGTTCAAGGACCGCGTGCACGCGGTGACGTTCTCCCTGAACGGGAAGCTGACCCGCACCCGGCGCTCCAAGCGCATGCTTTTCGGGCTGATCAACCGCCCGGAGTTCGACGCGAGTCTGGTCGAGCACGCGCAGAAGGCGGGGGCGGTCCTCCGTACGGGGACGGCGGTCTCCCGTGTCGAGCAGCACGGCCCGGCCGTGCCCGACCGCCGTACGGTCGCGGTCGTCCTCGGGGACGGCGAGACGGTGCTGGCGCGGTCCGTGGTCGGTGCCGACGGCAGTGCCAGCCGGATAGGCGCCCACGTCGGCGTGAGGATGGACCAGGTGGACCTGGGCCTGGAGGCGGAGATCCCGGTGCCGCCGACGGTCGCGGAGGACTGGGCGGGGCGGGTGCTCATCGACTGGGGCCCGCTGCCCGGAAGTTACGGTTGGGTCTTCCCCAAGGGCGACACCCTCACCGTCGGCGTGATCTCGGCGCGCGGCGAGGGCTCGGCGACCAAGCGCTATCTGGAGGACTTCATCGCCCGGCTCGGGCTCGCCGGGTTCGAGCCGTCGGTCTCCTCCGGCCATCTCACCCGCTGCCGCAGCGAGGACTCCCCGCTCTCCCGGGGCCGGGTACTGGTCTGCGGCGACGCGGCGGGGCTGCTGGAGCCGTGGACGAGGGAGGGCATCTCCTTCGCCCTGCGCTCCGGACGGCTGGCGGGGGAGTGGGCGGTACGGATCTCCGAGGCGCACGACGCCGTGGACGCCCGCCGCCAGGCGCTGAACTACGCCTTCGCCATCAAGGCGGGCCTCGGCGTGGAGATGGGGGTCGGGCGGCGGATGCTCGCGATCTTCGAGCGCCGGCCGGGGGTGCTGCACGCGGCGATCACGGGCCTGCGCCCGGCGTGGAACGCGTTCGCGGACATCACCCGCGGTTCGACGACCCTGGCGGGTCTCGTACGGACGCGGCCGCTGGCCCGGCGCGCGCTGGACGTGCTGGACCGCCGGTCGGCGGACGGCCGCCCGGTGACGGCCGCGGGGGAGGAGGGCGCTCCGGCCCAGAGCGACCCGACGGGTGTGCCGGAGGCCGGCGCGCGGGAGTGACGGGCGCCCGCGCATGACCGGCGGGCGCGGGCCGGGCGGGGCGGGGGAACGGCCCCGCCCGATGTCCGGCCCGCGGGGTGCTGCCCAGGACGCGGTCGTCGGTACGCGGACGCCGGTGTGCGGGCGTCGGTACACGGACGTCCGGTGCACGGGCGCCGGTACATGGGCGCAGGTGTGCCGGCGACGGTGCGCGGACGCTCGCGTCGTCAGGTCTCGCGTCGTCGGGTGACGACCATGCCGCGAGGCGCGGCCCGCCGCGGCAGCGGCTGATGTCACCGCGGGCACGCGAGCCCGGCGGGATCCGAACGGGATCCGAACGAGAGGCCCTGGGCCGCCGCGTACTCCCCGGGGAGTACGGGTGACCGCGACGCCCGGCTGACGCCCGGGGCGCGCCCGCCGGTCTAGCGTGACCGGTATGGAAGAGCAGCACACGCGCCCCGGCCGGCCCTGGGGCGGACACCTCCGGGGGCGGTCCGGTCCCCCCTGGGCGGACGGGCGCCCGCGCGGGTGGGGCGGGCCGCCGCACCGGCTGCCCCGCTTCCCCGGCGGCGGGCCGGCGAGCGGGCGGCTGCCGTGGGTCTCGACCGTGCTGCTCGCCGTGTTCGTCCTCGTGGGCACCGCGTACGCGGCGCGCCAGCAGCCCGACCGGACCGCGCTCGACGCCCTCGGGCGGGCCCTGCTGCTCGTGAGTGCCGCTCTGCTGCTGCTGCGCACCCGCCACCCCGTCCTCTGCGTCTTCGGTGTCTCGGCGACCGTGCTGGCCTACTTCGCCGGGGGCTATCCGTACGGGCCGGTCTTCCTCGTCGTCGCGGTCGCCGGTTTCGCCGCGATCGCGGCGGGACACCGGCGGGCGGCCTGGTGGGCGCTCGGCTCGCTCTGGGTGGGCCACGTGCTGATCGCGCACTGGCTCTACCGGCTGCTGCCGCCGCCCGGCGACCGCGCGGCGCCCTGGGGCCAGGAGCTGGTCATCGCCGCCTTCGTGGTCGCCCTCTGCGCCGCCGCCGAACTCGCCCGCGTACGCCGGGAACAGTGGGCGAGACAGGGCGCCGAGCGCGCCGCCGCCGAGCAGCGCAGAAAGAACGAGGAGCGGCTGCGGATCGCCCGCGAGCTGCACGACGTACTCGCCCACTCCCTCTCCGTCATCCACGTCCAGGCGGGCATGGGCCTGGCGCTGCTCGACACCGACCCGGAACAGGCGCGGTCGGCGCTCACCACCGTCAAGGCGGCCAGCAAGGAGGCGCTCGGCGAGGTGCGGCAGGTGCTCGACACCCTCAGAACGCCCGGCGACGCGCCCCGTACGCCCGCGCCCGGCCTGGACCGGCTGCCCGAACTGGCCGAACAGGCCGCCTCCGCCGGGCTCACCGTCGAGGTGCGGCGGGAGGGCACCCCGGTCGCGCTGCCGCCCGGCGCCGATCTGGCCGCGTTCCGGATCGTCCAGGAGGCCCTGACCAACGTGGTGCGCCACTCCGGGGCGCGCACGGCGACGGTACGGCTCGGTTACGGGGCCGGCCTGCTCGACCTGCGGATCGACGACCCGGGCCCGGCGACCGGCGGGGACGCGGGCGGCAGCGGCAACGGGCTGGTCGGGATGGGGGAGCGGGCCGCCGCGCTCGGCGGCACCGTCGAGGCCGGGCCGCGCCGGGACGGCGGATTCCGGGTGCGGGCCACACTTCCCCTGACGGCTCCCCCGACGGCTCCCCTGACGACCGAGGAGACATCATGATCCGGGTTCTGCTCGCCGACGACCAGTCGCTGGTACGGGCGGGCTTCCGCGCGCTGCTCGACGCCCAGCCGGACATCGAGGTGGCGGGCGAGGCCGCGGACGGCGAGGAGGCACTGAGCCGGGTGCGCGAACTCGCCCCCGACGTCGTGCTGATGGACATCCGGATGCCCCGGCTCGACGGCCTCGCCGCGACCCGTCGGATCACCGAGGACCCCCGGTGCGACCAGGTGAAGGTGGTCATGCTCACCACCTTCGAACTCGACGAGTACGTCTTCGAGGCGATCCGCTCGGGAGCCTCGGGCTTTCTGGTCAAGGACACCGAACCGGAGGAACTGGTGCGCGCGGTCAAGGCCGTGGTCGGCGGTGACGCGCTGCTCTCCCCGGGGGTGACCCGCCGGCTGATCGCCGAGTTCGCCTCCCGCTCCAAGGCGCCCACGGAGGCGGCCCGACTGGGTGAACTCACCGACCGGGAAAGGGAGGTGATGGCCCTCGTCGGGATCGGCCTCTCCAACGAGGAGATCGCCCGGCGGCTGGTGGTCAGCCCCCTCACGGCCAAGACACATGTGAGCCGGACGATGGTGAAACTCGGCGCCCGCGACCGGGCCCAACTGGTCGTGCTCGCCTACGAGTCGGGGCTGGTACGGCCGGGCTGGCTCGGCTGAGGGACGGCCTCCCCCGGGACACCGGGGGAGAAGTGCCACAGGACCTGGACGACACGCGCCACGAAGGCGAGGCCCGCGGCGCCGCCACCGATCCGCAGCGCGACCCCCGGCAGTTCCAGACCCCGCACCGCGGCGGCGGCCACCCCGAACACCAGCGCCGCCGCGAAGGCCCCCGTCACCACCGCGAAGGCGATCTCGACGGTGACGGCGTCCCGTCGGTCCCCGCTCCTTGTCCCCATGACCCGAGTCTGACCGAGGCGGGACCCCGGGGCAAGGAGCGCCCCCGCCGCACCGGTGGCGCTGTCAGACGGCAGAGGTCTCGCGCCACATCCGGGCCAGGGCCGCGTCGCCGGTGACGGTCACGGCGTCCAGGGGGAGCCGGTTCCACACGGTCAGGTAGAGCTTCTCGGCGGGGCCGCTCAACTCGCATTCCGCAGTGGCCTGTTCGCCCGTGCCCATGTCGTTGCTGCTGCCGTCGCTCCCGTCGTCGTCCGCGCCCGGGCCGGGGGCCTTCGTATGGTCGGTACGCACCGGATTGGAGGTGATCCGTACCGTCCAGACGTCTCCGGTGTCGGTGGTCCGCACGCGCAGCACCCGCGGCACGTCCGACCGTACCCGGCTGCGGTCGCGGGCGTGGAAGTGCCGGAGCAACTCGTCGATGCCGTCCGCCGCGAAGGCGGCGTCCACCGGGGAGAACCCGTTGCCGAGCGCGGACTCGGCGTCCACGCGGTGGATCGCCGTCTCGTGCGCCTGGCGCCGCGCCCAGAACGCGAGCGGGCTCGGCGCGGGCAGGAAGGACCAGCAGTCCAGATCGGCGGGTGCCGTGTCGAGAGCGCCGACCAGCCGGTCGTGGCCCTCCCGGAACCAGTCGACGAGCGCGTCCCCGTCGAGTTCCGGCGGAGTGGGGAGGGGGACCCGGGCGGCGCCGCCCTCCGTGACGTAGGCCGTCGCCCAGCGGTGCACACTGCCCGTGTGCCGCAGAACGTCGCGGACCCGCCAGCCGGGGCAGACAGGCACCTCCGCGCCGGGGCCCGCCCCGACGGCCGCGGCGGCGAGGGCATGTCCCTCATGGGCCAGCCCCCGAATGTGCTCCGAAGTCTTCACGCGGGGCATTGTGCCAGGGCGCGTGCGGGAGTGTTCCGCGGGCGTCGGGCGTCCCGGGGCGTCACGCCTCGCGGGCGTGGGCGGTGCCGGTGGAGGACGGGCGGAGCAGCAGCCGTACGAAGGCGCCGATGGCGATCGACTGGATCAGTACGGAGAGGACCAGCGCCGGGTAGAGGAAGCCGGAGGAGGCGACGAGGCCCTCCCCGATCATCCCGCCGCCGATGAGGAAGACGAAGACGGCCGGAGCCGCGAGGAAGAACAGCCACGTCCCGGCGAACGACGCGTCGTCGTGGTGCACGAAGAGCGTGTCGACCGTGACGAACACGGCCGCCGCGGCGACGAGGGCGAGGTAGACCTGCGAGGCGCGGTTGCCGTAGACGAGCCGCGCGAGTCCGGTCAGCCGTTCCGAAACCATCGTGTTCTCCCTGGAGTTCATGGCTCCTCCCGCGAAGTGGGGTGCCCTGGGGTCTGTTTCCAGGGTGCGGGAACTCGAACGGCTGTGCCTGAGTACTCCTACTCATCCTTCGTGGGTGCGCCCCGCCGGGCCGTTCGCCGAGGCGCCGCGGGCCGCGTGGGCGAGGAGGGCCGCCGCGCCGGCGAGCAGCGCCACCGTGGTCAGGGCGAGCGGCAGCGAGAACCAGTCGGCGAGGAAGCCGATCGCGGGCGGGCCGAGCAGCATCCCGCCGTACCCGAGCGTGGACGCGGCGGCGACCCCGGAGGGCCCCGCCAGTGCGCCGGCCCGGCCGATGGCCACGGGGAAGATGTTGGCGAGGCCGAGTCCGGCCACGGCGAACCCCGCCAGGGCGAGCCAGGCGGTGGGCGCGAGGGCGCCGAGCAGCATGCCGAGGGCGGCCGTCACCCCGCCCAGCACCAGGGAGCGGGTCTGGCCGAGCCGTTCCAGCAGAGCCGTGCCCGAGAGCCGGCCCGCCGTCATGGCCAGGGCGAAGAGCGAGTAACCGGCCGCGGCCACCCCGGGGGTGGCGTCGAGGTCCTGGCTGAGGTGGAGCGCGCTCCAGTCGGCCATCGCCCCCTCGCCGTACGCCGTGCACAGCGCGATCAGCCCGAAAAGGACGACGAGCCCGCGGACCCGCCGGTCCGGCCCGCCGCCGCCCCGGCCACGCTTCTCCGTACCCGAACCGTCCGTACCCGAACCGTCCGTACCCGAACCGCCCGCACCCGTACCGTCCGAACTCGTACCGTCCGAACTCGTACCGTCCGCACTCGTACCGTCCGCACTCGTACCGTCCGAACTCGTACCGTCCGCACCTGTACGGTCCGCGTCCGTACGGTCCTCATCCGTACGGTTCGTGGTCCCCGGGCGCTCCGCCACCGGCGCGGGGATCCGCAGCAGGGTCCGGCCGGCGGTGGCGGTGACCAGCAGGCCGACGGCCGACAGCAGAGCCAGATGGACGGCGGGTGACAGGCCGCCCGCGAGCAGTCCGCCGAGCCCCGCCCCGACCATGCCGCCCAGGCTGAACGCGGCGTGGAAACTGGAGATCACCGGGCGCCGCAGGGCGGCGACGAGATTGACCGCGGCGCTGTTCATCGCCACGTTCAGACTGCCGTAGGCCGCGCCGAACGGCAGCAGCACCAGGCCGAGGGTGAGCGCCGAGTGGGTCTGCGGCGGCAGCAGGACGCTCAGCGAGAGCAGCACCGCGCAGACCACCGTCACCGGGTGGCTGCCGAACCGGCGGCAGAGTCCGCCGGTGAACGCCATGGTCGCCACCGCGCCCGCGGAGACACCGAGCAGGGCGAGGCCGAGATCGCTCGCCGACGCCCCGGTCTGCTGCTTGATTTCCGGGATACGGACCACCCACCCGGCGAACAGGAAGCCGTCGAGGGCGAAGATCACGGTCAGGACGGTGCGGAGGCGGGTCAGCGGGGAGCGGGTGCGGGGCGGACCCGTGTCACCGCCGGAGAGGACCACCCTTATTTTGTTCAGAAGCGGCACAAAGTGAGGATAGGGGCCAGGGGCCGTCCCTACAAGGCGCCATGGGCTGCGGGAGGCCAGGGAAGTCCAGCTGTGGTGCGGGAGGGGCGAGTTATAGTCCACGCAGCGCGCGTCGGGTGACGGGCAGAGGGCCGCCTGGTGTCACTGAGCAGGGAGGTTGCTGTGGAGAAATACAGCTACATAGTGGTCGGAGCGGGCACGGCCGGGTCCGTCATGGCGGCCAGGCTGAGCGAAGATCCCACGGTGAGCGTCCTGCTCTTGGAAGCAGGGTCGAGTGACCGGCCGGGCGACGAAAAGGGCGTTGTCGATCTGTGGGGCAGCCGGTTCGACTGGGCCTTTACCAGCGTGCCGCAGGAGAATCTGGACGATGTGACGGTGCCCATTCCACGCGGACGGATACTGGGCGGTTCCAGTTCCATCAATGGCTTATATCATGTGCGTGGTCACCGCTCAAGTTATGATGCCTGGGCAGAATTCGGGGTTCAAGGGTGGGATTTCGAGGCTCTGCTGGCCTCCTTCCGCCGGAGCGAACGGACCACGGGAATGGATACCCGCTGGCGCGGAACCGATGGCCCCATGGTGATCGAACCTCCGACCCCGCTTTCTCGCGACGCCTTTTACGGCGCGGTCCTGACCGCGGCAGAAGAAGCCGGGCACAAGAGCCTCGTCGACGGGAACGGTGCCGAATCGGAGGGAGTGGCACCGACAGAGATCAACCTGGTGCAAGGGAAACGCCAGAGTGCGGCGGACGCGTATCTGCGGCCTGTCCAGCACCGGCCCAACCTGACCGTGACAACGGACGCCACGGTCCATCGGCTGCTGATGGAAGACCGCCGTTGCGTCGGTGTCGAGTACGTTGCCGACGGCCGGAGCGTCCGGGCGGGAGCTGACCGCGAAGTCGTTCTGTGCGCCGGGGCGGTCGGGTCACCTCACATCCTGCAGCTGTCGGGGATCGGTCCGGCTGCCCATCTCCGCGAAGCGGGGGTCGAGGTCGTTCACGATCTGCCGGGCGTCGGAGGCAATCTCCAGGACCACACCTATGCGCATGTCGGATTCGCCACGTCGGCCCCTGTCCCGGCCACCAGTCCGTACACGCCCTACATTCTCACCCGCAGTTCGGCGACGGCCGAGCCTGATCTCCAACTCGTCGTTGTGCCGCTGCTTCTGCCGGTCCGGGACGCCGCCGCGAAATTCGAACCCTGGGGCAGTGACGCGTGGACCTCCTCCGATACGCACGGCTTCTCCATCGCCTTCTCGTTCATGCGGCCCGAGAGCCGTGGTTCGGTGCGCCTGGCGGACCGGGACCCGGCCACGGCTCCGCTGATCGACCTGGGGCTCTACACCGCATCCCGTGATCTGGACGGCATGGTCGCCGGCCTCCGCGCCGCTCTGGCCATCGGCCGCGCCGATTCCCTGGCCTCATTGCGCCAGGGCGAGGAAGCCTTCGGCCACCCGCTGGAAACCGTGAGTGACATGCAGGATTACGTCAAGCTCGCAACGGGGAGTTATTTCCACTTGGCCGGCACGTGTGCGATGGGAACGGGATCGCAGGCCGTGGTCGACTCGGACCTGAAGGTGCACGGTGTCCAGGGAATCAGGGTGGTGGACGCATCAATAATGCCGTCACTCCCCGCAGCGAATACCAACGCTGCTGTCCTGGCTGTCGCAGAACGGGCCACTGAGCTCATTCGGTCCTGATGCCACCGGAGCCGTGTGTACGTCCACCACGCGGCCCGGACGGAAGGATCCGCCCGAGGCGTGTCAGCGGCGGCGCCGGCCGAGGGCCCCGCCGCCCTTTCCGGCCGGAAGTCCGCCACCCCTTCGGATCATGGGAGACTCGCCTCCATGAACGGCAAGGGGACCCCGGCCAGGACACGGTTGGAGAGGGGCCGCGGCGCGCTCGGCCCGGCACTGGAACTGGTTCACACGGGCCGCGCGCCCACCCGCGCCGTCCTCACGGCGGAGCTGGGCGTCACCCGCGCCACGGCCGGCGCGGTCGCCGCCGAGCTGGAGGCGCTCGGCCTGATCCGGGTGGACTCCCGGCCCGGCGCCGCCGCAGGTTCCCAGGGCCGGCCCTCGCACCGGCTCTCGGTCGACGAGGCGGGCCCCGTCGTGCTCGCCGCCCAGGTCCACGCCGACGGCTTCCGGGCCGCGCTGGTCGGGCTCGGCGGCCGGATCGTCGCGACCGCTCCCGGCCGCGGTACGGCCTCGGCCGACCCCGCGCAGGTCCTCGGCGCGGTCGTCGAGACGGGCGCCGGACTGCTGCGCGCCGCGGGGCGGCGGTGCGTGGGCGCGGGCCTCGCCGTGCCCTCCGCGGTCGCCGAACCGGAGGGCACCGCGCTCAACCCGCTGCACATCGCCTGGCCGGTGGGCTCGCGGGTACGGGAGATCTTCGCCGAGCGGGTCCGTGCCGCGGGCATCGAGGGCCCCGCCTTCACCGGCAACGACGTCAATCTGGCCGCGCTCGCCGAGCACCGGCACGGCGCGGGGCGCGGCGCCCAGCACCTCCTCTGCGTCGCCACCGGCCACCGGGGTGTCGGGGGCGCGCTCGTCCTCGACGGACGTCTGCACACCGGCAGTTCGGGCCTCGCCCTGGAGGTCGGCCATCTGACGGTCAACCCCGAGGGGCGTTCCTGCTACTGCGGCAGCAAGGGCTGTCTCGACGTCGAGGCCGACCCGCTCGCCTTCCTCACCGCGGCGGGCCGCACCCCGGGCCCCGAGAGCTCGCTGCTCCAGCAGTCGCGCGATCTGCTCCGTACGGAGTACACCGACCCGGCCGTACGGGGCGCCGCCGCGGAGCTGATCGACCGGCTCGGCCTGGGGCTCGCCGGACTGGTCAACATCCTCAACCCGGACCGGATCATCCTCGGCGGGCTCCACCGCGAACTGCTCGACGCCGACCCGGACCGGCTGCGCGCGGTCGTCGCCGACCGCAGTCTGTGGGGCCGCAGCGGCGGCGTACCCATCCTGCCGTGCACCCTGGACCACAACAGCCTCGTGGGAGCCGCAGAGTTGGCGTGGCAGCCGGTGCTCGACGACCCGCTCGGCGCGCTCGGACGCTGACGTCCCGCGCCGCCCGGGGTCAGCCGAACATGGCCGACCGGGCCCGGTTCGGTCCGTGCGTCCCCGCCGCGGCGCCGAACCCCGTTGCGGGGAAAGGGCCGTCGGTGATCGCGCCGTACACAGGTCGCAGCGGCAGCGCCAGGGCGACCGGCGGTGCGGGGAGCGTGAACCATATGCTCTTCCCGGTGTCGCCCCGGGAATGGATGCCCCAGCTCTCGCTCACCGCCGCGATCAGCGCGAGGCCGCGGCCGCCGGTGTCCGACAGCGTGGCGTGGTGCACCGTCGGCAGGCGCGGATCGTGGTCGCTGACCGAGACCATGAGCCGTTCGAGCAGCAGCTCGACATCGACGGTGCATCTCTTGTCCGGGTGTGCGTGCCGGTGGACGTTGGTCAGCAGCTCGGTCACCCCGAGAGCCGCTGGGTCGATGAGAAGGTCGAGGTGCCAGTAGCGCAATTGCGCGGAGATTATTCTGCGTATCTGACCGATCCGCGACGGCAGGGCCTGGAGCTCCACCGTGCAGTGCCTGCTGGGCTGACTGATCACGGCCGCGACTCCCCGAATGAGGTCCGGAAGAACACGAAGGGGGCCGGAATCGGCGACCGGCTCGCCGCCGTTCCCGTCCGGCGGGGCTGGATCGCAGCGTCACCGCCGGGAAACTCTGAGTGATGTGAGATCAGAGTGAACCAGCGGCCCCGGCTTCGCAACTCGCGGCAGACCTACGCGTCCCCCTGCGCCGGACCGCTTCAGGGCCCCGGGTGGCTCGCCCTGCTGACCGCCTCCATGAGCCGCCCGGCCAGGGCCGTCGCGTCCGGCCTGCGCCCCCGCTGGCCCATGGTCAGCCGGTAGCGGGTCCCGTTCACGGTCGCGACCATGCTGCCGCTTCCGGCGAACCACGGCCGCGCCGCCCGGACCGCGCGCAGCGGCGCGCTGTCGATCACCCGGCCGTAACTGGTCAGCAGCGCCAGCCTGCCGTCCTGGACCAGCACCTGGCCGGCCCTGGTGAGCGAGCGTGGCCACCGCTCGATCCGCACACCGCGCGCGTCGAACTCCGGTTCCGCCATGGCGTTCCAGCCCCCTCCGTACCCGTTCCCCGTACGTCCCCTCAAGGCAGTTTGCACAAGTATGCCGCCCGGCACCAGAGCGCGTGGGGCGCACACGTCACCAGCGATTCCTATAGGTCACCAAAGCAAGCGTTTGTGCAGGTGGTAGAGGTACGGTGCCGCTGGGGACCGCTGCGGACGCAACGGAGACAGCGGAGACGGAGAGGAACGGGACGTATGACTGGGCGAGAGACGAGCGGACGGCCGACAGGGACGACGGCGCCGGCGGACGGAGCCGTCCCGGAGCCCGTCCCCGAACCGGGCGGCGGACGGGCCATGCCGACGGTCGACGTGGACCGCAGCGACGCCGGGTACCGGGCCTGGCTCAAGGACGCCGTGCGCAAGGTGCAGGCCGACGCCAACCGCTCCGCGGACACGCACCTGCTGCGTTTCCCGCTGCCCGAGCAGTGGGGCATCGACCTCTATCTCAAGGACGAGTCGACGCACCCGACCGGAAGCCTCAAACACCGGCTCGCCCGCTCGCTGTTCCTGTACGGCCTGTGCAACGGCTGGATCAGACCCGGCAAGCCGGTCATCGAGGCGTCCAGCGGTTCGACGGCCGTCTCGGAGGCGTACTTCGCCAAGCTGATCGGCGTGCCGTTCATCGCGGTCATGCCGCGCACCACCAGCGCGGAGAAGTGCCGGCTCATCGAATTCCACGGCGGACGCTGCCACTTCGTGGACGACGCGGGCACGATCTACGAGGAGTCCGCGGGGCTCGCCGAGCGGACCGGCGGCCATTACATGGACCAGTTCACCTACGCGGAGCGCGCCACCGACTGGCGCGGCAACAACAACATCGCCGAGTCGATCTATCAGCAGCTCAGGCTGGAGCGCTACCCGGAGCCCACGTGGATCGTCGCCACGGCGGGTACCGGAGGCACCTCCGCGACCATCGCGCGCTATGTCCACTACATGCAGTACGACACCCGGATCTGTGTGCCCGACCCCGAGAACTCCTGTTTCTTCGACGGCTGGACGCGCCACGACGACCGGGCACGCAGCGCCCGGGGCTCCCGGATCGAGGGGATCGGCCGCCCCCGGATGGAGCCGAGCTTCGTGCCCGGCGCGATCGACCGGATGATGAAGGTCCCGGACGCCGCGAGCGTCGCCGCGGTACGGGCGCTGGAGGGGGCCATCGGACGCAAGGCGGGCGGCTCCACCGGCACCGGACTGTGGAGCGCGCTGCGGATCGTGGCGGAGATGGTCGAGCGGGGGAGCACCGGCAGTGTGGTGACCCTGCTCTGCGACCCGGGCGACCGCTATCTCGACAAGTACTACTCCGACGCCTGGCTCGCCGGACAGGGCCTGGACATCGCCCCGTACGCGCGGACCCTCGACCGCTTCCTGGAGTCCGGCGTCTGGCCGGACTGACCGGCGTTCGCGAGGGCGTCACCCCTGCCCGCGCAGCAGCCGGTCGACGGCCCGGCCGAACACCAGGCGGCCGGCGCGCGCGGTGAGCGGGGCGAGGAGGCGGGGGAGCGGGCCGACACGCAGCTCCTCCTCCCAGCGCACCCGGGTGGGACCCCCGTACGCGGCTTCCCCGGCCCCGGCCTCCGGGCGCACATGGATCTCGGCCCAGCCCGTGACCGCGGTCCCGCGCTTCTCCAGCCGGCAGTGGCCGGGGCTGCCCGGCGCGGGCGGCTGCCAGCGGACGACCTCCATGGGGTCGTCGAACGCGGCGCGGCCGAGCCCGGTGCGGGCGACGAAGACCGTTCCGGTACGGGTCGGGCCCGGCGTCAGAACGGTGATCCGGGTCAGGGGCACCTGAGCGGCGTGCGCGGGCCAGTCGGTGAGCCGGCCCCAGGCGTCCTCGGCGGAGAGCGGGGTGGTCCGGTCGATACGGAAGACGCTCATCCGGTGATCGTAGGCCGGGGCGGTGTCAGTCGTCGCCCGGACCCTCCGCGGCTTCGTCCCGGTCGCCCGCCACCACCAGCCCCGGCAGCCGCTCCTCGATCTCCGCGCGGGCCTGCGCCGACAGTCCCGCGTCGGTCACCAGTGTGTCGACCTCGTCCAGCGTCGCGAAGGAACTCAGGCCCACCGTGCCCCACTTGGTGTGGTCGGCGACGACCACCACCCGGCGTGCCGACCTCATCAGCCGCCGGTTCGTCTCCGCCTCGCCCAGGTTGGGGGTGGAGAGCCCGGCCTCCACCGAGATGCCGTGCACCCCGAGGAAGAGCACATCGAAGTGGAGCGAGCGGATCGCCTGGTCGGCGACGGGGCCCACCAGCGAGTCCGACGGCGTCCGCACACCGCCCGTGAGCACCACCATCGCCGCCCCGGGACGGCCGGCGCCACCCGGCTCCGTCTGCCGGGCGGCGTGGAACACATCGGCGACCCGCATCGAGTTCGTCACCACCGTCAGATCCGGCACGTCCAGCAGCAGGTGCGCCAGCGCGTACGTCGTCGTCCCGCCCGAGAGCGCGATGGCGCTGCCGGGCACCACCATCGCCGCCGCCGCCCGCGCGATGTCCTGCTTGGCCGTCAGCTCCAGCGCCGACTTCGCCTCGAACCCCGGCTCGTGCGTGCTCGCCTCGGCCACCGGCACCGCGCCGCCGTGCACCTTCGCCACGACGCCCTGCCGGGACAGCGCGTCGAGATCCCGGCGCACCGTCATGTCGGAGACATTGAGCCTGCGCGTCAGCTCGTTGACCCTGACCCCGCCCCGCCGGCGCACCTCGTCCAGGATCAGCGCGCGGCGCTGCTCCGCCAGCAGGTTCTGGTTGTCGCTCACCACCGCGCCGGCCTTCCGTCTCGTCGTGGAACGCGGCCGTGCACCGGCATCGCACGCCCCCGCCCTGTCCGCTGTGCGCCCCATCCTGCCACGGGGGTCGGACAGCCGCCCCGGTGCCCGCTGGAGGAGAGTGACGAGGAGATTCGGTGACGGACCGGCGCCGAACCACCACCATCCGGGACTCTGGTACCCACACAGTTCCCTCCCCGCCGTCCCGCCCCCGCCCGTCCCTTCTCACTTCTCCTCATCGTTCCTCCCCCACCGTTCCCGGTCCGCCACGAGAGAGCGAGCTACGAAGTGTCCTCACCAACAGCGGATCCGCACCCTGGCGGAGCCGCACTCGAACTGCTGGTCCACGGCGTCGGCGGGGCCACCCCGCAGGAGATGCTCGACGACCCGCGCACGGTCAGAGTCACCGGAGACAAGACGGCCGCGGTCTACCGGAGAGCCGACGACGCCGACGCCGAGCAGCACCCGGAGCGCTACCGGGACCGGCCGATCCCCGAGGCGTACTGCTGGTCCAACCTCACCTCGGGCAACGGCTCCCGCGCCCTGTGGCTGCTGCTCCTGCCCTTCATGGTGGTCAACCTCGCCCACTGGATGCGCCCGGCCACCAAAGGACTCGGCAGGTCCCAGCGGCTGTACGGCCTGTTGGTACGGCTGGTCGCCCTCACCCTCACCGTGCTGCTCACCGCCGCCGCCTGCGAGGTCGCGCTCGACCTGACGGCGTGGCAGTGTGCCGGCTCGGCGCAGTGTGTCGAACAGCGCTCCTGGATCGGCTTCCTCTCGCCGGAGTCCCACGGCTGGTGGTCCCAGCCGGGCCGCCGCCTCGCCCTGGCCGCCGTGGTGCCGGTGGCGCTGGTCACGCTGTTGTGGTTCCTCTCCAACCGGACATGGAGCGCGTACGAGGCACAGCGCCCGCCCCTCACCGGCGACCGCCCCGCGGGGCCGTCCCCTTCGGGGGCAGCCGTTCCGGATCCCGCGACCGCCCCCGGCGCCCCCGGCGACGACGGTGACGACGGCGACGAGGGGCAGGCCCGGGTGCGCCCCGCACTCGGCCGGCCCGGCTTCTGGTACGGCCGCCGCCTCGTCGCCCGGCTGCGCGCCGCGCACACCGCCGCCGGTTTCCTCACCATCGCCGCCGCCCTCGTCGCGGCGGGCGCCGACCACGACCGGCGGGCCGGCGACGGGCCGCTCGAACTCCTCGGCCTGCTGCTCCAGGCGGCGCTCGTCGCCGGCCTCGGCGCGGTGCTGTACGTCGTGTGCAGCAGGGGCCGCAGCGAACGCCGCCGCGACGGCTCCCTCGACCGGATGGTGATCAGCAGACTGCCCGCCGGCTCCGTCGCGGTGCTCGCGCTGGCCGTGGTGTACGCCGGGTGGTCCAGACCCGGCTGGGCCTCCTCCGGCGGGCTGCCCGGCAATCTCTCCTTCCGGGTCCTCTCGCTCGCCCAGGTCGCCCTGATCATCGCCCTCGCCGTCACCGCGCACGTGCTCCACCGCCGCGCCGCCCAGCCGCGCACCGCGCTGCGCGGACTCGCCGGGCCCGCCGTCGCGATGCTCGCCTGCGCCCTGGCCGGGGTGATGACCGGCGGGGTCGCCCAGCGCGTCGCCGACTGGCTGGACGGCGACGCCACCCCCGGCATGGGCGGCGGCGCGATCATCGGCCCCCCGGCGCTGCTGAGCTGGCAGGCGTCGGTCATCCCGGTACTGCTCGTGCTGCTGCTGATCCCCCTCGCCGTCCTGTGCGTCCGTACCGTACGCGCCACCCGTGCCCTGGCACCCGCCGTCGAGAAGGAGTACGGCGACATCGCCGCCGACTCCCCGCGCACCCGGCAGATCGCGGGCGCCCGCGCCCGCGCCGCGCTCACCGACTCCGCGCCCCGGATCGTCGGGCTGGTCTCCGGCGCCGCCCTGTTCCTCGGCGCCGCCGCGGTCGCCGGATCGTGGCTCAGCGGCCAGGTGCCGGGCAAGGCGATGCGGGGCACCTCCCCGTTCCTGGAGTCCGTGGCGCAGACCGCGCAGGCGCTGGGCTCCTGGTTCGTGGGCCTCGGCTTCATACTGCTGGTCACCTGGGGGCGGCGCGCCTACCGCGACCCGTCCGCCCGCCGCACCATCGGCATCCTGTGGGACGTCGGTACGTTCTGGCCGCGCGCCGCCCACCCGTTCGCGCCGCCCTGCTACGCCGAGCGTGCCGTCCCCGACCTCACCTGGCGCATCGCCACCTGGACCGAGCGCTCGGGCGGCCGGCTGGTCCTCTCCGGCCATTCCCAGGGCAGTGTGCTCGCCGCCGCCGCCGTCTGGCAGCTCTCGTCCGCCACCCGTCACCGGGTCGCGCTGCTGACGTACGGCTCACCGCTGGAGCGGCTCTACGGACGCTGGTTCCCCGCGTACTTCGGCGCGGGGCAACTCGGCGACCTGAGCAAGGAGTTGCACTGCTGGCGCAATCTGTGGCGCGACACCGACCCGATCGGCGGGCCGGTCCGGGTGCCCGCCGACGGCGACGGGGCCGACGTCGACCGGGGCCCGCTGAAGGACCCGCTCGCCTACGGCCGTACGGTGCTCCACCCGCTGCCCGAGCCGATCCTCGGCCACTCCGACTACCAGGCCGACCCCGTCTTCGCCGAGGAACGCGCCGAGCTGCTCGACCGGCTGCCGCCGCAACTGCCGCCGCAGCGCACCGACGGACGCCGGCCGACCGTGCTCCCGCCGCTGCCCGACGCCGGTGCGGCTCAGGGCAGTTCGGGCAGCGCGGGCAGTTCCGGGAGGTCGTCGGCGTAGAGCAGGGTCAGGTCGTCCGTGCTGGTCTCCGGAAGCTGGGCGACCCGGCCCGCGTGCCGCTCCACCATCGACTCGAACGTCTGGCGCGCGGTACGGCCGTTGCCGAAGGCGGGCCCCTTCGGCAGGTCCGTGAAGTACGACAGCAGGGCCTCGGCCGTGCCCTCGCCCAGCCGGTACTCCTGCTCCTCGGACTGCTGCCGGACGATCCGCAGCAGCTCCTCGGGAGCGTAGTCGCTGAAGGTGATGGTCCGGGAGAAACGCGATGCCACACCGGGGTTGACGGTGAGGAACCGCTCCATCTCCGCGGTGTACCCGGCGACGATCACCACCACCGCGTCCCGGTGGTCCTCCATCAGCTTCACCAGGGTGTCGATGGCCTCCTTGCCGAAGTCACGGCCCGAGTCCTCGGGGGAGAGCGCGTACGCCTCGTCGATGAACAGCACCCCGCCGCGCGCCCGGTCGAAGGCCTCCTGCGTACGGATCGCGGTCGAGCCGATGTGCTCGCCGACCAGGTCCACCCGGGAGACCTCGACGAGATGGCCGCGCTCCAGCACCCCGAGGGAGTGCAGGATCTCGCCGTACAGCCGGGCCACGGTCGTCTTGCCGGTGCCGGGGGAGCCGGTGAAGACGAGATGGCGGCGGACGGAGGCCGCCTTGAGGCCCGCCTCCTTGCGGCGGCGGCCGACCTCGATCATGTCGGTGAGAGCCCGCACCTCGCGCTTGACGCTGTCCAGGCCGACCAGCGAGTCCAGTTCCCCGAGCACCTCCTCGGAGCCGCGCGCGGGCTCGGCGGTGGCGGTGACGCCGGGCGGCGTGGCGGGGGCGGTCTGTGCGGGCACCGCCCCGAGCAGACCGGGGGACTGGGTGGCCGTCAGCTTCGCCGTCGGTTCCGCGGCCGGCGACGGCGGGGCCAGCACCCCGCTCTCGTCGCTGGTGCAGTCCTCGACGGTCGGCCCGTCCTCCGCGAAGTCGTACCCGCCGCGCGCGCAGCGCTCCGTACGGCAGCGGGTGAGCGTCGTACGGCAGCCGTCCATGACGTGGAAGCCGTAACCGCCGCTGCCCGTCACCCGGCAGTTGTGGAAGGTGCCGCGGCCCTCGGCGGAGACGTAGAAGCCGGCCTCGGCGGGCGAGGTGACCGTGCAGCGCTCGATGACCGGATCGGCGCCCTTGGTGACGATGACGCCCGTCTGGACGGCGTCGATGGTGCAGGAGGCGAGGGTGCCGCCGCTGCCGTGGTCGCGGAACCAGGCGCCCGTGGAGGCCTCCCTGATCCGGCAGTCGTCGAGCTGGGCGGTCGCCCCGTCGCTCACCGACACGGCCGTGTTGCGCACCTGGGAGATGTCGCTGTCGACGACGTCCGCGCGCGAGCCCCGGTCGAGCACGAAGAGCGCGTCGGGCACGTCGTGCAGCCGGCAGGAGTCGAGCACGACGGTCGCGCCGTCACTGACCCAGACCGCCGGGTAATCGCCCGTACTGTCGTGGATCTCGCACTGGTTGGCGTCGACGCGGGTGCCCGGATCCCACACGGAGAGCCCGTTGCGGCCGAAGCGGCGCACGGTGGAACGGGTCAGTGTCAGGACCGAACGGGAGCGCAGGTCGACCGCGTTCTCCGGGATGTCGTGGATGTCGCAGTCGGAGAGCGTGAGGACGGCGTCGGTGTCCAGGGTTATGCCGTCCGCCGAGGTGCGGTGCACGGACGAGTCGGTCAGATGGACCGCCGCGCGGGACGCGATCTGCACGCCGGTGCCCTTGATCTCGTACACCTCGCAGCCGATCGCCTCCAGACCGCTGCCCTCGCCGGTGACGGCCAGCCCGGAGCCCGAGGCGTGGTGGATCCGGCAGCGCTCCAGACGGGGATGCGCGCCGCCGTGCACCGAGATGCCCGCCTGGCCCGCCGCGACGATCTCGCACTCCTCGAACACCCCGCCGGCACCGTCGAGTACGGCTATGCCGACCCCGGCCGGATTGTCGACCGTGCACCGCCGCACCGTGGGGCGGGCCGCGCCGCGGACCTCCAGTCCCGCCGCGGAGCGGGTCACGATCCGCAGATCCGTCAGATCCGGCGTGCCGTCCTCCACCAGCAGCGCGGGCGCCGTGGCGTCCTGGCCCTCCACATGGAGGTCCTGGACGGTGGCGGAGGCACGCACGGTCAGCGGCACGCCGTCGAGCGGCGCGATCCGTACGGAACCGAGGGAGCCCTCCGCGCCGCGCAGCGTGACCGCCCGCGTGACCACGAGGTTCTCCCGGTACGTCCCGGGGGCGACGGTGAGGATGTCGCCGTCCCCGGCGGCCTCCAGCGCGGCGGCGAGGGAGGCGTACTCGCCCGTGCGCCGCCGCCAGCGCGATGTTCCGGTGTTGGTCACCTGGACCGTGCCCTGTGCCATGGTGTTGTTCTGTCCCCACCTCGTGCGTGTGCCCGTGTCATGCCGTCCCGGGTGCCGGCCCCGGCCCCCGGTCAGTGCGGCGTACCGGGCGGCACCACCGTAGCGCGCGCGGCGCCGCGGAGTTGACGCGAGCAGCGGCTCCGGGCGGCCGCTTTCCGCCGCGCCCCGGACATGGCGGACAACTTCCCGCCCGTGCCACCGGGGCGTGTCCCGCGACAGGAACCGGCCCGATCGGGGCCGGGCCTCCCGCCGACCGTTCCGTTCCGGTCAGGTCAGGCCGGGCCGGGTCCGACCGACCCTAACTCCCCGCCCCGGTACGCCCCCAGTCAGGACCGGCCTTGGCCCAGGCACGGTCGAGCCGCTCGTACCGCCGTTGTACGAGCCGCCATACGATCAGCCGTCTGACGCCCTCGACCACTCCGACGGTCAGGGCCGCGAGGCCGAACCCCGCCAGGACGGCGTGGGCCCGCGCCGCCTCAATGGTCATCGGAGGCCGTACGTGCCGTCCCTCCCCGTCGGCCCAGATGGTGAAGGTGTCGCCCGCGTGCGGGGTGCGCAGCGGCGTGGAGACCGTGCCCGTGCGGGCCGTGCCGTCCGGCGCCCGCCAGGTCGCGACCACTCGGCTGCCCGTGTCCTGCTCCGTGGCCGACTCCGTGTCGTACGCCAGGAACGGCCGCTCCCGCGTGCGGGAGACGACCGTGGCGGAGGTCGTGTGCCGCTGCTCCTCCTGGAGCCGCACGGTCTCCCGCAGCGACGCGTCGACCCGGTCGCCGCAGAGCCAGCCTGCGGCCGGTGCCGCCAGCGCGAAGAGCAGCACCGCCGTCAGCGCGACCCACCCCTCCGCGACATCGGTGCCCCTGCGCAAGGGGTTGCGCCGCCAGCGCCACAGTCCCACCATGGTGCGCACCAGTCCGCACCCCCTTTCCCGTGTCCGTCCTAGCCGGGGACGGTGGGTTCCACGCGCCGTCGGCCTGAAGAGAGAGCAAGCTCACCTCGGTGCCCTATGCACCGACATGTGCCCGTCCGCTCAACGGACGGCTCCGTGCGCCGTGTTCCCGCGAGCCGCGGTGTCACGCCGGAGAGGGGGCTTTTCGGCCGTACGAGCGCGTGGCGCGGGTCACTCCAGCACCGTCACCGGATCTCCCACCCGCACCGTGCCGGTCGACTCGGGGACCAGGTTCTGCCCGAAGACGAGCTTCCCGTCGAGGCGGCGGTGGCGGCCGAGGGTCCGCAGCGGCTCCCGGCCGCGCTCCGCCGTGCGCTGGTCGGTGGTGGTGATGACACAGCGCCCGCACGGCTTGGCGACCCGGAAGGCGACCTCGCCGACGGCGAGACGCCGCCAGCCGTCCTCCGCCCAGGGCGCCGTCCCCGCCACCACGAGATTCGGCCGGAACCGGTCCATCGGCAACGGACCCTCCTCCGGGTGGTCCCCCTGCGCGATCAGCGCGTTGAGGGCGTCGAGCGACGCCATGGAGGTGACGAGCAGCGGAAAGCCGTCGGCGAAGGAGACCGTCTCGCCGGGCCGGCCGTAGAGCGGGTTGACCGGCCGGCGCGTGGCCGGGTCGTCGAGGTGGACAAGCCGGACCTCCTCCCCGAGGTACGCGCTCAGCCGGCGGTCCACCTCACTCGCGCCGGGACCGGCCGGCACCGACTCGACCTTGGTCCCGAAGATGTGCATCACGACGAGATCCGTCCCCGTCGTGCTCCCGGCCGCGGGTTCCGGAACCGCGACGTCCACCGGGCCGAGTCCGGGCCCGCGCAGCCGGACGGCGCCCGCGGGCAGCGGCTCCGCGTGGACCAGCGCCAGCCCCGGACGCTGGCGCTGCGTGACCACCTTCCCGGTACGGTCGATCAGCGCCCAGCGGCGGTCCGCGGCGAGCCCCCAGGGCTCCACCACGGCGCTCGCGGGCGCGCACCCGGCCATCGACTTGACCGGGTGGACCCCCAGAGCGTGCACAACGGCGTGGAACGGCTTCGGCATGAAGCCATCCTGTCAGCCGCCGGCCGCCCGACGGGGCCCGCCTTGCCCCGGCCCGGGGCATGGCCGGATGTCGCCGCTGCCCCCTGCCGCCCCTGCTGTCCGGTACCTCCTGTCCCGGTGCCTCCCGTCGGCGCCCCGGGCCCTGAGCGGGCTGTCTCAGTAACCCCGGCCCTGGTAGGGCCGGTTGTACGGGTCCTCGTACTGCTGAGGCGCCGCGGGGGCCGGGCGCGCCGCGGCCGGACGCATCGCCTCGTACCCGGTACCGGGCATCGGACGCTGCGGCTGGGGCTGCCCGTACTGCTGGGGCTGGGGAGCCTGCTGGTAGCCCCGGGGCGCGGCGGCCTGCTGCGGGATGTACGGAGCCGGTGCCTGCTGGAGCGGCATCGGCTGCGGCATCTGCTGCATGGGCTGCTGCTGCGGGTAGCCGCCCCCGTAGGACGGGGTGGAGTGCGAGGGCGCCGCCGGAAGGGCCGGCAGCGCGGCGGGCAGGGCCGGCAGATAGCTGTTGCCCGTGTCGTAGGCGGCGGGCACTCGGATCGGAGCGATCTGAGGCGTGCCCCGCTCCGCGACCAGGGAGTCGTAGATCGGGGTGTCCGGGAACGCCGGGGCGGTGTAGTAACCGCCGCCGTAGGTGGCGCGGGGGGAGGTCATGGAACATAAGTTAAGCCCAGGACGCGCCGGTTGGGGAGTCGGGATTGGGGGTTCTTTGGGGACCTCTGGGTGTCTTCGCATCCCCAATGCGAGCGAACGTGGGAAAAACGGTCGTCCTGACGCGTCGGGATCGTGTAAAAGGCAAGTTCGCGGGGGGTTACCAGTGAGTCCCGCGGTGTCCGCGCTGTTGGCGGGGTTCACCGCGCCGCCGTCTCGATTAGGTTTGACGGGACCGAATCCTCGGACTCAGCGATGCGCGATGGGGGCGAGCATGTCCATGCTTAAAGGAGCCAATCTTCCGCTGGCGGCGCCCGCCGTCCGCGTCGAATTGGGATGGCGTTCAGGACCGGGGGTGCCGGACGTCGACGCGTCGGCCCTCCTGCTCGTCTCCGGAAAGGTCCGTTCGGACGCGGACTTCGTCTTCTACAACCAGCCGCGGCACGCCTCGGGGGCGGTGCGGCACGAAGGCAAGAAGCCCGGGGGAGCCGAGGTCACGGACACCCTCGCGGTGGATCTCGCCGGGGTCGAACCCGCCGTCGAGCGGATCGTCCTCGCGGCCTCCGCCGACGGCGGCACCTTCGGCCGGGTTCCGGGACTGCGCGTACGGGTGCTGGACGCGGCCACCGGCGCGGAGCTCGCGCGGTACGACTCCACGGACGCGACCGTCGAGACGGCGTTCGTCGTCGGCGAGCTGTACCGCCGCCAGGGACAGTGGAAGTTCCGGGCCGTCGGGCAGGGATACGGCAGCGGACTCGCCGGTCTGGCAACGGACTTCGGCATCTCGGTCGACGACCCGGGCCCCTCGGCCCCGGCCCCGGCGCCGTCCCGCACCACGCCGCCCGCCCCGGCCCGGCCCGCGCGCCCGGCACGGACCGCGCCGTCCGTACCGCCCGCGCCGTCCGTACCTCCCACGCGCCCGACCGTTCCCTCGGCGGCCCCGACGCCCCCGACAGCCCCGACAGCCCCGACGCCCCCGGCGCAGTCCGCTCCGTCCCGCCCCGCCGCGCCCGTACGGCTCAGCAAGGTGACGCTGACGAAGGACGCGCCCTCCGTCTCCCTCGCCAAACAGGGCGGAACCTCGGGCGCGATGCGCGTGAACCTCAACTGGCAGGTGCGTAAACAGTTCAAGGGATGGGGCGCCAAACTCGGCCGGGCCGTCGCCATGCACGGAGATCTCGATCTCGACCTGTGCGCGCTCTACGAACTGACCGACGGCCGCAAAGGCGTGGTCCAGGCCCTCGGTAATGCCTTCGGCGCCCTCAACCAGCCGCCGTACATCCATCTCGACGGCGACGACCGCACGGGCGCCGTCTCCAGCGGTGAGAACCTCACCATCAACCTCGACCACAAGGACCGGCTGCGCCGCGTCGTCATCTTCGTGACCATCTACGAAGGCGCCCGCAGTTTCGCGGATCTCGACGCGACGGTCACGCTCCAGCCGCAGCACGGCGCCGCGATCGACTTCTCGCTCGGCGAATGCACGGTGGCCTCGACGGTCTGCTCACTCGCGCTGATCACCAATACCGGTTCCGACCTCGTCGTCCAGCGCGAGGCACGCTTTCTCGTACCGGAACGGGGCGTCAGCCCGCAGCGCACCATCGATTACGCCTACGGATGGGGCATGAACTGGACACCCGGCAGGAAGTGACCTACGCCGACGGCCGGACCACCCCCGTCCGTCAGGGGTCGGGGGCGGTCTCAGGACGGGTGTACGTCCGGCCCTTCCAGGCCGCCCCGCGCCCCCGGTGGTGCAGCACCGCGGAATCGACCGTCATCAGCAGATAGAGCAGCGCCGTGAACGGCAGCAGCGGAGCCAGCCACAGGGACAGCCGGTAGTAGCGCAGTATCGGGACGTACGTCCCCGTCATCACCGCCCACGCCGCGAACCCCAGCCACCCCGCGGCCCCGTTCCCGCCGAACACCCCCACGCACAACGCCACGGGCGGCGCCAGATAGACCACCGCCATCCCCGCCACCGTGCCCAGGAGCAGCAGCGGACTGTGCCGCAGCTGGGCGTACGCGCTGCGCGAGACCATCCGCCACAGATCGGCCAGCCGCGGATAGGGCCGCACACTGTCCACCCGCTCCGCCAGCCCCAGCCAGATCCGTCCGCCGCTGCGCCGCACCGCGCGGGCCAGGGACACGTCGTCGATCACGGCCTGGCGGATCGACTCCGGCACCCGGGCCCGCACGGCGGCCTCCGTACGCAGCAGGACGCAGCCGCCCGCGGCGGCCGAGGTCCGCGCGCCCGGACGGTTGATCCGGCGGAACGGATAGAGCTGCGCGAAGAAGTACACGAACGCGGGGACGATGAGCTTCTCCCAGCCGCTGACGACCCGCAGCCGCGCCATCTGCGAGACGAGGTCGAACCCCTCCGGCCTCGCGGAGGCCACCAGCTCCCGCAGGCTGTCCGGCTCATGGGCGATGTCCGCGTCCGTCAGCAGCAGGTACTCGGGATCGCGGGCGCGGGCCAGCGCGATGCCGTGCCGCAGCGCCCACAGCTTGCCGGTCCAGCCGGGCTCGGGCTCGCCGGGCGACGCGACGGTCAGCGGCAGCCCGCCGTAGCGCGCCGAGAGCTCCCGCGCCAGGGCGGCCGTCCCGTCCCGGCTGCCGTCGTCGATCAGGAAGATCTCCGCGCTGCCCGGATAGACCTGGGCCAGGAGGGACGGCAGCGACTGCGGCAGTACGGCGGCCTCGTCCCGCGCCGGTACGACGACGGCGACCGAGGGCCAGGACCGGCCGTCGTCCCCCTCGTGCCCCTTGGGATCGTCCGCGCACCTCTCGTGCGCGGGCAGCCGCTGATCCGTACGCCAGAAGAACCCCTGACCCAGCAACAGCCAGCACCACGCGGCCAGCGAACCCACGGCGATCCAGACAACGGCGCTCATTCGCCGCAGTCTGCACCACCTGAGGAGGACCGCAAGTGCCGTCGACTATGGTGACCGGGTGAAGATCGCGCTCATGGACTCCGGCATCGGCCTGCTCGCGGCGGCGGACGCGGTACGGCGGCTGTGCCCCGAAGCCGATCTCGTCCTCTCCTCGGACCCCGACTCGATGCCCTGGGGGCCCCGTACCCCCGAGGACGTCACCGAGCTCGCCCTCGCCGTCGCCCGCGCCGCGGCCGGGCACCGCCCCGACGCCCTGATCATCGCCTGCAACACCGCCTCGGTCCACGCGCTGCCCGCGCTCCGCGCCGAACTGGAGCCGCGGCTGCCCGTCATCGGCACCGTCCCGGCGATCAAGCCGGCGGCCTCCGGTGGCGGCGCCGTCGCGATCTGGGCGACCCCGGCCACCACCGGCAGCCCGTACCAGCGCGCCCTGATCCGCGACTTCGCCGCCGCGGCCGACGTCACCGAAGTGCCGTGCCCCGGGCTCGCGGACGCGGTGCAGCACGCGGACGAGGAGGCGATCGACCGCGCGGTGGCGGCCGCCGCCGCGCTGACACCGCGTGGCGTACGGGCCGTCGTCCTCGGCTGCACCCACTACGAGCTGGTCGCCGGGCGTATCCTCGCCGCGGTCCGCGAGCCCGGCCTGCCGGACCCCGCGCTGTACGGCTCGGCCGGCGCGGTCGCCGCACAGGCGCTGCGCCGGGCCGGCGGGCGGCCCGGGCCCGGCGGTGCCGTCGGGCGGCTCACCGTGCTGCTGGGCGGGCGCGAGTCCGCGCTGCCGCCCTCCGCGCTGGCCTACGCGGAGGGGCGGGCGCTCGCGGGTCTCGTACGGGCCGAGTGACCCGTTCGGCGTAGCGCCCGCCGGTTGTCCACAGGGGCTCCCCGAGGGGCGGAATCTGAGTACGCTGCATGGCATGAAGGAGCATCCCGGGCCCGAGAGCCCGGTGGCCCCGCCCCCGCCGGAGACCTGGAACGGCCGGGCCACCAATCGTGTGCAGTGGCTGCTGGCGGCCGTCGGCGCGGCGTGCGTCGCGCTCGGCGTCGAGCTGGCCGTCGACTCCAGCTGGAACAGCGGTCCCGTGGCCCTGCTGATGTCCGTCGTCGGCTGTGTGGCGGCGGGCCTGCTGATCCTCTTCGGCACGCTCGCCTTCGTCCATGTGGCTGTCAGTGTCGACGAGGAGTGCCTGGAGGTGCGCTGCGGCCACATGGGCCTGCCCCGCAGACGCATCGAGTTCGCCCAGGTGGTGGACGCGGACTTCGCGCCCCGGGTCACCCCGCGCCAGTGGGGCGGCTGGGGCTACCGCTGGCGCCCCGAGATGGGCACGGCGGTGGTGGTGCGGCGGGGCGAGGCCCTGGTCCTCAAGCTCGGCGACGGCCGGACGTTCACGGTCACGGTGGACGACGCCGAGTCGGCGGTACGGATCATCCGCCACCGGCTGGCCCTGCTGCCCGCGCCCGGCACCGGCGCGGCAGGCGCCTGAGCCCCCGCGCGGCTGTTCTCCCGGGCGGCCATGCCCGTACACCTGCGCCTAGACCTCCGCCGGGGTCCCGGTCCGCGCGCTGGCGGCCGGTTCGGGCGGCGCGCCGGTGCCCGCCGCCGGCCGGGCCGTCGCCAGCCCGGCCAGCAGTCCCGCGCCCGCCGTCACCTGCGTGAAGCTCAGCGCGTTCCCCACGGTCGCCACCGCGGCCAGCGCCGTCAGCGTGGCCCCCGCCGTCAGAATCACCGGAGTGGAGCAGGGCGAGCGCCCCAGTACGTACAGCAACCAGCCGAACAGCGCCCCCAGCAGCACCACCCCCACCACACCCTGCTCGGCCGCCTGCTGGAGCGGTGCCGAATGCGGCTTGCCGTCGTCGTCCAGCGAGCGGGACACCGACGGGCTGAGATCACCGAACCGGTCCGGGCCGATCCCGCGCCCCGGACGCTCCCTCGCCAGCTCGGCGGCGTCGTGCCACAGCTCCACCCGGTGCTGGGTGAGCTGTCCCTCCAGGGAGACCGTGAGCCCCTCGGGGAGCGCGCGCTCCGCCACCGCCCAGGACGTCCCGACGATCAGTGCCGTGATCAGCGCGTACCCCGCGAGCCACAGGACGCGCCCGCGCAGCCGGGCCGCGGCCAGCGAACACAGCAGCACGCCGACGGTGGCGAGGAACCCCACGACCGAGCCGAGCAGCAGCGCGCAGCCCGCGATCACCAGGGCCAGCAGCCGCAGCGCCAGCCGCCCGGACGCCCGGCGGGCCCCCGTACCGGCGCAGCAGGCGGCCCCGCCGCCCAGTACCAGCAGCGCGGCCACCGCGCCGGAGTCGCCGGGAGGGGCGGCCGCGCTCACCGCCGTGCCGAACGTCTCCTGGCTTGATGCGATCGCTCCGGCGAGCCAGAGGAGCGCCATGGCGGACGCGGCCGCGACCGGTACGAGCGATCCGCTGATCCGGCCGACGACGTACCCCGTGGTGACGGCGAGTACCGCGAGCAGCACCCCCTCGGGCCTGGCCTCCCGCCCGGCCGTGCTGATCAGCGCCCATACGGCGCAGCCGGCGAGCAGCGCGGCGCCGACCGCGTCGGGTGCTCTGCCGCGCCGCCCCGCCGCGGTCCGTTCCGCCGGTGCGGACATGGTGCCGACCCCCCAGGGCCTGTCGCTCGAACTGTGCCGGGTCTCTCTCCGCGCGCATGGCCGGATCCAGCCCGTACGTCACGGACTGGCGCACACGTTAACGGCAGGGACGGGCGTTTGTGGAGGGATTGCGGAGAAGGATTCCCTCGGGTCCCGGCCGACGCCCCCGCCGGGACCGCGGCTTCCGCGCCCCGGCGCGGGCGCCGGCGGAAGGGCACCGGTCTCGCTCCCGGCACCGGCGGTGTCACCGTAGACTCCGGCAGGTGAGCGCCACCATGACCACCGTCGAACCCCCGCAGCCCGCCGCCCCGACCGGCCCCGGGCCGTCCCTGTTCCGGCGGTTCGCCCGACCGGCCGGAGCCGCGGCGGCCGGTCTGCTGCTCTACGCGAGCTTCCCGCCCCGCACCCTGTGGTGGCTGGCCCTGCCCGGCTTCGCCCTGCTCGCCTGGAGCCTGTACGGGCGCCGGCCGCGGGCGGCGCTCGGCCTCGGCTATCTCGCGGGGCTCGGCTTCCTGCTGCCGCTGCTGTACTGGACCGGCACCGAGGTGGGACCGGGCCCCTGGCTCGGTCTCGTGGCGCTGGAAGCCGTGTTCATCGCGTTCACCGGGCTCGGGATCGCCGCCGTCAGCAAGCTGCCGCTGTGGCCGGTCTGGGCCGCGGCGGTCTGGATCCTCGGCGAGGCGGCGCGCGCCCGGTTGCCGTTCGGCGGGTTCCCCTGGGGCAAGATCGCCTTCGGCCAGGCGGACGGCGTCTTCCTGCCGCTCGCCGCGGTCGGCGGCACCCCCGTGCTCGGCTTCGCCGTAGTGCTCTGCGGCTTCGGGCTGTACGAGGGCGTCCGCCAGGTCCTCGCGTACCGCGCGACCCGCACGGTCCCGCGGGGAGCGGTCGCCGCGGCGGCGGCCACCGTCCTCGTCCCGGTCGTCGCGGCGCTCGCCGCACTGCCGCTCGTCAGCGACTCGGCGCAGGACGGGACCGCGACCGTCGCCGCGATCCAGGGCAACGTGCCGCGCGCCGGCCTGGAGTTCAACGCCCAGCGCCGGGCCGTCCTCGACAACCATGTGCGCAGGACGCTTCAGCTCGCGGCCGACGTGAAGGCGGGCAAGGAGCCGCGGCCCGACGTCGTGCTGTGGCCGGAGAACTCCTCCGACATCGACCCGTACCGCAACGCCGACGCGTACGACGTGATCGACCAGGCGGCCAAGGCGATCGGCGCCCCGATCTCCGTCGGTGCCGTCGTCACGCCCGACAGCGGCCCGCTGTACAACCGGCAGATCCTCTGGGACCCCGAGCGCGGCCCGACCGCCACGTACGACAAGCGGGAGATCCAGCCGTTCGGCGAGTACCTTCCGCTGCGCTCCGTGGTGCGGTGGGTCAGCCCCGGCTACGCGGAGATGGTCCGCAGGGACTTCGGCCGCGGCGACAGAACCGGTGTTTTCGACATGGCCGGCACCGAGGTCGGCCTCGCCACCTGCTACGAGGCGGCGTTCGACTGGACCGTAAGGGACGCCGTCACGCACGGCGCCCAGCTCATCTCCGTACCCAGCAACAACGCCACGTTCGACCGCAGCGAGATGACGTACCAGCAGCTCGCGATGTCACGGGTGCGGGCCGTCGAGCACAGCAGGACCGTGGTCGTCCCGGTCACCAGCGGGGTCAGCGCCATCATCCAGCCCGACGGCCGGATCACCGAGCGGAGCGGGATGTTCACCCCGGACGCGCTGGTCGCGAAGGTCCCGCTGCGCTCCTCGCTGACGCCCGCGACCCGGCTCGGCCCGCTGCCCGAGGCGCTGCTGGTGGCCGTCGCGGTGGCCGGACTGGGCTGGGTGGCGGTCGGCGCCGCACGCGACCGGCGTGCGCGGAAGGCGGCTTGAGCACCGGAGCCGCCGGTTAGGGTCGGTGGCATGGGAACCCCTGACTTCATCCGTGAGATCCGGGCCGACGCCGGCCACCAGCTGCTCTTCCTTCCGGGCGTGAGCGCCATCGTCTTCGACGACGAGGGGCGCGTCCTGCTCGGGCGGCGCGCCGACACGGGCGGGTGGTCGGTCATCGGCGGCATCCCCGAGCCGGGGGAGCAGCCCGCCGTCGCGGCGGTGCGCGAGGTGTACGAGGAAACCGCCGTACGGTGCGAGGCGGAGCGGGTCGTGCTCGTCCAGACGCTGAAGCCGGTCGTCTATCCCAACGGCGACACGTGCCAGTACATGGACATCACCTTCCGCTGCCGGGCCGTCGGGGGCGAGGCGCGGGTCAACGACGACGAGTCGCTGGACGTCGCGTGGTTCTCCGTGGACGCCCTGCCGGAGCTGCCCGAGTTCGCGCGCTTCCGGATCAAGCAGGCGCTCAACGACGCGCCCACCTGGTTCGCCCCCGGCGGTCTCAGCGGGTCGCACCCCGCGTGAAGCCGTTGTAGATGTAGCGCTGGAGGAAGAGGAACGCGACCAGCGTCGGCACGATGACCAGCACCGCCCCCGCCGAGATGTTCTCCCAGTGCGCCCCGAAAGGGCCCTTGAAGCGGAACAACGACGTGGAGATGGTGCCCAGTTCCTCGGACGGCATGTAGAGGAACGGGATGTAGAAGTCGTTGTAGACCGTGATGCCCTTGATGATGACCACCGTGGCGACGGCCGGCTTGAGCAGCGGGAAGATGATCCTCCAGAAGACCGTGAGGGAGTTCGCGCCGTCCAGCCGCGCCGATTCGTCGAGCGAGACCGGGATCCCCCGGATGAACTGGAGGAAGATGTAGATCGAGACGATGTCGGTGCCCATGTAGAGCACGATCGGCGCCCAGATCGAGTCGTAGAGACCGAAGCTGTTGACGATCTGGAAGGTCGCCACCTGCGTCGTCACCCCGGGCACCAGCGTCGCGACCAGGAAGAGCGCGACCACCAGCCGCCGGAACCGGAAGTCGAAGCGGTCGACGGCGTACGCCGTCATGGAGCCGATGACCACCGTCCCGGTGATCGCGAAGAGCAGGATGAACGCGGTGTTCCCGAAGGCGCCGAGCATTTTGCCGTCGGAGAACGCCGTCGCGTAGTTCCCGAAGTTGAGCGGGTTCTCCGGCAGCGCCAGCGCGCCGCTGCCGTCGGCCATCTCCTTCCCGGTCTTCAGCGAGGTCAGGAAGACCACCGTGAGGGGCAGCAGCACCACCACGGCCGCCACCACCAGGGAGAGGTACTTCAGCGAGCCGGCCAGCCGGGCGCGGGCGCTCATACGAGATCCACCTTGTCGTCCGGGACGAGACGGCGCTGCACCCAGGTCACCGCCAGAATGATCAGCAGCAGGACGACCGCCGCCGCCGAGGCCAGCCCTGTCTTGTTGAACTGGAACGCCAGCTTCACGGTCTGGATCACGAAGGTCTCGGTGCCGGTGGCCCCGCCGGTCATGATGTACGGGATCTCGAAGACCGAGAGCGAACCGGAGACCGCGAGGATCACACTGAGGCTCAGCACCGGCCGGATGCCGGGCGCGATGATGTGCCGGAACTGCTGCCATCGGTTCGCCCCGTCCAGTTCGGACGCCTCGTACAGCTCACCGGGGATCGACTGGATCGCGCCGAGGAACAGCACGAAGTTCAGCCCCATGAACCGCCAGACCGAGACCCCGGCCAGGGAGACGTTGGCCGAGGTGGCGGAGGAGAGCCAGGCGTGGTCACCTGCGACCCCGAACAGCCGCAGCACCGAGTCGAGCGTGCCGCCGTCCTGGAAGAAGTAGAGGAAGACGAAGCCGATCGCGACCCCGTTGATCAGATACGGGAAGAACAGCACGCCCTTGAAGAAATTGCGGAACCGGGTGCGGAAGCTCAGCACCGTCGCGAAGTAGAGCGCGGCGGCGATCTGCACCACCGACGCCGCCAGGTAGTAGCCGCTGACGAAGAAGACCTGGAACAGCTCGGGCCGGGTGAACAGCTCCACGTAGTTGCCGATCCCGGTGAACGCGAGGTCCGGGCTGACCCCGTCCCAGTCCGTGAAGCTGTACACGATCATGTTGACGACCGGGGCGTACGTGAAGACCACCAGCAGCGCCAGCGGTACGAGCAGGAAGAGCCAGGGCGTCAGCTCCCGCCACAGCCGGCGCGTCATCGCGCGCCCGCGCTCTTCTCCGCCTCGGTCCAGCGCCGGGAAAGGCCGGCGAGGAACCCGTCGAGATCGCCCCGGGCGGCGCCGCGCGCCACGTCGACCAGGTCCTGGCGGTAGTCCGGCTTCTGGAGGCCGACCTCGGCCGCGTTGTCGATCTCGTTGACCCGCGCCGCGTCCTTCTGGTCCAGCTCGATGAACTTCACGCCCCGGTCCGTGTACGGCTTCAGCACCTCCGGCAGCGGGTCGCCCTTCAGCGGTGAGAGCGCCAGGTTGTCGGCCGCGTACCCGGACTTCTCGGTGAACCAGTCGATCCAGGCGCGCGCCGCCTCCTTCCGCTGCGAGTGGACGTTCACCGCCTGCGCGTAGTCCGGCGACGCGACCGCGCAGAACGCGCCGTCCACCTGGGCGGGGTAGGGCATGAAGCCGATGTCGTCGGGGTCCGTGCCGGCCTGCCCCGCGGCGGCCCGGAACTGGCTGATGGCCCAGGAACCCAGCCACATCGTGGCGATCTCACCTTTCGCCAACCGGGGCTTCGAACCTTCCCAGTTGGTGGTCGACGGGTCCTTCTCGACCAGCTTGCCGCGCACCATGTCGTACAGCAGGGTGTCGATGGCGCGCAGTTCGGACCCCTCGGCCCACGGGTCGGTCGTCGCCAGCAGGTTGTTCGCCTGGGCGTCGCAGCTCACCGAACCCAGTGCGTTGGTCCACGAGGTGAGCGGCCACATGTCCTTGAAGTTGGTGTAGTACGGCACCGCGTCCGTCCGTGACTTGATCGCCTTCAGACCGTCGAGGAAGGCGGCGGGCGTCGTGGGCCACTCGGTGACCCCGGCCCGTTCCCACACCTTCCTGTTGTAGAGGAAGCCGGGCGCCACCCCGATCGGGCTCTGCCCGTAGACCTTGTCGTCCACCGTGGTGAAGGCGGTGAACCGGTACTTCTTCTCCCGCTCCGTCCGACTGCCCAGGGAGGCGAAGAACTTCGGGTAGTCGTTCCGCTTGATCGCGGCCGGGATCATGAGGACGTCGCCGTAGTTCTCGGTGTTCATCCGGATCTTGACCTCCCCCTCGTAGTCGGTGATCCCGTCGAACTCGACGGTCACCTTGGGGTAGACCTTCCGGAACGCGTCGGCGTACTTCTTCATCGTGCCGTCCTGCACCCAGTCCGTGCGGTGGGTCAGCACGGTGATGGTCCCGGAGACCTTCGACGGGTCCTCGGCCGCCTTCGCCTCCTCGCCCCGGGAGGCGGCCCCGCCGCCGGTGCAGCCGGCCACCAGCAGCGCGCCGGCGACGGCGCTGGCGAGCAGGGTCACGGAGGGCGGCGTCCTGCGGCCCGCGCGCGCGGTGATCACGGTCGGTACGGTCATGTCGGCCCCTTGGCTCGGCTGTACGAGGGTGGGTGGGGGTGGTCCGATGGGGGATGGTCCGATGGGGGTGGTCCGCACACCTTCCGGCGCCGTGAAATTAAAGGCGCCGGAAAGCGAGTGTCAATGCCGGTGCATTGCTTTTCTCAACTTCCCCGGTGAACGATGTGCGAGGGCCGGGATTTCCTCCCGGACCGATTCGGCCATATTCATCGCCGGGCCCCGTCCCGGGCCGCTGTCCGTACCTGCGGAGAAAAGCGAGGAACCCCACCGTGAAGCGCCCCACCATGGCCGATATCGCCGATCGGGCCGGCGTCACCAAGGCCGCCGTCTCGTTCGCCCTCAACGACCGCCCCGGCGTCTCGGAACCCACCCGGCGGCGCATCCGGGCCATCGCCCAGGAACTGGGCTGGCAGCCCAACAGCGCGGCGCGGGCGCTCTCCGGGGGCACGGCGGGGGCGTTCGGCCTGGTCATCGACCGCCCGGCGCACACCCTCGGCCTCGAACCCTTCTTCATGCAGCTCATCTCCGGGATCCAGGCCGAACTGATCGCCGACGCCACCCCCCTCCTCTTCACCATGGCCGAGGACCGGGCCACCGAGATCGCGCTCTACCGCTCCTGGTCGGCCCGGCGCCGGGTGGACGGCGTCTTCCTGGTGGACCTGAAGGTCGACGACGCCCGCGTCCCCGTGCTGGAGGAGCTGGGCCTGCCCGCCGTGGTGATCGGCGCGCCCATCGGCACCGGCGGGCTGCCCGCCGTGTGGAGCGACGACGCCGCGGCCGTCACCACCGTCGTCGACCACCTCGCCGGCCTGGGCCATCGCCGACTCGCCCGGGTCGGCGGCCCGGCTCCGCTGCGCCACACGGCGATCCGTACGGCGGCCTTCGACGCGGCCGTACGGGACCGGGGGCTCACCGGCAGGACCGTCGAGGCCGACTACAGCGGGGAGGGCGGCGCGGCGGCCACCCGCGCCCTCCTCGGCGCGGACCGCCCGCCCACCGCGATCCTCTACGACAACGACGTGATGGCCGTGTCGGGTCTGACCGCCGCGCGCTCCCTGGGCGTACGGGTGCCCGCCGACCTCTCCGTCGTCGCCTGGGACGACTCCGCCCTGTGCGAGCTGGTGGACCCGCCGCTGACCGCGCTGAGCAGGGACATCGTGGCCCACGGCGCGCGTGCGGCGCGGATGCTGCGCGAGGCGGCCGGCGGGCTCGCGGTACCGGACCGCCAGGACCCGGCGCCCCGTCTCACCCCGCGCGGCAGCGTCGCGCCGCCGCCCGCGGCAAACACCTAAACCGGTTTACGGTAATGCCGTGCGGGGTTGACGCTAAACCGGTACAGCGATTCACTGGAAAAGATGTGGCACCGACCCCGTCCGCACCGGGGCCGCACACGATCTCCACGCGCACCCGAGGCACTTCCCGCGCACACCGACACACGCACGGACGACACACGCAGGTATTTCATCAGTCCCCCGTTCTAGGGAGTACGAAGATGCCGCGTCCCGCTGCCCGGATTTCCGTCGGCGAGCACCCCGTCACCTGGATCGGCGCCAATTTCTGGTCGCGTACCGGAGGGCCGCTCATGTGGCGCTCGTACCGCGGCGAGGTGGTCGACGAGGAGCTGCGGGTGCTGCGCGACCACGGGCTCAACATGACCCGGTCGTTCTTCTACTGGCCGGACTTCATGCCGGAGCCCGACCGGATCGACGAGCGGCTCTGCGCCCACTACGCGGACTTCCTGGACCGGCACCACGCCCTCGGCATGACCACGGTCCCCACCTTCCTCGTGGGCCACATGTCCGGCGAGAACTGGGACCCGGCCTGGCGCGGCGGCCGGGACCTCTACACCGATGTCTGGCTGGTCTCCCGGCAGGCGTGGTTCGCGCGGGAGATGGCGGCCCGCTTCAAGGACCATCCGGCCGTGGCCGGGTGGCTGGTCTCCAACGAGATGCCGATCTACGGGCGGGCGGGCGCCACGCGGGAGGAGGTGGCCGCCTGGGCCCAGCTCGTGGTGGACGGCGTACGGGCCTCCGGCGCCCGGCAGCCGGTCTCGCTCGGTGACGGCGCCTGGGGCCTGGAGAACTCCGGCCACGACAACGGTTTCCGGCTACGGGACTGCGCCGCCCTCACCGACTGGCTCGGCCCGCACGTCTACCGCATGGAGGACGACCCGGTCCGCCAGCACTACGCGGCCGCGTGGGTGTGCGAACTGACCGGCGGCTTCGGACTCCCCGTCGTCCTGGAGGAGTTCGGGCTCACCTCCGACTTCGCGTCAGGACCGCACGCCGCCCGCTACTACCGCCAGGCGCTCCACAACAGCCTGCTGGCCGGCGCCACCGGCTGGATCGCCTGGAACAACACCGACTACGACACCCTGCGTGAGCAACCGCCCTACTCGCACCACGCCTTCGAGATGCACTTCGGGCTCACCGACAGCGCGGGCACCCCCAAACCCCAGCTCAAGGAGGTCCGGGCGTTCGCGGAACTGCTGGAGCGCATCGACTTCGGCCACTGCGTCCGGCCCGGCACCGACACCGCGCTGGTGGTCTCCTCGTACCTGGACACCCTCTACCCCTTCACCCGGGAGGAGGACCGCTCGTACGTGGAGCGGACCGGGCGGCAGGCCTGGATCAGCTCCCGGCTGGCCGACGCCCCCGCCACCGTCGTACGGGAGAGCGACGGCATCACGGACGGCCACCGGCTCTATCTGCTGCCCTCCACCAAGCAGTTGCTCTCCCCGAGCTGGTACCGGCTGGAGGAACTGGCCCGGGGCGGCGCGACCGTCTACGTCTCCTACTCACCCGGCGCCCACGAGGAGCAGCGCGGCCCTTGGTACGCCCATCTCGACCGGCTCTTCGGGGTCCGGCACACCCTGGAGTACGGCCTGGTCGACCCGATCGAGGACGACACCGTCGAACTCACCCTCACCCGCCCCTTCGGCACCCTCGCCGAGGGCGACACCCTCTCCTTCCGCGCCGCCGGCACGCCGAGCAGCCGGGTCTTCCTGCCCGTGGAGCCGTACGGAGCCGAGGTGCTGGCCACCGACGGCCGGGGGCGCCCCGCCCTGCTGCTGCGCGAGACCGGCGCGGGCGCCGTGGTGCTGTGCACCTACCCGCTGGAGCACATGGCCTCGGTCACACCGCGCGTCAACCCGGAACAGACGGTGCGGCTGTACGACGCGCTCGCCGCGTACGCGGGGGTACGCCGTCCGGTGACCGTGGCCGACCTCAGGGTGGCGGTCGATCTCCTGGACCACGAGGACGGCCGCCGCTATGTCTGGCTGGTGAGCCAGGGCCGGGAGGAACTGGTGGTCAAACCCGTTGTCGAGGCCGGACTGCGGCTGACAGGGCTGGACGGTTCCGCCGCGGACGAGGTCACCCTGGAGCCGTACGGGGTACGGGTGCTGCGGCTGGTCGGGGCAGGCTGAGCGGGGCGGCGGAGGGCTCACTGGGCTCATACAGCTTCGTCGTCCATACTTCCTGCCGTGGAGCAGCGCATAGATCCGAAAATCCAGACCGAGTTCGCCGCGGGGACAGACCCGGCGTACATCCCCGGTCTCGTGGCCCCCGCCCCGCCGAAGCCGGCGGGGAAGGAGCCCGGGCGGGCCGGGGACGAGACCGAGGAGCCGGCCGCCGCCGACGAGGCGGCCGCTCCTGCGACGGCGGAGAAGGGAGAGGAGCAGCCGGAGGCGGAGCAACGACCTGACGAACACGACGGGCACGACGGGCACGGAAAGCGCGACGGACGGGACGGGCCGGAAGAGCGCGACGCGCCGGGCGGGCGGGACGAGGACGGCGAGCGGGATCCGGCGGCGGAGAAGGAGCCGGCGGAGGACGGCCCCGAGGACGGTACCGAGGCCGGCCTTGAGGACGGCCCCGTCTTCGAGGTCAGCGACCGCCGCGGTTCGATCACCGCGGACCGGGAGGGCGTCCGGTTCCGGCTGGACGACCAGGAGGCCGAGTTCGACTGGGACGAGATCGGCGCGGTCGAGGTCAAGACCCCCCGGTTCGGGCGCCGGTTCACGGTCACGGTCCACATCTCGTCGCGCCGCTGGTTCGACGCCGAGGTGGAGGCACCGGCCAAGAACCTCCTCAAGCAGTGGGAGGCGGAGCTGGACGAGGTCCTGGACGCCTACTTCGAGGAGTCCTGACCGAGGAGCCCCGACGGCCGCCTGCCCCCACGGCGGGCGGCCGTCCCCACGGGACACGTCAGCCGTTGAGGACGCGCAGGGGCGTGCCCGCGTGGAACGCCGCGATGTCCTCGGCCGCCTGACCGTAGAACACCTCGTACGTGGCCTCGGTGACATAGCCGAGGTGCGGGGTCAGGACGGTGCGGGGGAGGGTGCGCAGCACGTCGTCGGCGGGCAGCGGCTCCAGGTCGTACACGTCGAGGCCCGCCCCCGCGATCCGCTCGGCGCGCAGGGCCTCGACCAGCGCGGCGGTGTCGATCAGCGGGCCCCGTGAGGTGTTGACGAGCAGGGCCGTCGGCTTCATCCAGGACAGCTCCTGGGCGCCGATCAGCCCGGTACTGCGCTCGCTCAGCTTGTAGTGCACGGTGACGACATCGGCCTGGGAGAAGAGCGTCCGCCGGTCCACCGGCTCCACCCCCGCCGCCCTGGCCCGGTCCGCGTCCAGATTGCTGCTCCAGGCGACGACCCGCATCCCGAACGCGGCGCCGATCGAGGCGACCCGGGAGCCGAGCCGCCCCAGACCGACGACCCCGAGCGTCCGGCCGTGCAGATCGCGGCCGATCGTCCGCTGCCAGCCGCCCTCCCGCATCCCCGCCGCCTCGGCGGGGATGTGCCGGGCCAGCGACAGGATCAGACCCCACGTCAGCTCCGCCGTGGCGTGCGGCACCGACTCCGTCCCGCAGACCGTCACCCCCTGCCGCCGGGCCGCCGCCAGATCCACCGACGCGTTCGCCATCCCGGTGGTCACCAGCAGCCGGAGCGCGGGCAGCCGCTCGAAGAGTTCGGCGGTGAACGGGGTGCGTTCCCGCATGGCGACCACCACGTCGAAACCGGCCAGCGCCGTGCTCACCGCGGCCACGCCGGACAGCGGCTCGTGGAAGAAGACCACGTCGCCGTCGAGCGCGTCCCAGTCGGTGAAACGGCGGGCGGCCCGCTGGTAGTCGTCGAGGACGGCGATACGCATGGATGGCTCCTTCAGGCTGGCAGACGGATCTACGGTCACATGGATCAGTCCAAACAGGCCATCTTCTGACCGGTTTCAGGAGGAGAATGGTCGTATGAGGGCGGATCGTCTGGTGGCGACGCTGCTGTTCCTCCAGTCCCGTGGACGGGTGACCGCGGCCGAGGTGGCGGCCGAGCTGGCCGTGTCGGAGCGCACGGCGCGCCGCGACCTGGAGGCGCTGGCGACCGCCGGTATACCCGTCTACCCGCAGCGTGGCCGGGGCGGCGGCTGGGCGCTGGTGGGCGGGGCGCGGACCGAGCTCACCGGGCTGACCGTCGGCGAGATCCGCGAGCTGTTCCTGGTCGCGGGGGTCTCGCCGGCCGCCCCCGAGCCCCGGACGGCGCCGCGCGGGCTCGTCCGCGCCGTGCCGCAGACACCGCCCGCCGACACCGGCAGTGGCGCCGGCCGTGGCACCGGTCCCGACGTCGAGACCGCGCCGCGGACCGGTGCCCCGGGCGGGGCCGGCCCGTCGCCCACGCCGTACGAGAGCGGCTCCCCGCACCTCAGGGCGCTGGAGCGCGCCGTGGTCGACGGGACGCAGATCCGTCTCGGGTACGAGCGGCCCGGCAGGCCGGCCGAAGGGCGGATCGTCCATCCGCTGGGCCTCGCGACCAAGAACGGCGTCCGCTATCTCGTCGCGGGCACCGGCACCGGCACCGGCGCGGGCGGGCTGCGGATCTTCCGGCTCAGCCGGATCACCTCCGTCGAGCCGACCGGCGAGCCCGTCGTCCGCCCCGAGGGGTTCGACCTCGCCGCGGCCTGGCGCTCCCTCGCCGCGACGATGGAGGACCGGATGCGCGCGGTGACCGTACGGGCACGCGCCGAGCGCGGCGCCGAGGCCCTGCTGCGCGGGCTGTTCACCGGACGGCTGCGGCTCGGCGGACCGCTGCCCCGGGGCTGGATGGAGTTCGAGGTCGACGGGCCCTCGCCAGAGGTCCTGGCGGCCCAACTGGCCGGGCTGGGCGCCCGGATCGAGGTCCTCGCGCCCCCGGCGGCCCGGGCGCACCTGGCGCGCCTCGGGGCCGAACTGGCCGCGCTCTACGGCCCGCCGACGGCCCCCCGCGCAGGCTGACGGAAGCACCCCGCGCCGGCTGACGCAAGCACCTCGCCCCAGGTAACGAGTCGATTTCCCGCGTTAATTTCCGCGCACAAGGGGTTGGCGGGGGAGTGACGCCTGGCTATCGTTCACGCACTTCACCCAATCGTTCAGCGGAACGAATCAATGCGAAGGGTGTCCGGTACATGTCCGACACTGACCGACGAACGGACCCCGGCGCGACCGGCCCGGCCGGGACGGCCGCGGCGTCCGCGATGCCCCGCCGCGCGCTGCTCACCGCCGCGGCGGCCGGCGGCGCGGCGCTCGGCGCCTCCTGGCTGCTCACCGGGTGCTCCGGCGGCGGCGCCCGGACCGGACCGGCGGCGGGCGTCCTGCCCGCCGCGGCGCCCGCCGGCCGGCCCGACCGCGGCGGCACCCTGCGGATCGCCAGGCCGCCCGCCTCCGAGGCGGAGACCCTGGACCCGGCGAGCGCGCTCTCCGCGTACGAATACCTCGGCGCCCTCTACAACCGGCTCGTCCGGGTCGGCCCCGACGGTCTGCTCGCCCCCGACCTCGCCGAGTCCTGGGAACCGGACGACCAGGCCCGTACCTGGACCTTCCGGCTCCGCCGCGGTCTCACCTTCCACGACGGCCGCGCCTTCACCTCCGCCGACGCCGCGTACACCCTCCGCCACATCCTCGACGCCGCGACCGCCTCACCGCAGGCCGCCGTCCTCGCCCCGCTCGTCGACCCGAAGACCCTGCGCACCCCGGACGCCCACACCCTCGTCGTCCCGCTGAAGACCCCGAACGCCGAGTTCCCCAGCCTGCTGACGCACTACAACTGCTATGTCATCCCCGACGGCAGCGCCCGCTCCATCGGCCGCACCGGCATCGGCACCGGACCCTTCCGGCTGACGTCCTTCGCCGCCGCGGGCCCCGGCCGGGTCACCGCGTACGAGGAGCACTGGGCCGGCCGCCCCGTCCTCGACGCCATCGACTTCTACTCCGTCGCCGACATGCAGGCCCGCTCGGGCGCCCTGCTCGCCGGGCAGGTCGATCTGCTCTCCCAGACCAATCTGGACTTCGCCACCGCCCGGGTCGTCGCCGCCTCCGACCGCGCCACCATCACCCGCGTCAAGGACGCACAGTGGTACGTCCTGCCGATGCTCACCACCGAGAAGCCCTTCACCGACGTCCGGGTACGGCAGGCGATGAAGCTCGCCTACGACCCCGAACACGTCCTCAAGGTCGCCCTCCAGGGTGCGGGCACCCTCGGCTGGGACAACCCCGTACCGCCCAGTGACCCCAACCACCTCGCCGCCCACCCCGTGCACGACCCCGAGAAGGCCCGGTATCTCCTCAAGCGGGCGGGCCAGGAGCGGCTGGCCGTCGACCTCCACACCTCGTCCTACGACCCGATCTTCACGCCCATGGCCCTCGCCTACCAGGAGTCGGCCGGGCGCGCCGGCATCCGGGTCAGGGTCAAGACCGCCTCGGCGGACTCGTACTACACCCAGATCTGGATGAAGAAGCCGCTCATGGCCACCTACTGGTTCACCGGCCGCCCCGTCGACCAGCTCCTCAACCAGGTCTTCCGCAGCGGCTCCGGCTACAACGAGACCGCCTGGTCCGACCAGGCGTTCGACGCGCTGCTCGACCGGGCCCGGCGCGAGACCGACGACACGCGCCGGCGCGAACTGTACGGCGAGGCCCAGACCTTCGTGATCGAGAAGGGCGGGGCGATGACCCCGATGTTCGCGGACCGGCTCGTCGGCATCTCCCGGAAGGTGCGCGGCTACGCCGAGCACGGATTCGAGTTCGACTATCTCGGCATCGGCCTGAAGGGAGCCTGAGACCACCGTGTTCACCTTCCTGGTCCGCCGCGTCGTCACCGCGCTCGGCACCCTCCTGCTCTCCTCCGTCCTCGTCTTCCTCGCCGTCCAGGCGCTGCCCGGTGACGTCGCCACCCAGGTCCTCGGCAAGGACGCCACACCCTCCGCCGTCGCCGCGCTCCGCGACAAGCTCCATCTCGACCAGCCCGCCTGGGAGCGCTACGTCCAGTGGGTCAAGGGCGCCGTCCAGGGGGACTTCGGCAGCGCGCTCGTCTCCGGCAAGGCCGTGGGCGGCGAGGTCGCGCAGCACCTCGGCAACTCCCTGCTGATCGCCGGCGTCACCGTCCTGTTCGCCGTCACCGGCTCCCTCGTCCTCGGCGTCGTCGCCGGGTACTACCGCGACCGCTGGCCCGACCACCTCATCTCCACGGTCAGCCTGGTCGGGATGAGCGTCCCCGAGTTCGTCGTGGCGACCGTCCTCGTCCTCGCCTTCTCGGTCGCGCTCCCGCTCTTCCCCGCCGTCGTGCTCTACGGGCCCGCCGCCACCGCCGGACAACTGCTGCCCGCCGTCTGGCTGCCCGCCTCCTCGCTCGCCGTCGTGATGGCCGCGTACATCGTGCGCATGGCCCGTACCTCCGTGATCGACGTGATGGCGAGCGAGTACGTCACCACCGCCCGGCTCAAGGGCCTCTCCTCCTGGCACGTGGTGACCCGGCACGCGCTGCCCGGCGCCCTGCTCCCCACGCTCCACGTGATCGCGCTCAACGTGGCCTGGCTCATCGGCGGTGTCGCCGTCGTCGAGAACGTCTTCAACTACCCGGGCATCGGCAAGCTGATGCTCTCCTCCGTGCAGAACCGCGACCTGCCGGTCATCCAGGCGATCGCCCTCATCAGCGCGGTCGTGTACGTCCTGTGCAACCTCGCCGCCGACCTCGGCGCGATGGCCCTGAACCCCAAGCTCCGTATCCGCGGCGGGAGGACTTGATGAGTGAGGACCTGAAGAGTTCCGTGAGTGTCCCGGAACCTTCCGCGGCGCCGGCCGCGCCGCCCGTACGCCCCGGTCCCGCCGTCCGTGCCTGGCGGACCGTACGTTCCTCCCGTACGGCCACCGTCGGCCTCGCGGTGGTCGCCGTCCATGTGGTCGTCGCTCTGCTCGCCCCGCTCCTCACCTCGTACGCGCCCACCGTGGGCGACTCCGCGCGCGCCCTGCTGGGACCGGGCGCGGACCACTGGGCCGGGACCGACCAGTACGGGCGTGATGTCCTCACCCGGGTGCTGTACGGCGGGCGGTACGCGCTCGGTGTCTCCGCCGCCGCGACCCTGCTGACCGTCGCCCTGGGCACCGTCCTCGGCTGCGCCACCGCACTGCGCGGCGGCCGGCTGGACGACGCGCTGATGCGGGTGCTGGACGCGGTGCTCTCCGTGCCCTCGATCCTCGCCCTGCTCGTCATCGTCACCGCGCTCGGCTCCGGCCCGGCCGTCATCGTGCTGGCCATCGCCGTCGTCTACGTACCCCAGGTGGTACGGGTGGTGCGCGGCGCGGCCCTCGCCGTCGTCCCCGCGGACTACGTCACGGCGGCGCGCGCCCGCGGCGAGTCGACCTGGTCGATCCTGCGCCGCGAGGTGCTGCCCAACATCACCGACGTGGTGTGCGTCGAGTTCGCGATGCGCGCCTCCTGGGTGGTGCTGCTGATCAGTTCCCTGTCCTTCCTCGGCTTCGGCGCCAACCCGCCCACCCCCGACTGGGGACTGATGGTCGCGGAGAACCGCACCGCCATCACCGTCGTACCGATGGCCAGCCTCGCGCCGATCATCGCCCTGGCCACCCTGGTGGTCGGACTCAACCTCGCCGCCGACGGCCTGTCCAAGGCGTGGGGCGTCGACCGGATACGGGAGGGATCCTGATGACCACGCACGCCACCGGCGACGCTGCCGCCGCCCGTACGACCGCCCAGGACGCCGCGCTGGTCTCGGTGGCCGGCCTCCATGTCGCCTACCGCTCCGGTGGCGTGGACGTACCCGTCGTCCACGACGTCTCCCTCGACGTGCTGCCCGGCCGGACCCTCGCCCTGGTCGGCGAGTCGGGCAGCGGCAAGTCCACTGTCGCCGCCACGCTCCTGGGCCACCTGCGGCACGGATCCCGGATCACCGCCGGCACCGTACGCGTCGACGGACAGGACGTCTTCGCCCTCCCGGCCCGGGAGCTGCGGCGGCTGCGCGGCGGTACGGTCGCGATGGTCGCCCAGAACGCGGGACACGCGCTCACCCCGTCCATGCGCGTCGGCCGGCAGATCGCCGAGGCGCTGCGCGGCGAGGACGCCGCGCGCCACTCCGTGACGGACCTCCTCGAACAGGTCCGGCTGCCCCGCCCCGCCGACCTGGCCCGGCGCTATCCGCACGAGCTCTCCGGCGGCCAGCAGCAGCGCGTCGCCATCGCCATGGCCATCGCCGCCCGGCCCCGGGTCCTGGTCCTCGACGAGCCGACGACGGGGCTGGACGTCGTCACCCAGCGCGGCGTCCTCGACCTGATCGGGGCGCTGCGCGACGAACTCGGCCTCGCCGCGGTCCTGGTCAGCCATGACCTCGGGGTGGTCGCCCACATGGCCGACCACGTCGCCGTGCTGCGCGCGGGCCGCGTCGTGGAGAGCGCGCCCACGCACCGGCTCTTCGGCGCGCCCGCCGAGCCGTACACGCGCCGGCTGCTCGCCAGTGTGCCGCGCCTCGCGGACGAGGGGCTCGCGCTGGTCGGCGAGGACGGCACCCGCGAGATCCGCCCCCGGCCGGTGCTGCCCGCCGACGCCCCCGAGGCCGTCGCCGTGCGCGATGTGACCATCGACTACGGGGCCACCCGCGCCGTCCACGGTGTCTCGTTCCAGGTCCGGCGCGGCGAGATCCTCGCGCTCGTCGGGGAGTCCGGCAGCGGCAAGTCCACGCTCGCCTGGTCGCTGGCCGGGCTGCGCGCCCCGTCCGGCGGCACGATGACGGCGACGGACAGCCAGGGCGCCGGCGGTCCGAGCGACGGCGGTCCGGGCGGCGGGGACCTCACCGCGCCGTCCCGCAAGCGCCCCCGCGCCCTGCGCCGCAAGGTCCAGCTCGTCTTCCAGAACGCCGACACCTCCCTCAACCCCCGCCGCTCCGTGGGCGACGCGGTACGCCGCCCGCTGCGCGTCTTCGGTACGGCGGCCACCCGCGCGGACGCGGCGGTACGGGCCCGCCGCCTCATCGCGGACGTACGCCTCCCCCCGGAGTTCGCCGACCGGCTGCCGGCCCAGCTCTCCGGCGGCCAGCGGCAGCGGATCGGCATCGCGCGGGCCCTGGCGGGCGAGCCCGACGTGCTCATCGCCGACGAGATCACCACCGCGCTCGACGTCTCCGTCCAGGCCGAGGTCCTGCGACTGCTGGACGACCTGCGCCGGGAGCGCCGGCTGGCCTGCCTCTTCATCAGCCACGACCTGGCGGTGGTCCGCGGGATCGCCGACCGCGTCCTGGTGCTGCGGCACGGCGTGGTGGTCGAGGAGGGCCCCACGGACGCGGTCTTCCTCGCCCCGGCCCACCCGTACACCCGCCGCCTCATGGCTGCCGCGCTGGAGCCCGACCCCGGGACGGGACGGGCGGCGGTGCCGGAGGAGGAATGGCAGGACGCGGCATCCGGCGACGACATCTGGACCGAGATCACGAGCCGCCACCGCATCCGCCGCTGGCTCCCGGCAACCACCTGACCCACCAGGCCCGCTCTGACCGTGACCATCAATTGAGCAACCCCTACGAAGAGCAACCCAGTCCGCGAAAGCGGCGCCGGTTTAGGCGCAAAAATCGCGATCACGAGCCGCCACCGCATCCGCCGCTGGCTCCCGGCAACCTGACCCACCAGGCCTGACCTGCGAAAGCGGCGCCGGCTTAGGCGCAAAGGAGGGAAGTTGTGAAGTACCGCGAGACGTACGACCGTCGGATCCACACCGAGGACGTCTGGATCCCCACCCGGGACGGCACCCGGCTGCACGCGCGGATCTGGCGGCCCGTCGACGCGGCGGCCGACCCGGTCCCCGCCCTGCTGGAGTATCTGCCGTACCGCAAGAGCGACTGGACCGCGCCCCGGGACGCCCAGCGCCACCCCTGGTACGCCGGGCACGGTTACGCGTCCGTACGCGTCGATCTGCGCGGCAGCGGGGACTCCGAGGGCGTCATGTTCGACGAGTACACCGAGACCGAGCTCGCCGACGGGGTCGATGTCGTCAACTGGCTGGCCGCGCAGGAGTGGTGCACGGGCAAGGTCGGCATGTTCGGGATCTCCTGGGGCGGTTTCAACGCCCTTCAGATCGCCGCCCTGCGCCCCGAGCCGCTCAAGGCGATCGTCACCGTCTGCTCCACCGACGACCGGTACGACAACGACGTCCACTACATGGGCGGCGCGGTCCTCGGGATCGACATGCTCGCCTGGGCCGGCACGATGCTCGCGTTCACCGCCCGGCCGCCGGACCCCGCGCACGTCGGCGCGGACCGCTGGCTGCCGATGTGGCGCGAACGGCTCGACGCGATCACCCCGTACCTGCACACCTGGCTCGCCCACCAGGAGCGGGACGACTACTGGCGGCACGGCAGCGTCTGCGAGGACTACTCGGCCGTCGACGCCGCCGTCCTCGCCGTCGGCGGCTGGGCCGACCCGTACCGGGACACGGTGCTGCGGCTGGTCGAGCGGCTGGACGCGCCGGTACGCGGGCTGATCGGCCCCTGGTCGCACCAGTACCCCGACCGGGGGCTGCCGCCGGGGCCGGCGATCGGCTTCCTCCAGGAGACGCTGCGCTGGTGGGACCAGCACCTCAAGGGGACCGACACCGGCGTCATGGCCGAGCCGGCCCTGCGTGCCTGGATCAACGACCCGGTGCCGCCCGCCACTTCGTACGTGACGATGCCGGGCCGGTGGGTCGGCGCCGACTCCTGGCCGTCGCCCGCCGTCACCTGGGACGAACGGTCGCTCGGCGACGCGGGGGCGGCCCCCGTGACCGTACGCTCGCCGCACCACACCGGGCTCGACGCGGGCCGGTTCTTCCCCTTCGGCAACGCCACCGACCTCCCGCCCGACCAGCGGGCGGAGGACGGCCGCTCCGTCTGCTTCGACTCCCCGCCGCTGACCGGACGGACCGAGGTCCTCGGCCGGCCCCGGGTCCGGCTGCGGCTCGACAGCGCCACCCCGCGCGCCCATGTCGTCGCCCGCGTCTGCGACGTCGCGCCCGACGGCTCGTCCACCCTCGTCACCCGGGGCGTGCTCAACCTGCTCTCGCGCCACGGCAGGGAGCGGGCGGACCCGTGGGTGCCCGGCACCTTCGAGGACGTCGAGTTCGAACTGAACGCCACGGGCTACGCCTTCCCGCCGGGGCACCGCGTCCGCGTCGCCGTCTCCGACGCGTACTGGCCGTGGGTCTGGCCGCACGGCGAGCGCGGGGCGCTGACCGTGCTCCCCGGTGACAGCGCCGTACTGCTGCCCGTACGGGATCCGGCGTACGACACGGGGCGCGCCCCGATCCGCTTCGAGGAGCCGGAGCAGGCCGTGCCGCTCGCGGTGACCGTGGACGCCCCGGACCCGGCCGCCCCGCCGCGCCCCGAGCGGGTGGTACGGCACGACGTGGCCACCGGCGAGTGGACCCTGGAGGTCGACCCGAACTACGGCGGCTCCCGGACCTATCCGGACGGCCTGCGGTACGAGGAGAGCGCCCGCGAGGTCTACCGTATCCGCGGGGACGATCCGCTGTCGGCGGTGGCGTCCTCCTCCTGGACGATCCGGCTGCGGCGCCCGGACGGCTGGGACGCGCACCTCACGACCAGTACGGAACTGCGCGCCACGGCGACGGAGTTCATCATGGACAGCACCCTCCTGGCACGGGCGGACGGAGAGACAGTGGCCGAGCGGTCTTGGCACAGCACCATCCCCAGGACATCCGGATGACGGCGAGGACGCCCCGGCGGGCCGTCGCCGCCGCCAGCCGGACCCGCCAGCCCACCGAGGTGCGCCGCCGGCTCATCGCGGAGGCGGCGGTGCCGCTCATCGCGGAGCGCGGCTCGGCGGCCGTCGGCGTACGGGACGTCGCGGCGGCGGCCGGGGTGTCGGTCGGCACGGTGACGTACCACTTCGAGAGCGTCCAGGAAGTGCTCTCCGAGGCGATGGTGCTGCACATCGAGCGCTACTACGCCGCGCTCAGCGCCTCCGCCGACCGGGCCACCCGGGCCGCGGAGGGGCTGCGGCTGCTGATCGACGCGCTGTTCACCGACGACACCGACCGGCACTGGCGGATGTGGTTCGACTACTGGAACGCGGGCGACCGGGACCAGGCGTTCGCGCGCGGTCAGGCGGCGCGGTACGAGAGCTGGCACGGCGAGATCCGCGCGCTCGTCGAACGGGGCCGGGAAGAGGGCGACTTCACCTGCGAGGACCCGGCCGACTTCGCCGTGCGCTTCGCCGCCCTGGCGGACGGCCTCGCGCTCCAGCGGCTGCGCCAGTCCCCGCCGCTCACCACCCGGGACGCGCGCCGCCATCTGTGCCGGCTGATCGAGGTGGAGCTGGAGGGACGGAACTGACGGCGGGCGTCACACGGCCGGTTCCGCCGCCCCGGCCGGCGCCTCGGACTTCCGCGCCCGGCGGGCCATCCACGCGGCCACCAGCGCGCCCGACACGTTGTGCCACACCGAGAACACGGCGGCGGGCAGCGCGGCCAGCGGGCTGAAGTGCGCGGTCGCGAGCGAGGCGGCCAGCCCGGAGTTCTGCATGCCGACCTCGAAGGCCATGGCCCGGCTCGCGGGGCGGCCCAGCCCGGCCGCCTTGCCCGCGCCGTAACCGAGCGCCAGCCCGAGCCCGTTGTGCAGCACGACGGCGACGAACACCAGCAGGGCCGCGGACTTGATCGCGGCGGCGCTGCCCGCCACCACCACCGCGACGATCACGGCGATCGTCACCGCCGACAGCCAGGGCAGCGCCCCCAGCACCCGGTCGACGTACCGCCCCGCCAGCAGCCGGACCGCCAGCCCGGCGAGCACCGGCAGCAGCACGGTCTTCAGGATGTCCGTGACCATCGAGCCCGCGTCGACCGGCAGGAACTCGCCCGCCAGCAGCAGCGTCAGCGGCGGGGTCACCAGCGGCGCCAGGACGGTCGAGACGGTGGCGACCGAGACCGACAGCGCCACATCGCCCCGGGCGAGATACGTCACCACGTTGGAGGCGGTGCCGCTCGGCGCGCAGCCGACCAGGATCACCCCGGCTGCCAACTGGGGCGGCAGATCGAGGGCGTTGGCGATCAGCCAGCCGAGCCCCGGCATGATCACGTAGTGCGCGACGAGGCCGAGCCCGACCGCCCACGGCCGCTTCGCCACCCCTTCGAAGTCCTTCGGCGTCATGGTCAGCCCCATGGCGAACATGACGACGCCCAGCAGGTACGGCACCGATACCGACCATCCCGCGAACGTCCCCGGGGTCAGCAGACCCAGGGCGCCCGCGGCGAGCACGAGGACGGGGAAGACGGTGACCGCGCGCCGCGCCGCGCGCCCGGAGGCGTCGGTGGCGGGCTCTGCGGCGCCTTCGGAGTCGGCGGGGTCGGTGGGGTCGGCGGGGGAGTCTTGTTCGGATCGCACGGCGCGATGCAACGCCTCGGCGCCGCTCAGCGCAACAGTGTCTCACGATATGGACGGAATGACCACGGATCGGGACGGCTCCGGCGGTACGGGCCGCCGGCGGTCAGGAAGTCTTCAGGTACGGCCTGCCAGCCTCCGGTGCATGACGACCAACAAGCACGCCGCGGCGGCCCGGCCGCGCGGACGCGAGATGCTGAACAAGGTTCCCGAGGTCACGGTCTACTTCTGGGTCATCAAAGTCCTGTGCACCACCGTGGGGGAGACCGCGGCCGACCTGCTTGACGCCAACCTGGGCCTGGGGCTGGCCAACACCTCGTACGTGATGGGGGCGCTCCTGCTCGTCGCACTCGTCTTCCAGTTCCGGGCGCGCGCCTACGTACCGGGCCGCTACTGGCTGGCCGTCGTCCTGATCAGCGTGGTCGGGACGCTGGTCAGCGACAACCTCACCGACCGTCTCGGCGTGCCGCTGACCACGACCACCTGGGTGTTCGCGCTCGCTCTGGCCGTGACCTTCGCCCTCTGGTACGCGAGTGAGCGCACGCTGTCGATCCACACCGTGCGGACCCGCCGCAGGGAGTGCTTCTACTGGCTCGCGATCCTGTTCACCTTCGCGCTGGGCACCTCGGCCGGAGACCTCACGGCCGAGCGCCTGGGTCTCGGCTACTGGGTCTCGGCCGTCGTCTTCGCGGCGCTGATCGCCGCCGTGGCGCTCGCGTACCGGGCTCTCGACCTCGACGCCGTCCTGGCGTTCTGGACCGCGTACGTCCTCACCCGCCCGCTGGGTGCCTCGCTCGGCGACTACCTGTCCCAGCCGGCCGGGGACGGCGGACTCGGGCTCGGCACCGTGGGCACCAGCCTGCTCTTCCTCGCCGTGATCGTCGCCCTCGTCGTCCATCTGGCCCGTACGAAGCGGGACGTGGCGGCGGAGGGCGGGGCGCCCGCGCCGGTCCCCGGCCACCCGGGGAACCGGGTCATCCTGCCGGAAGACGTACGGTGAACCGCGCCCCGTCGCCGCCGCCCGCGCGCTCCAGGGCGATGTCGCCACCGGCCGCCCTGGCCAGCCGGCGCGCCAGCGCCAGCCCCAGCCCCGCCCCGTCGTGCCCGTCGCCGGGGGTGGCCCGGCGGCCGGGCTCGAAGAGCGAGGGGACGAACTCCGCCGGGACGCCCGGGCCGTCGTCCACGACGCTCACCTCGACGGCCCCCGGCACCGCCGCGTACTCGATCACGACGGAGCGCACGGCGTAACGCCGGGCGTTGTCCAGGAGCGGCATCAGGATGCGCTCCGCGACCGCCGCCGAGACACCGGCCGTGATCACGGCCCCGGCAGGAGTCCCGGCGGCGGCGCGGGCCAGCACCGGCGGCGCCTGCGGATGGTCGGCCGTCACCCGCGCGGCCAGCGCCCCGGTCAGCTCCGGCAGCCGGCAGCGGCCGGGCACCGGCGCCTCGCGGGTCCGTGCCTCCGAGAGGAGGCTGTCGCAGATCTGCCGCATGGTGGCCGCCGCGCCCGCGATCGCCTCGTGGGCGGCCCGCCGCTCCGCGGCCCCGCGCGGGCGCGCCGTCAGCCAGTCGGCCTCCGCGGTGATCCGGGCCAGCGGGGTGCGCAGTTCGTGGGAGAGCTCCGCCGCCTGCTGCTGTTCATGGCGCAGGACCGCGGCGAGCCGGTCGAGCAGTTCGTCGAGACTGGCGGCGAGGGCGGTCAGTTCGGCCGGCCGGCCCGCGGTGCCGAAGCGCCGGGCGGCGCCCTCCTCGCTCCACTGCGCGGCCTGCGCGCTCATCGCACCGACCGGCCGCAGGGCCCGCCGTACGACGAGCCGGGTCAGCGGATAGACGGCGCACAGCAGCAGCGCGCCCAGCACGACCGAGGCCACCAGGGCCGTGTCGGCGGTGGAGCGGTACGGGTCGAGCCCGACCGAGGCGACCACCGTGCCCGCCCGGCTCCCGTCGGGCCCCCGGACCGGCAGCGCGTAGAGCCGGGTGGCGGAGGGCTCGGAGACCTCGGCGAACGCCCCTGCCCGGCCCGCCAGCGCGTCCGCGCTCCGCCGCAGCGCGGGCGGGGCGCCGGGCGGGGACTCGACCGCGCGCCGGCTCTGGTAGATCCACACCCCGGTGTCCAGCGCCTGGTCCTGGGCCGGCTCGTGGACCACGAGCCGGCCGTCCGGCCGTACCTCGACGGTGGTGGCGACGGCCTCCGCCTTCGTCCGCAGGACGTCGTCGGCCTGCGCGCGCAGCCTGCTGTCCAGCGCCAGGTTGAACGCGGTGGTCAGGACGGCGACCCAGAGCGCGCTGGTGACCAGCGCGACCAGCGCCAGCCGGCCACGCAGCGTGCGTGCCGACAGCCGCCGCGCGAGCCGCCGCCCCAGCCGCGCGAGCCACCCGAGCCGCCCCAGCCGGCTCGGTCGGCCTGGTCCGCCCGGCGGCTCCGGCCGCTCCCGGGGCTCGCGCGTCACACCGGTCCCGTCCGCTCGGCCGCCTCGGCGGCAGGTCCGCCCGCGCCGTGGTCGAAGCGGTAGCCGACGCCCCGTACGGTGCTGATCCCGTGCGCGGCGCCCGCCGCCCGCAGCTTGCGGCGCAGCCGGGTCAGATACTGGTCCAGCGTGTTGTCGCTCACCTGCGCTCCCTCCGGCCAGCCCGCCCGCAGCAGTGCCCGGCGGCGTACGGCGGTCCCCGGCGCGGCCATCAGACAGGCCAGCAGCCGGAACTCGGTCGGGGTCAGCGGCACGGCCGTGTCCCGCGCCGTCAGCTCGTGCCGTACGGGATCGAGCCGCAGCCCCCGCAGGTCGATCGCCGGGTCGCGCCCCGCGCGCCGGAGGGCGGCCCGGACGCGCGCCGCGAGTTCCGCGAGGTGGAAGGGTTTGGCGAGATAGTCGTCACCGCCGGAGGAGAAGCCGGAGAGCCGGTCGGTGAGGGTGTCGTGCGCGGTCAGGAAGACCACCGGGGCGGTGATCCCCGCGGCCCGCATGGCCTGGCAGACGTCGCGGCCGTCGGAGTCCGGCAGCCCGATGTCCAGGACCACCGCGTCCACCCGGGCGTCGGCGGCCCGCAGCGCCCCGGCGCCGTCGGCGGCGGTCACGACGTCGAAGTCCTCGTCGCGCAGGCCCCGGGCGAGGACGTCCCGCAGGCCGTGGTCGTCCTCGACGATCAGGACGCGGTGCATGGTCACGCCGCCCAGTATGTCGCGTACGGGTACCGGACCGCCGGGCCGCGGATCCTTCGTTCCCGCGACCTGCCGACCTGCCGACCTGCCGGGCGGCCACCCGGCCGGGGCCGGGCTCAGGTGTACTGGTTCGAGGGCTCCCAGGTCTGGGTCACGGGAGCGGTGTGGTGCCAGTGGCTGACGATGCCGTTCCAGTCGGTCTGCGTCGCGGTGGTGTTGTCCCACGGGGAGGTGTGGGGCGGAATCTGCTGCCAGTTGATGTCGTCGTTGCTCCGCGGGAACGGCACCGCGTGGCCCGGGGCCCCGCCGGGGGAGTGGCCGCCCAGCTCCGTCTGGGGGACGGCGTCGAGCCGCCGGTGCCGGCCGGCCCGGTCCTCGTGGACCGACGGCTGGTTGAGGCGGCCCTCCGCGGAGAGCCGCTGGACCCGGGCGACCAGATGGGCCAGTTCCAGGCCGAACTCCGTGGCCAGCGCGGTCAGATCGAGCCCGGTGTGCCAGCCGCCCACCAGAACCGCGTCCAGCGCCGCCGACCAGGCGGTGTCCGCGACCGGTACGGGCTGACCCGGGGCGTGCGCCGCGAGCGGTGTCTGGACCGGCGGCGGCTGCTCGGTGCCCGGGAAGTCCACCGCGTGCGGTCCCGAGCCGAACCCGGTGGCCGAGGGCCCGGCCGGGGACTCGACCGGTGCCGCCACCGGCGTCCGGAGGTCGTCGGGGTCGACGGCGAGGAGGTGCTTGGCGACCGTACGGGCGTCGTCCTTGCCGACGGTGCGCCGGGCGAGCCGCACCTCGCGCTCGTTGAGTCCGAGAAGGTTGGCGACGGCGCCGTCGCTGCCGACGGTCACGGCGAAGGCGGCGAGCATCCGGGTCCGGCCCGCCTGCGCCTCGTCGAGAATCCCCTGGGCTTCCCGGACCTGGTCGTCACTGCCGCAGAATGCGGCCGCCAGCACGGAGTGACGCTCCCACAACTCTCTGGGTTCCATGCCGTGATCAACGGTCATTGAGATCTTATGGGTCGATTTGCCGTTATAGATCACTACATCGAGTGCTATTTCCTTCAACTGCTTATCCGGAGCCGGTCCGGAGCCGAAAAGGCGGCCCCGGACCACCTCCTTCCGGACCCCCGGACCACCCGGCGCTGTCCCGGTGCCGCCCCGGTCCGTGCAGGTCCGTGCAGGTCAGGCGAAGGCGCCGCTGTACGCGTTCAGGGCGGGCTGGCCGCCGAGGTGGGCGTAGAGCACGGTCGAGTCCCTGCCGATCTCGCCGGTACGGACCAGATCCATGAGCCCGGCCATCGACTTTCCCTCGTACACCGGATCGATGATCATCCCCTCCAGACGGCCCGTGAGCCGGATGGCCTCCAGCGTCGACTCGACGGGAACACCGTAACGGTCGCCCGCCCAGCCTTCGAGGAGGCTGATCTCGTTGTCGCGCAGGTCGCGTCCGAGGCCGATCAGCTCCGCCGTGTGGCGGGCGATCCGCTCCACCTGGTCCCGGGTCTCCTCGACCCTGGCGGACGCGTCGATGCCGATGACCCGCCGGGGCCGGGCCTGCCCGGCGAACCCGGCGATCATCCCGGCCTGCGTGGAGCCCGTGACACTGCAGACGACGATCGTGTCGAAGAAGACGCCGTGCTCGGCCTCCTGGCGCTCCACCTCGTACGCCCAGTTGGCGAACCCGAGGCCGCCGAGCCGGTGCTCCGAGGCGCCCGCCGGGATCGCGTACGGCGTGCCGCCCTCGGCGCGCACCTCGTCCAGCGCCTGCTGCCAGGAGTCCTTGATCCCGATGCCGAAGCCCGCCGGGTCGAGGCGGACGTCCGCGCCCATGATCCGGGAGAGCAGGATGTTGCCCACCTTGTCGTTCACGGGGTCGGGCCAGTCGACCCACTTCTCCTGCACGAGCCGGGCCTTCAGGCCGAGCCGGGCGGCGACGGCGGCCACCTGGCGGGTGTGGTTCGACTGGTACCCGCCGATCGAGACCAGGGTGTCGGCGCCCTGCTCCAGGATGTCGGGGACGATGTACTCCAGCTTGCGGGTCTTGTTGCCGCCGTACGCGAGCCCGGAGTTGCAGTCCTCGCGCTTGGCCCAGACGGCCGCGCCGCCCAGATGGCCGCTCAGCCGCTCCAGCCGGTGGATCGGGCTCGGGCCGAAGAGCAGCGGATAGCGTGCGAAGTCCTCGATCGCCACGGGGGGTTCCTCTCACTCGGTCGGTGGTGGTGCGGGGCGCGTGGGGGCGGGTGCGGGGAGCGCGAGGCTTCGTACGGGGGCGGGCGGCGCGGCGCACGCTCAGCGGGCGCGGACCAGACCGTGACCGCCGGAGACCTCCGGCGCGGGGCCCGTGCCGGCGAGGGTCATCCAGGTCATGTGCGCGAACGCCGCCGCGGTGGCCGCGTCACCGGCCGCGCAGGCGTCGATCATCCGGTCGTGCAGCGCGACCGAGCCGAGGCCGGCCGCGGAGGAGAAACGGACCCGCTCGACGCGGCGCAGCAGCGGGGCGTACTGGTCGAGCACCTCGGTGACGACGGTGTTGGACGCGGCCGTCACACAGATCTGGTGCAGGGCGTCGTCGGCCGCCAGCGCGGCCGTCACGTCGCCGCGCTCCAGTGCCGCCGCGAACGCCGCGTTCCCGGCCCGCATCGCCTCGATGTCCGCCGGGGTGAGCGCCGGGGTGGCGAGCCGTACGGCCAGCTCGTGCAGGGCCGCCACCACCGGCTGGGCGTCCCGCACCGCCCGGTCGTCGAGCGCGCTCACCCGGGTCGACCGGCCTGGCTTGCTGACCACCAGACCGCTGCGCTCCAGCCGCATCAGGGCCTCGCGGATCGGTGTACGGCTCACCCCGATCCAGCGCTCCAGCTCGCTCTCCCGGAGCTGCTCCCCGGGCCGCAGCGTGCCGTCGACGATGGCGTCCCGCAGGGCGGTGAAGGCGCGGTCCCGCAGCAGGACCCGGCCGGCGAGCGAGGTATCGGGAATCGGCATGCAATATATTGCATGCGCCGACGGGGAGCGCTGTCAAGAGCGGCCCGTGCGCCGCCGTACCCCTGGGGAAAGCGGGACAGATGCCCTCACTTGTCGTATCGGTAAATAAAATTTCCGTATGCGGTGACTGCTACACAAAAGTCGGGAAAGCGCGCAAACTGGGGGTGTTGCGGCTCGATGCCGTACATAGCGGTCAGACTTGCGCGAACGAAGGAGGCGAGTCGTATGGCCGACGTCTCACATTCGAGGGGCGACCTGTCCAGTCACCCCGATGTTCCCGAGATGCGCGCGAGGTACGCCCGCATGCTCGGCGGGCGCGGTGCGGCGCTCCTGGACGGGCCGGTGTTCCTCGTCGGCCTGTTCTGTGCCCTGTCGCCCTGGATCATCCACTTCACCCTGAACCAGCCGGCCCTCGCGGCACACAACCTGATCATGGGGATCGCGATCGTCGTCATGGCGCTCGGCCTCACCCTCGCCCCGGTGCGGATGGCCGGGCTGAGCTGGGCCCTGTGCGCCATGGGTGTCTGGCTGATCATCGCTCCATGGATCGTCGGCAGCGCTCCTGACGCGGGCGTCATCTGGACCAACGTCGTCATCGGCGCACTCACGTTCCTGTTCGGACTGGCCTGTGCCGGTACGGCGATGAGAGCCGCCCGGAAGGTGTGAGCGACACGGTCCGTGCACCGGGCGCGGCCGGCCCGTCCCCCGAGCGGGCCGGCCGCGCTCCGTACGGAACCGGTTCCCGCTGATCCTGGTGATCCCGGCGATCCCGGGGCAGTGGGACCATGGCGCGATGACGCTCATCGACCATGTGGACGCCCTGCTCGAAACTCCCGGAACGCCGCCCGTCGTCGCCGCCGGTGATCCGGTCCTGCGGCGCCCGGCCGCCCCGTACGAAGGGCAGTTGGGGGAGGAGCGGCTGGCGCGCCTGGTCCGGCTCCTGCGCGAGACGATGCACGCCGCCCCCGGCGTGGGGCTGGCGGCGCCCCAGATCGGGATCCCGCTGCGGATCGCGGTCATCGAGGACGCCGCACAGGCGCCCGAGGAGGTCCTCGCGGCCCGGGGCCGCGTCCCGCAGCCCTTCCGGGTGCTGGTCAACCCGTCGTACGAACCCGTCGGCGAGGACCGCCCCGCCTTCTTCGAGGGGTGCCTCAGCGTCCCCGGCTGGGCGGCCGTGGTGGCCAGGCACCGCACGGTCCGACTCCGTGGCCAGGACGAACGGGGACGCGAGATGGACGAGGAGTTCTCGGGATGGCCGGCCCGGATCGTCCAGCACGAGACGGACCATCTCGACGGAACGCTCTACATCGACCTGGCCGAGACCCGCTCGCTCTCCGCCACCCACCACCTCACCGAGCGCTGGTCCCAGCCCACCCCCGCCCTCGCCGCCCGAGAACTGGGCTTTCCTCTCGATTGAGTCTGCCGAGTCGATTGAGTCACCCGGGTCGCCCGAGGAGGGGACGGACCGGCTGTTCCTGAGGTACGGTGCGTGCCATGGGCATGCATTCTCCTCTCCGTGCGGTGGAGTCGCGCTTCGGCGACCCCCACGGCGTGTGCGCGCCCCGCGGTGTCAGTTTTCTGCGCCGCCGAGGCCGGGTGGGTTCTCCCCCGGCGCTCTGCTGTCCCTGCCGCTGATCCGCGCCGAGGGCCCGGTAGCTCCGTAGCCGGCCGCTGACCCCGCCCCGGCCCCGGTCCGGTATCGCCAGGCACCACCCTCGCGTTGCCCGTCGCACCCACTCCGCCGTGCCGAACTGAGGAGCCCTGTGACCACCACAGCCGTACCCGCCTCCGCCTCCACGCCCGCCGCCGTACCGCCCCTGCTGCGCGACCACCGCATCCCCGCCGACGGCCTCTACGAAGGCCACCGGGAACTGCGCCGCCTCCCGGAGGGGTGGCAGGAGCGGCCGTACGAACTCTTCGGCCTCGTGCCGCAGGCGCGCACCATCGGCGCCGAGATCCGGGGCCTCGACCTGTCCCGTCCCCTGGAGCCCGCCGTACGCGCCGAACTCGACCGCGCCCTGCTGGAGTGGAAGGTGCTCTTCTTCCGCGGTCAGCACCTCACCTCCGGGGAGCAGCGCGAATTCGCCCTGAACTGGGGAGAGTTGGAGACCAACCCGCTGCTCGCCACGGCCGGCGCGCCGGACGTCGTCCGCTTCGACCGCACCGCGGTCCCCACCTTCGAGAACGTCTGGCACACCGACGTCACCTTCCGGGAGCGGCCCGCGCTCGGCGCCGTACTGCAACTGCGCGAGGTGCCGCCGTCCGGCGGCGACACGATGTGGGCCGACATGGCCGCCGCGTACGACAACCTCCCCCGGGAGGTGAAGGACCGTATCGACGGCGCCCGCGCCGTCCACGACTACATCCCGGGCTTCTCCCGCTTCTACTCGGCCGAGCGGCTGGCCGCCTTCCAGGACGAGTTCCCGCCGGTCGAGCACCCGGTGGTGCGCCGCCACCCCGACACGGGACGGCGGATGCTCTTCGTCAACGCGTCCTTCACCACCCGGATCGTGGGGCTGGAGCGGGCGGAGAGCGACCGGCTGCTGCGGCTGCTGTTCCAGCAGGCCCATGTCCCCGAGTTCCAGGTGCGGTTCCGCTGGGAGGCGGGCGACATCGCTTTCTGGGACAACCGGGCCACCCAGCACTACGCCGTCAGCGACTACGCCCCGCACCGCCGTGTCGCCGAACGCGTCGCCATCGCGGGCGACCGGCCCTTCTGACCAGCCCTCCCGGCCGGCTCTTCCGGCCAGCCCGTCCGACCGGCCCGTTCCGCCGGACGGGCGCCGGACGGTCCCGGAGGCTCCGCCGAGCCTCCGGGACCCGGAAGATCCCTGTTCAGACTCTTGACAGTTCCGGTTCACGCACATCACGATGCCCGGGTGAACCTGTCAGACAGCCAGACAGCCGGGGCCGTGCCCAGAAGGATCAGCGCGATGGAAGCCGTGCTGAACCATCTCCGGAGCGCCATCGAGCGGAGCGAGTACGCGGTGGGGGAGAAGCTGCCCTCCGAGGCGGAGCTCTGCCGCCGTCTCGAAGTGAGCCGGCCCGTGCTCCGCGAGGCCCTGCGGGCACTCCAGGTCATGGGACTGACCGTCTCACGCACCGGAAAAGGCACCTTCGTCGTCTCCAACGGCCCGGTGGAGGATCCCACCTTCGGCGACTACTCGGCGAGCGACCTCCTGGAGGTGCGCCGCCATGTGGAGATCCCGGTCGCCGGGTACGCGGCGACCCGCCGCACCGCCGAGGACCTCGACCACCTCACCCATCTGCTGGAGCGGATGGAACACGAGACCGACACCACCGCGTGGGTGGCGATGGACACCCTCTTCCACCTCTCGGTCGCCCAGGCGGCCCAGAACCCGGTCTTCCGCCGGGTCATAGAGGAGATCCGCGACGCGCTGGCCCGCCAGTCGGCGTTCCTCAACGAACTCGGCGGGCGGCGTGAGCAGTCCAACCTGGAGCACCGGGCGATCGTCGAAGCCCTCGTCGAGCAGTCCGAGGACGACGCCGTCGACGCCATGACCCACCACCTCGCACGGGTCGAGTCGACCCTGACCACCATCGTGCGGTCCCCCCACCGCGCGGCACCCCCCGAAGAAGGCGAAGACCAGGCGTGAGCGAGCAATCCCTTCAGACCGAGCAGCAGGCGTGTCCGCCGGAGAAACCGCCGGTTTCCGCGGGCGTCCATGTCGACGCCGGTGACGCCGGATACAGCAAGACCCTGAAGTCCCGGCACATCAACATGATCGCCATCGGCGGGGCCATCGGCACCGGGCTCTTCCTCGGCGCCGGCGGCCGGCTCGCCAGCGCGGGCCCCTCCCTCGCCGTCGCCTACGCGGTCTGCGGTCTCTTCGCCTTCCTCGTGGTACGCGCCCTCGGTGAGCTGGTCCTGCACCGGCCGTCCTCCGGGGCGTTCGTCAGCTACGCCCGCGAGTTCATGGGCGAGAAGGGTGCCTTCGTCGCCGGCTGGATGTACTTCCTGAACTGGGCGACCACCGGGATCGCCGACATCACGGCGGTGGCGACGTACACCCACTACTGGGGCATGTTCTCCGACATACCGCAGTGGGTGCTCGCCCTGATCGCCCTCGCGGTCGTGCTGACCGTGAACCTCATATCCGTGAAGATCTTCGGCGAACTGGAGTTCTGGTTCGCGATCATCAAGGTCGGCGCGCTCGTCCTGTTCATGCTCATCGGCATCTTCCTGCTGGCCACCCAGCACCCGGTCGACGGCCACACCCCCGGGCCGTCCCTGATCACCGGCAACGGCGGCCTCTTCCCGGCCGGGATGCTTCCGATGCTGCTGGTCATCCAGGGCGTCGTCTTCGCGTACGCCTCGGTCGAGCTGGTCGGTGTCACGGCCGGTGAGACCAAGGAGCCGGAGAAGATCATGCCCAAGGCGATCAACTCCATCATGTGGCGCGTGGCCCTCTTCTACGTCGGCTCGGTCGTGCTGCTGACGATGCTGCTGCCCTGGGACAAGTACTCCGCCGGTGAGAGCCCCTTCGTCACCGTGCTCTCCAACATCGGCATCCCCGCGGCGGGCGACGTGATGAACCTCGTCGTCCTCACCGCCGCGATGTCCAGCCTCAACTCCGGCCTCTACTCCACCGGACGCATCCTGCGCTCCATGGCGAAGTCGGGATCCGCGCCGAGGTTCACCGGGGTGATGAGCCGCAGCCAGGTGCCGTACGGCGGCATCCTGCTCACCTCCGGCATCTGTGTGCTCGGCGTGGGCCTCAACTACGTCGTGCCCAGCAAGGCGTTCGAGATCGTCCTGAACTTCGCGGCGCTCGGCATCCTCGCCACCTGGTCCATGATCATGATCTGCCACCTGCTCTTCTGGCGGAAGACGCAGGCGGGGCTGCTCTCCCGCCCCTCCTACCAGCTCCCCGGCTCGCCGTACACCGAGATCATCACCCTGGTCTTCCTCGGATCCGTCCTGGTCCTGATGTACGCGGACGGCGGCGCGGGCCGCACGACGGTGCTGGCCCTGCCGCTGATCGCCGCGGCGCTGGTCGGCGGCTGGTACCTGGTACGGGGCCGGGTCGGGGTCCTCAGGGACGCGGCGGCCCTCGAACGCGCCGGCACCACCGGCCGCGACCAGAACACCGAGAGCTGACCATGAGCCACCCCACCACGCCGCGCCGCACCCCGGGCGAGCCTCCCGCCGTCCGCGCGCCGGGCCATGTGCCCCTCGCCCATGTCGTACGGGGAGGCGTCATCGAGGGGGTCCACCACGGCTCGGTCGTCGTCCTCGCGGCCGACGGCAGCGTGGAGTTCCTGGCCGGGGACATCGAGGCCGCGTTCTATCCGCGCTCCGCGCTCAAACCCCTCCAGGCGGTCGCCCTGCTCCGCGCCGGGCTCCCCGTGCCCGACGACGAGGCGCTGGCCCTCACCGCGGCGAGCCACTCCGGCGCGGAGATCCACCTCGCCGTGGCCCGGCGCATCCTCGACTCCGCCGGGCTCACCGAGGACGATCTGGCCAACACCCCCGATCTGCCGTACGGCCCCGCGGAGCGCGAGGCGTGGCTGCGCCGCGGCCTCGGGCCCAGCCGGCTCGCCCAGAACTGCTCGGGCAAGCACGCCTCCATGCTCAGGACCGCCCTGACCCGGCAGTGGCCCCTGACCGGCTATCTCGACCCCGGCCACCCGCTCCAGAAGGCGATCGCCCAGGCCGTGGAGGAGCTGACGGGACAGCGCATCGCCCGCGTCACCGTCGACGGCTGCGGCGCCCCGCTGTTCTCCGTCTCCCTGCACGGACTCACCCGCGCCTTCGCCCGGCTGGTGACCGCGGCCCCCGACACCGACGAGGGCCGTGTCGCGGCCGCCATGCGGGCCCACCCGGAGCTGGTCGCCGGCGCCGGCCGGGACGTGGCCGGTCTGATGCGGGCCGTGCCCGGGCTGCTCGCCAAGGACGGCTTCGAGGGCGTCCAGGTCGCGGCGCTCCCGGACGGTCGGGCCGTCGGCGTGAAGATCGCCGACGGCGCGGACCGCGCCAGGATGCCGGTGACCGCCGCGGCCCTCGCCCGGTGCGGCGTCGACCCCGGCATCCTCGCCCCGTTCGCCCGTACCCCCGTCCTCGGCGGCGGCCAGGAGGTGGGGAGCCTGCGGGCGGCGGGCGCGCTGGCTCCCGTATCGACTCCGGAGCCCGCCTCCTCGGCGGCCCGGTCCGCGTAGCCCGCCGCACCCGGGCCGTGCGGTCCGCTCACCCGGCCCGCGTGGCCCGGCCGCGCGGGCCCTGTCCGGCCGATCTCCTCCCACCCTCACGAAGGAACCCCTGCGCCATGACTGCCGGCCACCGCTCCGAACACGATCTGCTCGGCGACCGCGACATACCCGCCGACGCGTACTGGGGCGTGCACACGCTGCGCGCCTCGGAGAACTTCCCCATCACCGGTACGGCCATCTCCGCGTACCCGCATCTGATCAACGCGCTCGCCGCCGTGAAGGAGGCCGCGGCCCGTGCCAACGAGGACCTCGGGCTGCTCGCCGGGGAGAAGGCCGCGGCCATCGCCGCCGCCTGCCGGGAGATACGGGAGGAGGGCAGGTTCCACGACCAGTTCGTCGTGGACGTCATCCAGGGCGGCGCCGGCACCTCGACCAACATGAACGCCAACGAGGTGATCGCCAACCGGGCGCTGGAGCTCCTCGGGCACACCAAGGGCGACTACGCGCACCTGCACCCCAACGAGGACGTCAACCTCAGCCAGTCCACGAACGACGTCTACCCGACCGCCGTCAACGTGGCCACGATCATCGCCGTGCGCGAACTGCTCGACGCGATGACCGTCCTGCGCGAGGCGTTCGCCGCCAAGGCGGCGGAGTTCCACGACATCCTCAAGATGGGGCGCACCCAGCTCCAGGACGCCGTGCCCATGACGCTCGGCCAGGAGTTCTCGGCGTACGCGGTGATGCTGGAGGAGGACCAGAGCCGGCTGGCCGAGGCCGTCCTCCTCATCCACGAGATCAACCTCGGCGCGACCGCCATCGGCACCGGCCTCAACGCCCCCGCCGGCTACGCGGAGGCCGCCCGCCGCCATCTCTCGGACCTCACCGGGCTGCCCCTGGTCACCGCGGCCAACCTCGTGGAGGCCACCCAGGACTGCGGCGCCTTCGTCCATCTCTCCGGGGTGCTCAAGCGCATCGCGGTCAAGCTCTCCAAGAGCTGCAACGATCTGCGGCTGCTCTCCTCCGGGCCGCGCGCGGGCTTCGCGGAGATCAACCTGCCGCCGGTCCAGGCCGGGTCGAGCATCATGCCCGGCAAGGTCAACCCGGTGATCCCCGAGGTCGTCAACCAGGTCGCCTTCGAGGTGATCGGCAACGACGTCACCATCACCATGGCCGCCGAGGCGGGACAGCTCCAGCTCAACGCCTTCGAGCCGATCATCCTGCACTCCCTCTCGGAGAGCATCACCCATCTGCGGGCCGCCTGCGTCACCCTCGCCGAGCGCTGTGTCTCCGGCATCACCGCCAACACCGAGACGCTGCGCGCGACCGTCGAGAACTCCATCGGACTCGTCACCGCGCTCAATCCGCACATCGGCTACACCGCCGCGACCGAGATCGCCAAGGAGGCGCTGGCCACCGGCCGCGGCGTCGCCGAACTCGTGCTGGAGCGCGGGCTCCTCCCGGCCGACCGGCTCGCGGCGCTGCTGCGCCCCGAGGTGATCGCCGGTACGGGGCCGCGCCCCGTCGCCCCGTAACACCGCACCCGCGGCCCCCTCGGCGAGCGCGCCGGTCCGTACGTACCTCCGCGGGTACGGGACCGGCGCGCCCGTGCGTACGCGCGCGTCCGGTCAGACGGGCTGCACGCCCGGCCGGCCCGCCTCGGTGACGAAGGACATCCGGGTGGACACCGGCGCGCCGGGGGTGGTGACGTACGGCAGGACCCGGAAGTCGGCGCGGCAGCTGCGCGGGGTGAGGGAGCAGCGGACGTAACCGCGCTGGTAGTTGGTGAACTTGATGTGCCGGTTGGCGGCCAGCAGGTTCGCCCCGGACGGGTCCAGGTCCATGCCGTCCATCTTGGTCGAGATGGAGGTGCCGACGAACTCGACCCCGATGGCGGGGGAGTCCGGGTCGTCGAAGTTCCGCTTGAGGTCCGCCGCGAGATGGCGGTGCATGTCACCGGTGAGCACGACGGGGTTGGCCACGTTCCGGTCGGAGATCTCCTTGAAGAGCCGTTCGCGGGAGGCCACATAGCCGTCCCAGAAGTCCATCACGAAGGACTGGCCGGGACCGGGGTCGGTGTCCACCTGGTTCATGGCGATCTGCTGGGGGATCAGGTTCCACTTCGCGTCGGAGCGGCCCAGGCTGTTGTAGAGCCATCGTTCCTGCTCCGCGCCGAGGATGGTGCGGTCGGGGTCGAGCCGCTCCTCGCAGCCGGTCTTGGTGCCGTCGCCGCACGGCTGGTCGTCGCGGTACAGCCGGGTGTCGAGGATGTGGAACGTCGCCATCCGCCCGTACCGCAGACTCCGGTACATCCGGGCGTCGAAGCCGCGCGGCTTGTTCGGCAGCCGCAGGGGCAGGTGTTCGTAGTACGCCTGGAAGGCCGCCGCGGCGCGCACCCGGAAGGCCGCCGGGTCCACGTCCGGGTGTTTGGAGATGTCGCCGGCCCAGTTGTCCTCGACCTCGTGGTCGTCCCACACGACGGCGAAGGGATGGGCCTGGTGGGCGGCGATGAGGTCGTTGTCGAAGCGGTGCAGCGCGTGCCGGTTGCGGTACTGGGTCAGGTCCATCGGCTCGGGGCGCAGCTCGGCGGCGACGGGGGTCTTGCGTACGCCGCCCATGGCGTCGATGGGGTTCTCGTAGATGTAGTCGCCGAGATGGAGGACCAGATCGACGTCTTCCTCGGCGAGATGCCGGTAGGCGGTGTAGAACCCCTCGAACCACGCCTGGCAGGAGACGAACGCGAAGTTCAGGGAGCGGGGGTCGCTGTGCGGCGCGGGCGCGGTGCGCGAGCGGCCGACGGGGGAGAGCATGCCGCCGGCGCGGAAGCGGTAGTAGTACTGGCGGCCGGGTCTGAGTCCGCTGACCTCGACGTGGACGGAGTGGGCGAGTTCGGCGACCGCCCGGGTCCAGCCCCGGCGGACGACGCGCCGGAAGCGCTCGTCCTCCGCCACCTCCCAGTAGACGGTGACCGCGCGCGGGTCCATGCCGCCGGTTCCGTCGGGGGCGAGCGGGTGCGGCGCGAGCCGGGTCCAGAGGACGAAGCCGTCCGGCCAGGGATCGCCGGACGCGACCCCGAGGGTGAACGGGTCCTCGCGGAGGCGGCGTTCGGCGGCGCCCGCCCGGCCCGCCGACAGATTGCCTGCCGCGACCGCCAGTGCGACCGTTCCGGTGGCGCCGAGCATCGCCCTTCTCCCGAACCCGGTGGCCGAGGTGGTTCCGCTGGTGCTGATCCCACTGTTCATCCGCATGAATCCTCGTCCGTTCGTCGTGCGCGATTCCCGCGTGACCCGAGGCGGAAATGACGCGTGATTTAACGTCCGTTCATGTTGTAATCACACGGTGAATATCACACGTATTCACCCGTCACAAGACCACCCGCCGCCAGGTCGACAACGCCTGTCGCAGGCGACTGTACGGCGGCATCGCGGTGCTGACCGATCGCGCCATGAGGTGTCCGACCAGCCCTGTGTAACACCCTTGACACTTCTCGCGGGCGGCTCATAGTGTCCACGCCACAGAATTCACGTTAGATTTCACATGGAGACGTGTCGTCTTCACGCCGGGTGGGTGGTGAACGACGGCGTAGGAACGATGGTGATGCGCCGTTAGGCCGGCGCGCAGGAAGGACGTGTCCGTGTCCGGTCCCTCCGCAGCGGGGCGCCTGCGCCCCTACGGTCTGCGCTGCGACCACCGCGTCACCCCCCTGGGCATCGACGAGCCCGGACCGCTGCTCTCGTGGCGGCTCGCCTCCGACCGCCGGGGCGACGCCCCGGCCGGTCACCGGGTACGGGTCGGGCGGCGGCCCGAGGACCTCGCCGCAGGCGGTGAACCCCTGTGGGACAGCGGTCCGCTGACGGACCCGCGGGCGGTCTGCGTCCGCTACACCGGGCCCGCGCTGGAGCCCCGTACCCGCTACCACTGGCAGGTCACCGTCGACCCGGCCGGCCCGGGGGCTCCCGCGGCGGCCGGCTCCTGGTTCGAGACCGGCCTCGTCATGGCGCCGACCGGCGACCCCTCCGGCGACCCGGTCGGCGAACGGCCCGACGACGACGGCTGGCGCGCGAGCTGGATCACCCACGACCCCGACCCGATCGAGGTGATGGACGCGCCGACCGAGGGCGAGGCGGCCCTCGACCACCACGGGCTCACCCCCTGCCCCGTCCTGCGGCGCGCCTTCCCCGGCACCCCCGGCCCGGTCGACCGCGCACGGCTGTACGTGAGCGCGCGCGGGCTCTACGAGATCCGGCTCAACGGCACCCGGGTCGGCGACGCCGAACTCGCCCCCGGCTGGACCGACTACCACCACCGGATCCAGTACCAGACGTACGACGTGACGGAACTGATCCGGGACGGCGGCGGTGAGAACGTCCTCGCCGCGACGGTCGCCGACGGCTGGTGGAGCGGCTTCGTCGGCTTCGAACCCCGCAGGGCGGGCGCCCACTACGGCTCGACGCCCCAGCTGCTGGCCGAACTCCACCTGGTCGACGCCGACGGCCGTACCACGAGAGTCGTCACCGACCACACCTGGCGCACCGGTACGGGCACGATTCGCCATGCCGACCTGCTCATGGGCGAGTGCCACGATCTGCGCCGCTCCGCCGACGGCTGGGACCTGCCCGGCTTCGACGACGCCGACTGGTCGCCCGCGCGGGTCACGGACGCCGACCACCGGCTGCTCGTCGCCGCGCCCGACGAACCCGTGCGGGCCACCGCCGAACTGACCCCCCGTACGGTCACCCGGCTGCGCGACGGCGTCCATGTCGTCGACTTCGGCCAGAACCTCGCCGGAAGGGTACGGCTCCGCGTCGACGGCCTCGCCCACGGCGCCCGGGTGACGCTGCGCCACGCCGAGGTCCTGGACGAGGACGGCGAGCTCTACACCGCCAACCTGCGCACCGCCGCCGCGACCGACCTGCTCATCGGCGACGGGCGGGCGCACACCGTCTTCGAGCCGCGCTTCACCTACCACGGCTTCCGCTACGCCGAGGTCACCGGCCTCGCCGAGCTGGCCGCGCCGGACATCGTCGCCGTCGCGCTGCACAGCGACACCCCGTGGGCCGGCTCGTTCGACTGCTCCGACCCCGACATCCGGCGGCTCCACGACTGCGTCACCTGGGGCCAGCGCTCCAACTTCGTCAGCGTGCCCACCGACTGCCCGCAGCGCGACGAACGCCTCGGCTGGCTCGCGGACGCGCAGGTCTTCCTGCCCACGGCCGCCCTCAACGCCGATGTCGCCGCGTTCTTCACCAAGTGGCTGCGCGACGTGGACGACGCCCGCACCCCCGACGGCGGCTTCACCAACGTCGCCCCGCGCCTCGTGGGGGTCGCCGACGAAGGCGCCCCCGGCTGGGCCGACGCGGGCGTCATCATCCCGTGGCACCTCTACCGCACCTACGACGACCCGCGCTTCCTCGCCCGCGCGCTGCCCGGCATGTGCGCCTGGGTGGAGCTGATCCGCCGTCACAACCCCGACCTCGTCTGGCGCCACCGCGTCGGCCCGCACTTCTCCGACTGGCTGGCCCCCGGCACCCCGACTCCGCGCGAGGTCGTCGCCACCGCCTACTTCGCGCACAGCGCCCACCTCACCGCACGCGCCGCCGAGGTGCTCGGCCACCACGACCTCGCCCGCGAACACCACCGGCTGGCCGCCGCTGTACGGGCCGCCTTCAACGACCGCTTCGTCACCCGCACACCGGGCCCGGACGAGGCGGACGGGCCGGACGGCGGCTCCGTACGGATCGAGGGCGACACCCAGACCGGCTACCTCCTCGCCCTCGCCTTCCACCTGCTCCCCGAGGAACAGGAGCCCGCGGCCGCCCGGCGCCTCGCCGAACTGGTCGAGGCCGCGGGCCCCGGACTCGTCACCGGCTTCCTCGGGGTCGCCCTCGCCGCGCCCGTCCTGGACGCGCACGGCCGCGCCGACCTCGCCCACGCCCTGCTGCGCCGTACCGAGGCACCCTCCTGGCTCTTCCCGCTGCACCACGGCGCCACCACGATCTGGGAACGCTGGGACGGCTGGACCCCCGAGGCCGGCTTCCGGGCCCCGGCGATGAACTCCTTCAACCACTACGCGCTCGGCTCGATCGGCGAATGGCTCTACCGGGGCGTCGCCGGACTCGACCAGAGCGCCGACTCCACCGGCTACCGGCACCTGACCGTACGCCCCGCCCCCGGCGACCTCACCCACGCGAGCGCCCGGTACGAATCGGTCCGCGGCACCGTCACCGTGCGCTGGGAACGGCGCGGCGACACCCTCTCCCTGCGCGTGCGGGTGCCCCCGGGCGCCACCGCCGAGATCCATGTCCCCACCACCGACCCCCGGTCGGTCCGTGAGTCCGGCGAGGTACCCGTGGACGGCGCCCACCTCACCGTCGCCGGGACCGGCCCCGGCCGCGCCGTCTACCGCGTGGCCTCCGGCGTCTACCGCTTCACCGCCGCCTACGTACCGGCGGGCACACCGGAGCGCGGAGGGCCGCACCGCGCCGCCGCGCTCCCGCGCACACCAGGTCCGGCGGCGCCGACGCACGCCGGCCCCCACGAGGAGGACATGACATGACCACGGGTTCCCGCGTCCCGCCCCTCCCCGGCACGCTCAGCCGACGAGGGCTGCTCCGCATGGGCGGCGGGGCCGCGGCCCTCGCCGCGCTGCCCCCGGCCCTCACCGCGTGTTCCGGCTCCGGCGGTTCCGGCGGCGGCAAGGTCCGTATCGTCGGCGTCGCCGACCAGCAGAAGCCCGTCGAGGAACTGCTGGCCGCCTACCGCAAGAGCCACCCCGACGACACCTTCGCCACCTCCTTCGCCCCCACCGACCAGGTCCAGACCGTCGTACGCACCCAGCTCGCCGGCGGCAACGCCCCCGACGTGCACGTCCTGTTCCCCGGCAGCGGAAGCGCCATGTCCATGGTCGAGCTGGCCAAGGCGGGGCTGCTCACCGACCTCTCGGCGCAGAAGTGGACCCAGGGCATACCCAAGAACTTCGACGCCGCCTACCGCTACGAGGGCAAGACCTACCTCTACTCGGCCGGCAGCAGCGTCATCGGCGCCATATACAACAAGAAGACCTTCGCCAAGGCCGGTGTGCAGCCGCCCACGACCTGGGCTGAACTCCTCGACGTCTGCGCCACGCTGAAGGCGAAGGGCATCGTGCCGATCGCCCTCGGCGCGCAGACGCCCTGGGTCACCCAGCTCATCACATACGCCCTCGTCCCCAACGCGGTCTACGCCACGACCCCCGGCTTCGACGCCGACATGGCCGCCGGACGCACCACGTTCGCCGACTCCGGCTGGGCCGACGCCCTCGGCAGGTACAAGGAGCTCCAGACCAAGGGCTTCTTCAACGACAACCCCAACGGCACCACCTTCGAGCAGCAGACCTCCCTCGTCGCGAGCGGCAAGGCGGCCATGGCCGTGCAGGTCTCCGCGGTGCTCTCCACCTTCCGCGACGCCACCCGGACCCCCGACGACCTGGGCATGTTCCCCTTCCCCGGCGGTGACGACGCCGCCCAACTGTGGATACCGGCGGGGATCGTGGTCGGACTGGGCGTCGCCGCCCACGCCAAGAACCCGGACAAGGCCAAGGCGTTCGTCGACTTCCTCGGCCGGCAGGAGAACATCAACGCCTGGGCGACCGCCGTCTCCGCGATCCCCTTCCAGCGGGACGCCACGACCAGGATCGACCCCGTGCTGGCCGACTTCCTGCCGATCATCGACGCCGACCGCGCCGTCCCCTTCATGGACCAGGCATGGCCCAACGCGGAGGTGCAGCCCGCCCACTTCGCCGCCGTACAGGATCTCCTCGCGGGCAAGACCGACGTCAAGGGCGCGCTGGGACAGCTGGACGCGGCCTACGGCAAGACATCGTGAACCCCCTGCCCGAGCGGACCACACCGCGACCCGGGCCGCCGTCCCCCGCCGCCCCCGGGACCGCCCGGAAGACGGACGGGAGCGGGGCGGCGCGCACCGCCCGATGGCGGCGCGACGGCACCCTCCCCCCGTGGGGCTTCGTCGTCCCCGCGCTCCTGGTGTACGCCGTCGTCGTCCTCTACCCGAGCCTCGCGGGCGTCGTCTACGCCTTCACGGACTGGTCCGGCGTCGGCGGCTTCTCCTTCGTCGGCGTGGACAACTTCCGTACGCTGCTGGACGACCGGCGCGCCCTGGAGTCCGTCGGCAACACCCTGCTGCTCACCCTCGCCGTGGTCGTCGTCCAGAACGGCATCGGCCTGCTGCTCGCGCTCGGCGTGCACGCCAACATCAGATCGCGCGCCCTGCTCCGCGTGATCTTCTTCGCGCCCGCCGTCGTCAGCCCCGTCATGGTCGCCTTCCTCTGGAAGTACGTGTACAACCCCGACGACGGCGCCGGGCTCAACGGGATCCTCGGCGCCGTCGGGCTCGGCGGACTGCGCCAGGACTGGCTCGGCGACCCCGCGCTCGCCCTGTGGTCGGTCGCCGCGATGGTGGTCTGGCAGTACGCGGGGTACTCGATGGTCATCTTCCTCGCCGGGCTCCAGGGCGTGCCCGCCGAACTCCACGAGGCGGCGCGGATCGACGGCGCGGGTGCCTGGCAGCGCTTCCGCTTCGTGACCTGGCCGCTGCTCGCCCCGGCGCTCACCATCAACCTGATGCTGTCGACCATCGGCGGGCTGAAACTCTTCGACCAGGTGTACGCCGCCACCAACGGCGGCCCCGGCACCTCCAGCGAGACCCTGTCCACGGTGCTCTACAAAGAGGCCTTCGTCTACGGCAAGTTCGGCTACAGCACCGCGGTCGCCCTCGTCCTCGCGCTGTTCGTCGCCGCCGTCTCCCTGGTCCAGCTCCGCTATCTGCGTGCCCGGGAGGTCACCGCGTGAGCACCACCGCCACCGCCCCGCAGGACGCCACCGCGGCCCGGACCGCGCGTCAACGCCGCCGGACCCGCTCGCGGTTCGGGGGCTACGCCCTGGAACTGGTGATGATCGCCGTCGCGGTGGTCTTCCTCTTCCCGGTGTACGCGCTGGTCACCCTGGCGATGAAGGACCCCCGGCAGATCGCCGAGTCGCCGCTGTCGCCGCCCGCGCCGCCCACCTTCGCCAACTTCGGGGACGCCTGGTCCTCCGCCTCGCTCGGCCCCGCCCTGGTCAGCAGCGCGCTCATCACCACCGTCAGCCTGCTCCTGCTGATCGTCCTCGGCTCCACCGGCGCCTACTACCTGGCCCGCCGGGCACGCGGCCTCGGGTACGGGCTCTACGTCCTCTTCCTGCTCGGGATCGTGCTGCCGTTCCAGCTCGGCATGATCCCGCTCTACAAACTGGTCGACAGCCTCGGCTGGCTCGGCACCTACCAGGGCATGGTCCTCTTCTACACCGGCATCCAGCTCCCGTTCACCGTCTTCCTCTACACCGGCTTCATCCGCGCCCTGCCCGCGGACTACGCGCAGGCGGCGCTGATCGACGGCTGCGACAACCGGCAGGCCTTCACCCGGATCGTCTTCCCCCTGCTGCGGCCCATCACCGGCACCGTGATCATCCTGAACGCGGTGTTCATCTGGAACGACTTCTTCACCCCGCTGCTCTACCTCGGCGGCTCCGGCAAGGAGACCGTGCCCGTGGGGGTGTTCTCCTTCGTCGGCCAGTACGTCTCCGACTACGGCCTGGTCTTCGCCGGACTGGTACTGGCCGCGCTGCCGATCCTGATCGTGTTCCTGCTGCTCCAGCGCTATGTCATCAAGGGGTTCGCGAGCGGCCTCAAGGGCTGAGGCTGCTCCTCGGCCAGGGCAAGGCCCGGCTCGAAGGCCCGGCCGCCGCGGATGCTCCGGCCTCGCGGGCCGAGGCAGGAGCATCCGCCGGCCACCGGCTCAGCGGGTGCCGTCGGGGCCCCGCCAGCGCGCCCGCGCGCTCTCCACCCGGAACAGGTAGTCCGCGTACGCCTCCTCGTAGAACGCCACACCCGCCGGATCCGGGTCCACCACCGTCTCCGGGGCCGTCCAGGCGGCGACGTCCAGCTCCCGGCCCAGCTGCTCGCCCCGGGCGGCGACGGCGGCCAGCACGGCGCCGCGCGCGCCCGGCTCCGGGCCGCGCGCCACCCGCAGCGGCCGTCCGATGACATCGGCGAACAGCCGCAGCCAGGCCTGGCTGCGCGTACCGCCGCCGCACACGGCCAGTTCGCCGGTGAGGCCGGCCGCCTCCAGGCAGTGCCGCGCCGCGAAGGCGATCGCCTCGCACATGCCCCGCACCAGGTCGGCGCGCGAGGCCCGCAGATCGAGGCCGGTGAACTCCGCGCGGGCGGTGTGGTCCACGAACGGCGCGCGCTCGCCCGAGGGGGAGAGGTACGGCAGCGCGGTCACCCCCCGGGCGCCACGCGGGGTCGAGTCCAGCAGACCGGAGACCTGTTCGTGCGCCGTGCCGGTGACCCCCAGCACCCAGTCGAGCGCGACTGTGCCGGTCATCGCCGGCAGCGCCCGCATATGGCGGTCGGGTCTGGCCAGCGCCAGATGGAAGCCCACCGGCTCCTCGTCGAACGCGACCCGCTCGACGACGACCTGGCACGCCAGCGTCGTCCCCACGATGAGCAGCCCGTCGCCCGGCTCGGTCACACCCGCGCCGATCGCGCACGCGGGTAGGTCGTACGGTCCCGAGGTGACCGGCGTCCCGTCCGGCAGCCCCGGGACGCCGCCGCGGGCCTCCCCGTACGGCAGGGTCGCCGCGATGGGCGGCAGCAGCCCCGCGCGGTGGCCGACGCCGAGGGCCGCGAGCGCCTCGGGGGAGTAGGCGCGGGTGCGCGGGTCGAGGAAGGGGACGGAAGCGTCGGAGAGATCGGTGGAACGCTCGCCCGTCAGCCGCAGATGGATGATGTCCTTGCAGCTCGCGGCGGTCGTCGCGGAGTCCAGGGAGTGCGGCTCGTGCCGGTCCAGCCAGGCCAGCAGCGGCCCGGGGGAGCCCGGGAACAGGACGTTCCCCGTCCGCCGGTACATTCGCCCCGCCGTACCGTCGTCCATCCACTCCTTGACGAGGGAGCCCGCGCGGCCGTCCATCCACGAGAGCGCGGGGCGCACCGCGCGGCCCCGGTGGTCGGCCAGCCACAGGCCGTCGCCCTGGCCGGTGAGGGCGACGAGGGCGGGCGGCGTACGGCCCGCCGTCACCGCGCCGACGACCTCGGTGGCGGCGCACACCACTTCCTCGACGTCCTGTTCCACCTTGTCGCCCCGCCCGCCCAGCGAGATCGGGACCGACTCCACTCCCAGGGCCGCGCCGTCGTCCGCGAAGGCGACGGCCTTGGCGACCGAGGTACCCATGTCCACTCCGACGAACACCGTGTCTCCTCTTGTCGATTCGATTCGATGTGCTGTGTTGCGGAACCCGTGGATCGTCAGGCGACGCGGTGGGCGAGCGGCTCACCCCGCAGGAACCGGCCCACCTCGGCCGCCGCGATACGCGCCGCGTTGTGCGCGACGGCGGTGTTCGCGCCCGCCAGATGAGGCGTCATGACGAGCCGGGGAGCGGTCCGCAGCCGCGAGTCCGCGGGGGGCGGCTCCACGGCGAACACGTCGAGGCCCGCCGCCCCGAGCCGCCCCGACTCCAGCGCGTCGCACAGCGCCGCCTCGTCCAGCAGCGCGCCGCGCGCGCAGTTGACCACGACCGCGCCCTCCGGGAGCAGCGCGAGTTCCCGGGCGCCGAGCAGACCGCGGGTCTCCGGCGTCAGCCGCGCGTGCAGCGACACCACGTCGGAGCGGCGCAGCAGCTCGTCCAGGTCCGCGACCGGCGTGCCCGCCGCGCGCAGCGCGTCCTGGTCCGCGTACGGGTCGTACAGCAGGACCCGCGCGCCGAACGCGGTCAGCGCCCGCGCCACCCGGCTGCCGACGGCGCCGCAGCCGATCAGCCCGACCGTCGCGCCGTCCAGACCGGGGCCGCAGTTGCCGTACGTGTAGAACTCGCCCGCCCAGCGGCCCCGGGCGAGCGCGGTGGACGTCTCCGGGATCCGGCGCATCGCGGCAAGGAGCAGCCCCACCGTGTACTCGGCGGTGGCGGCGGCGTTGCGCCCCGGGGTGTTGCAGACCTGGACGCCCCGCTCCTTCGCCGCCTCCAGATTGACGTTGACGGGACCGCCCCGGCCGACCACCACCAGCCGCAGTTCGGGGGAGCCTTCGAGGACCTTGCGCGTCACCGGGGCCATCTGCGTCACGCAGACCCGCGCCCCCTCCAGCGCGGCGAGAACGGTCTCCTCGTCCCCCGACGCCTCCTCGACCTCACCGACCGGGCCGAACGGCGTCAGCGGCCACTCCAGCAGCAGTTCCCCGATCGTATGACCGCGACCGATCTCGGCTTCCAGTTCCCGGGTGAAGAGGTCGGGGGCGACGAAGTGGTCGCCCGCGGCGAGGATTCTCATCGGCGCGGTCTCCTTGGCGTGGACTCGGCTGACGGCAGGTCAGGCGGCGGCGGTCTCGGCGATCTCGTAGGGGACACCGCGCTCGTCGAGCGAGCGCAGCACCTCGGGCGGGGTGCGGTCGTCGATCAGTATCAGATCGAAGGTGCTGAGCGGGGTCAGCCGGTGCAGTGCGGTCCGGTCGAGTTTCGAGTGGTCGATCATCAGGACGCTGCGCCCGGCGGCCTTGAGCATCGCGCGCTTGACGGCGACGATGCGCTGTTCCTGGTGGAAGGCGTAGTCGCCGTAGACCGACGAGGTGGAGACGAAACACAGGTCGACGCGGAGCGCCTCCACGGCCTCCACACAGGGGACTCCGAGGAACGAGTCGTGCAGCGGGTCGTAATCGCCGCCCAGCGCCATGAGATGGAGGCCGCGCTCGTCGGCGAGGAGGTTCAGGACCTCCAGGAAGTTGGTCACGACGGTCAGCGGCTCGATGCGGGGGAGCAGCCGGGCCAGCTCCAGCGCGGTCGTCGAGTCGTCCAGCAGCACCGACATGCCGGGCTCGATCAGGGTCGCGGCCCGGGCCGCGATCGCCTCCTTCTCCAGCCGCATGGTCTTCTTGCGGAACGCCACATTGCTCTCGAACACCCCGGAGGGCTGGACGGTGACCCCACCGCGGAACTTGCGCAGCACGCCCTCGCGTTCCAGCTCGTCGATGTCGCGGTAGATCGTCATCACGCTCACGCCGAACCGCTCCGCCAGATCCGACGCCGACACCGAACCCTCGGTCAGCACATGGTCGGAAATCTCGCGGCGGCGCTGGAGGGGGCCCCGCCGGCTCTTGTCCTGTGACATTCCTCGGTCCTGTTCCAGCGACACCTCAGTAACATCAAGCTCTGAGGATATAACATTGTTTGTTGATGTACCGTCGGCAGTGTTCACCACGGACAGCGACCCGGTCAACCCGTCGACCGACGGCGCGACGCGTTCCTCACCAGGCAGGACGCGACGGACCCGGCCCGTTCGCGGCCGCCGGGACGAGGGACCGCGGCCGGGGACGACGGGTGTGAAAAGCGTCGTGGGGTCACGCGTCGCCGGACGGTACGACGGCAGGAACCGGGAACGACGGGAAGGCGGGAGCTTGTGACGGACCCACGCCACCAGGACGTGTGGATCGGAGTCGACCTCGGCACCCAGAGCGTGCGCGCCCTCGCCGTCACCGACGACGGCCAGGTGCTCGGCCGCGGCTCCGCGCCCCTCACCGGCCACCGCGACGGGAACCGACACGAACAGCTCCCGGCCGACTGGTGGTCGGGCGTCCGCACCGCGCTGCGCGGCACACTCCGTACCGTCGCCGCCTCGCGGGTGCGGGGCCTCTCCGTCTGCGGCACATCCGGTACGGTCCTGCTGACCGGCCCCGACGGGGCGCCGCTCACCCCCGCGCTCATGTACGACGACGGGCGCGCCGGGGCCGAGGCCGCCCGCGCCCAGGAGGCCGGCGCCGACGTCTGGCGCTCCATGGGGCACCGCATCCAGCCGAGCTGGGCCCTCGCCAAACTCCTCTGGCTCACCGGCCCGGGGGCCGAGGGGGCCGCGGACGCGGGCGCGCTCCGGGGCGCCCGCGTCTGCCACCAGACCGACTTCGTCACCGCCCGGCTCGTCGGACACCCCGTACCGACCGACACCAGCCACGCGCTGAAGACCGGCTACGACCTGACCACCCGGTCCTGGCCCGTCGCCGTCCACGACCGACTCGGCCTCGCGGAGCTGGACTTCCCGCCCGTGGTGCTCCCCGGCACCCCGCTCGGCACGGTGTGCGCCGAGGCGGCGGACGCGACGGGGCTCGCCGTCTCCACCCCGGTCGTCGCCGGCATGACCGACGGGTGCGCCGCCCAACTCGGCTCCGGCGCCTGGGACATCGGGCAGTGGAACACCGTCCTCGGCACGACCCTCGTCCTCAAGGGCGTCACCGCGGCCCCGCTCCACGACCCCGCGGGGGTGCTCTACAGCCACCTCTCCCCGGACGGCCACTGGCTCCCCGGCGGCGCCTCCAGCGTCGGCGCGGGCGCCCTGACCCGGGCGTTCCCCGGTGCCGACCTCGCCCACCTCGACCGCCTCGCCGCGCACCGCGAACCGGCGGGCGCCGTCGCGTACCCCCTGGTCTCGCGCGGCGAGCGCTTCCCCTTCCTGGCCGCCGACGCCGAGCCCTTCGTGCTCGGCACACCCCGCGACGACGCCGACCACTACGCCGCGCTGCTCCAGGGCGTCGCCCTCACCGAACGGCTCTGCCTGGCCTACCTCGGCCTGCTCGGCGCCCCCGTCGACCGGGCGGTCACCTTCACGGGCGGCGCCACCCGCAGCGCCTACTGGAACCAGCTCCGCGCGGATGTCCTCGGCCGCAGGGCCACCGTCCCCGCCCACACCGACTCGGCCCTCGGCATGGCCGTTCTCGCCGCCCACGGCGTACGGCGCGCCGCCACCGACTCCGGCCGGGCGGGCCCCGACGCCCCCCTCTCCGACCTGCGCGGGATGGTCCGCGTCCGTACGGTGCTGGAACCGCGCCCCCGGGTAGGCGCCCGCTTCCAGGAGCCCTTCACCGCCCTCGTCGACGCGCTGGAACAGCGCGGCTGGCTGCCCGCACCGACCGCCGCCTACGCACGGGAGCACGGATGAACCCCGCGGCCCCTCCTACTCCTACTCCTACTCCTACTCCCACGACCCTCTTCCTCGCGCGCCACGGCGAGACCGTCTGGCACGCGGAGAACCGCTACACCGGGGTCAGCGACATCGAACTGACCCCGCGCGGTGTCGAGCAGGCCGGGGAACTCGGCGCGTGGGCGGGCGGCGCCCGGCTCGACGCGATCGTCACCTCCCCCCTCACCCGCGCCCGGCGCACCGCGGAGCCGGCCGCCCGGGCGACCGGTCTGACGCCCGTCGTCGAACCGGAGCTGACCGAGATCGACTTCGGGGTCGCCGAGGGGCGCACGATCGCCGAACTCCACGCCTCCCACCCGCGCGAGACCGCCGCCTTCCTCGGTGATCCGGCCGCCCATCCGCTGCCGGGCGGCGAGGACCCGAAGGCCGCCGCGGGCCGGGGCGCCGCCGCGCTGCTGCGCCTCGCGGACGCGCGGCCCGGCGGGCGGGTGCTGGTCGTCGCGCACAACACGCTCTTCCGGCTGGTGCTGTGCCGGTTGCTCGGGATCCCGGAGAGCGAGTACCGCAGGGTCCTGCCGGGGCTGCGCAACTGCGCGATCACCGAAGTACGGGTGAGCGCGGGCGCGCCCGCGCTCATGTCGTACAACGTGCCCACAGGCAAGGCAGGGTGACGGCGGGTCGCGGCTTGTCATCCCATCGGGTCCGGGTACGTGCCCTCCGGAGCCCGCGCTCGTTGTATCGATCATGAACGTGCAACGGATTCTCACCGCAGCCGCCGCCGGTTCCGCGCTTCTCGCGGCCGTCGCCCCCTCCGCCCAGGCCCTCGACCTGGGATCCACGCTGACCAGTACGGCGAAGACCGCCGTCGCCGTCGGCCAGGAGGCCAAGCCGGTCGTCGAGGGTGTCACCGGAAACAAGCTGGGCAAGAAGGTCGGCGCCGTGAAGAAGGCCGTCCAGGCCGGAACGGACGCCGTCCAGGCGGGCAATGAACTGATCAACTGATTCCGACCAGCGAGTGCGCGGGGCGGGGCGGTGCCGGCAGGCACGGTCCCGCCCCGCGCTGTGTGTCCGGCTCCAGGGATCCCGAACTCCCCAGGCGTGGTTGCCTGTTGGCCCTCTTGCGTCAACAATGCCCATGTCAAAAAACACCGAAGGAACTTCGGTCACAGAGGGGATCCCACATGAGAAAGCCTCTCCTCGGCGCGCTGCTCGCCGTCCTGCTCCTCGGAGCCGGCACGGCACCCGCGATGGCCACAAGCCATGACGCGGGCGCGCCCACGAAGGCGGTACGGACCGGCGCGGCGACGGATGTCGCCGACCCGGCACCCCAGGCCCGGCTCGCGGCGGTCGACTTCGCCGGAACGGTCGCGCTCAGCAACTGTTCCGGATCCGTCGTCCGCACGCCCCAGTCGCAGCCGACCGACCCCGCACTCGTCCTCTCCAACGGGCACTGCCTGGAGACCGGCTTCCCTGCCGCCGGACAGGTCATCGTCGACCGGGCGTCCACCCGCACGTTCACCCTGCTCAACTCGGCCGGCACCGGTGTGGCCACCCTGCGGGCCAACAAGATCGCGTACGGGACGATGACCGACACCGACATCTCGCTGTACCAGCTCACCAGCACCTACGCCCAGATCCAGAGCGCGTACGGCATCACGGCGCTGGAACTCAACGCCGCCCGCCCCGTCCAGGGCACCGCGATCAAGGTGGTTTCCGGCTACTGGAAGCGCATCTACAGCTGCTCCATCGACGGCTTCGCCTATCTCCTCAAGGAGGGGAGCTGGACCTGGAAGGACTCGGTCCGCTACACCTCCGCCTGCAACACCATCGGCGGCACCTCGGGCTCGCCCGTGATCGACGACGCCACCGGAAAGGTCGTCGCCGTCAACAACACCGGCAACGAGGACGGCGCGCGCTGCACGCTCAACAACCCGTGCGAGGTCGACGCGAACGGCACCGTCACCGTTCGCCAGGGCATCAACTACGCACAGGAGACGTACGGGATCGTGCCCTGCGTCACGACCGGCAGCAAGATCGACCTGAGCGCCCCCGGGTGCACCCTGCCCAAGCCGTAGACCGGTCCGGCACCCGCGACGTACGACGGCTGCCGTCCGGAACTCCGGACGGCAGCCGCCCCCTTCCGGGCGCCGGGGCTACGGCCGGGTGACCTCCGCCGTCGCGTCGGCGACCGATGCCTCGGGGGTGTATGCGCCGAGCAGCCGGTCGTACTCCTCCTGGGTCACCGGCAGGACGGTGCCGTGGCGCGGGCTGGCCGGGAGTCCGTAGTTCTCCGACATGGTCCAGGTGCCGGAGTCGAGGTCGGTGGTCTCGAAGGGGATGTAGCCGCGGTCCCCGAACTCGTCGATGAACAGGTACCACTTCTCCTCGGTGTTGGACTTGAAGACCGTCGGCCCCTCGCCCCGGGAGACGGAACCCCGGCCGATGCAGTCGGCGACGAAGTCGTAGGAGGTGGAGCGCAGGTCGTCGGACTTCTCGGCGGTGATGAACTTGGCGCACGGGGTGGACGAGGAGCCGTCCCGCTCGTCCTTCGTGAAGCGGTAGTAGCTGCCGTCGTGGCGGATCACGGTCGAGTCGATGACCGAGTAGCCGGGGTCGTTCCACACCTTCGCCTCGCTGAAGGTACGGAAGTCACGGGTGGTCGCGTACATCATCTTGTTGTACGTCGAGCCGGTGTGCTGCGGGTCGTCGTCCGCGTAGATCTTCGAGGCCCAGAAGACGACGTACGCGTGGAGTGTGTCGTCGTAGTACGCCTCGGGCGCCCAGGTGTTGCCCGCGGTGTCCGGGGCGACCTCCACCAGCCGCTGGTCGGTCCAGTTCACCAGGTCGGTGGATTCCCACACCATGATGGACCTGCTGCCGGTGCGCTGGACCTGGTCCCAGTTCCCGTTGCCGTACATCCTGAGGTCGGTGGCGATCTGGTAGAAGGTGTCGCCCTCGGGGGAGCGGATGACGAACGGGTCGCGCAGCCCCTTCGTGCCCAGCTCGGAGGAGAGCACCGGCCTGCCGCCGTTCAACTCCCGCCAGTGGAGCGGGTCGTTGCCCCGGCTGAGCGCCGTGCGGATCTGCTCGCCGTCCGCGGTGCCCTCGCCGGTGAAGTAACTGAACGCGTACCCCGTGTACTTCTGCTTCGCGGGCAGTTCGCGGATGGTGGCGGGGAACGCCCGGGTGGCGCGGGCCTTGCCGCGGGTGACGGTCGCGGTGAGCCGTACGGACCGCGCGCCGGAGCCGTGCCGGGGGCGGTGGACCAGACCGGTCGCGTCGATCACCGCCGGCCTGTCGGACCTCCAGCTCACGGAGGTGGCTCCGGTGCCGGTGTCCGGCAGGGTGAGATGGCCGCGTACGTCGTCCAGACCGGCCACGGTGAGCTGCGCGGCGGCGAGTCGGGTGGCGGCCCTGTCGCCGTCGTCCGGGGACTCCGCTTGCGCGGGTCCTCCGGGGACGGCGAGCAGTCCGAGCAGCAGGGCGAAGAGCGGAACGAAGCCTCTGCGTGCGGTGCGGGGGCGCATGGAGGTCCTCCCCGGACAGAATGATCTGTGAGGTATTGCGCGTTCCTGTTGGAACGGCCGTCCCGAAGTGTTGTCACGTGTGCGACACAGCGTCAATGGTCGTGCACGGATGGGTCGCACCGAAACTCTCGCCGGTGTCAGTGGGGCGCCGGGGTGAGGGCGACGAGCAGGCAGGCCGGGGCGGCCGGGAGTTCGACGGTCAGCTCCGCGCGCTCCGCCCGCCAGCGCGCCCGGCCGGAGGAGGCCAGGGGGTGCAGGATCTCCACACGCGCCTCGACACCCGCGAGATGCGGTACGGACAGGGTGCGCGTGGCCTCCTCGTCCCGGCGCCAGAGCGACAGATAGGTCGTCCCCGGGGACGCGGCCGGCGCCCCGCCGGGACGCAGCCCCAGCGCGACCCAGGCATCGGTCCACCCCGGCAGCCCCAGCGGCCAGAAGGGCACCGCGGTGGCCAGCTCGCCCCGCAGCGACTTGTACGTGGCCACGGCCTCGCGCACCAGGGCGAGTTGGGGCTCCGTCATATGGTCCAGATGCCCGGAGAGATGGATCCGGCCCAGCAGCGCGCTCCCGAGGGTGAACGAGATCTCCTCCGGGGTGAACCCCGGCTGCGGATAGGCCCAGACCGCGCCCTGCTCCGGCGGCACGGCCGTGGGCGCCGAAGCCGCGATCGGCGGGTAGTACAGGGGGTCCTGCTGGTCGCTGGTGGACTGGAGCTGGGTGACGGCCAGCGAGGCGCCGTCCATGCGCATTCCGCCGGACGCGCAGTTCTCGACGACCAGGCCCGGATGGCGGTCCAGCGCCGCGCCGAGCCACTCCAGGTAGGCGCGGGTGTGGCCGAGCAGCCCGCCGCCCGGCGAGGTGTCCCCCTCGCCCTGGGTGCCGGGCGCCACACTGATGTTGTAGTCCAGCTTGAGATAGCCGACACCCCAGTCGCCGACGATCCGGTCGATCGTCGCGTCGAGATGGGCACGGGCCGCCGGATGGCGCAGATCGAGCTGGTGACGGCCGTGTTCGGTGATCCGGACACCGTCGCGCCGGAAGAACGCCTCGGGCGGCAGGCTCTTGGCGACCGGGCTGCGGACCCCCACCACCTCCGGCTCCAGCCACAGCCCCGGGACCATCCCGCGCGAGCGGATGTGGTCCAGCACCGCCTGGATACCGCCGTCCGGGAAGCGCCGCTCCGAGGGCAGCCACTCGCCGACACTGTCCCACCAGCCCTTCGCCTGGTCGTCGTACCAGCCGGAGTCGATGCAGAAGTACTCCGCGCCCGCCGCCGCGGCGGCGTCGACGAGCGGCAGCAGACGCTCGGTCGTCGGATCGCCCATCAGGGTGTTCATGTAGTCGTTGAAGACCACCGGCAGGGTGGTGTGGTCCGGGTGCGGGCGGCGGACGGCCCGGCGGTACGCGGTGAGGTGGCCGAGCGCGTCCTCGAAGTCCGCGCCCACCGCGACCGCGGCGGCGACCGTGGTGAACTCCCCGCCGGGCGCCAGCCGTTCACGCCACTGGTGCTCGGCGTCGGTGGGCCCGTTCAGCGCGAGATAGGCGGCGCCCGCCCGCTCGCCGGTGTCCCATCGCCACCCCGCGGCCGACTCGATCTGCCAGAGCAGCCCGCGTCCCGTGGCGCGGTCGGTCAGCCCGCCCATCGGGAGGTGGCCGTCGCTGGGCCAGCTTCCGCGTCCCGCGAGGGTGAGCGCGGCACGGCTGTCGTGCTCGTGGGCCTCGTGGTTGAGCCCGGCGACCGTCTCGCGCAGCGGGGCGCGGTACCAACGGCACTCCGCGAGCCAGTCGTTGCGCGCGCGGTGCACGTCGAGGACGTCGGGGGAGGGCAGCCCGCCCACGAGCAGGCTGCTGACCGACTGCACGACGAGCGGCTCCACCCCCTCGTTGACGAGCCGGACCTCGCTCCGCAGCACGGCCACCCCGTCGGGCGACGAGTACCGCACCTCGGCGGTCAACCCGCTGAGCGGATCGTGCAGTTCGACCGTGAGCCGGTGCCACCCGCCCTCGCGTACGGATCGGTGCGCGCGGTGCCGCAGCCGGGAGCCGAGCGCCCCGTCGAGGAAGCGCTGCCCCGACCAACCGCTCCCGTGGCCCAGCGCCGTCACCTCGACGAGCGGCAGCGGCGCCGAGGTGACGCGCAGCCCGCCCGCGGGAGCCGTCGCGGAGGGGGCCCGGCGGTCGCCCGTGACGGCGCCGCCGGTCCCGTCCGGGCGGGAGAGTCCGGTCATCCTCAGCGTGCCGTCGGGGGCGGTGGCGAACTCCGCCCGGAGCGCCGCATGCCCCCAAGTGAACGTCTCCCGCGTGCTGTTCGCCGACTGACCGGTCAACGTGTCCCCTCCCGAACCGCCGGTGCCGGCGGTGTGCGTCCGGTGCGTGAATCCTTCGTTACGGTCTCTTGACGAGTCCTGTGTGACCGGTCACAATCCTGGCATGAATGTGACCGGTCACACAAGGAAGACGGCCAAGCCGGGCGCGAAGGCAGGCCCGAGCATCCGGGACGTCGCCGCCGCGGCCGACGTCTCGTACCAGACCGTCTCCCGTGTGATCAACGGCCACCCGAGCGTCAAGCGGTCCACCCGCGAACGGGTCCTCGCCACCATCGACGAACTCGGGTTCCGGCGCAGCGCCACCGCGCTCGCGCTGGCCAGCGGCCGCTCCCGGTCCGTCACCGTGCTCACCGCGAACACCACGCACCACGGCTACGCGGCGATCCTCCAGGGCATCGAGGAGGCGGCCCGCGGCGCCTCCTACGCCATGGGGATCGGCGTGCTGGAATCGGCCGAGGAGAGCGCCGTACGGGCCGACGTCCAGCGCGCCGCCGACACCGGCGGCGGTCTGATCGTGATCGCGTACGATCCGGCCGGGGTCGCGGCGCTGAACGCCGTCCCCGCCGGGCTCCCGGTCGTCGGGGTGGTCGAGACCCCCGCGAGCCCGCCCGGCGACGAACTGCCCTGGGTCTGGACCGACGACCGGCGGGCGGCCCACGAGGCCACCCGCCATCTGCTGGCGCTCGGCCACCGGACCGTGCACTACGTCGCGATCCCCTCCAGCACCCGCCGCACCGCGCCCCGGACGGCGGGGTGGCGGGCCGCGCTGCGCGAGGCGGGGGCGCCCGAGCCGCGCCGCATCCAGGGCGGCTGGGGACCTGCCGACGGGTACGCCGCAGGGCGGAAGCTGGCCGCCGACCCGGATGTCACCGCGATCCTCTGCGGCAACGACGATCTCGCCCTCGGCGTGATCCGGGCACTGCACGAGGCGGGCCGGGCGGTCCCCGGCGAGGTGAGCGTGGCCGGCTTCGACGACGCGCCCGGCTCCGCCTATCTCACCCCGTCGCTCACCTCCGTACGACTGGACTTCACCGGCCTGGGGCGGGCCGCCTTCGGGCTGCTGCACGGCGTCGTGGAGGAGTCGGCGCCGGTGGCGCCGCGCCCCCTGTCCGTACCGGAGCTGGTGGTGCGGGAGAGCTCAGGACCGCCGCCCGCCGCCACCCGGGAGCCGTGACACCGCACACCACGCCAGGACCCACCGCCAGAGCGCCCTCCCCATGTCCCTCTACGCAGTGAGGCAGAGCCCCCGATGAAGAGAGTTCTCCCAGCCCTCGTCCTGATATGCGTGACCGCCCTCACCGCCACCGCGTGCAGCGACCCCACGGCGGGGGACGGCGGGAGCGGCGCGGACTCCGGAGCCCCGGTCGACCCCACGGCCCGGCTCGACGGTGTGAAACTGACGATGTGGACGGCACAGAACACCGTCAACGCGCCCCGGCAGGTCATCGAAGCCTTCGAGCGGGCCACCGGCGCCACCGTCGACACCCAGGCCATCCCCGACCTGTACGAGCAGAACGTACCGACCAAGCTCGCCTCGGGCGACAAGCCGGACCTGATGTTCTGGCAGCCGTCCGTCTCCACACTGCCCTTCGTCCAGCCCCGGCAGAACCTCCTCACCCTCGACGGCGAACCCTGGGTCGGCAGGCTCGGCGACACGGAGCGGTCCCTCGGCGTCGTCGAGGGCAAGCGGTACGCCGCGATCGTCACCAGCCCCGCCATGCTCGGCGTCTACTACAACAAGGATGTCTTCCGGAAGGCGGGCATCACCGAGGACCGGTTCCCCCGGAACTACGCGGAGCTGCTGAAGCTCGGCCACACGGTCAAGGACCGGACCGACGCCGCCGCGTTCTACGAGTCCGGCGGCGACAAGTGGCCCCTGCAGTGGCAGATGCAGGTACAGCTCACCGACCTCGACCAGCAGTGGTGGGACGGGCTCAACACCAACAAGGAGAAGTGGACCGACCCGGTCGTCGTCAACGCCATCACGACCTACAAGGACCAACTCCTCGGTGCCGGACTCGCGCAGAAGAACTACCGCACCGGCACCTTCACCGGCTCCGCCGACGCGCTGTGGAACGGCGAGGCGGGCATGGTCCTCAACGTCACGTCCTTCCAGACACAGTTGCAGGCGAAGCACAGCACCGCGGAGATCGACCGGAAGATCGGCTGGTTCCCGGTCTCCCGCTCGGACGCCACCGGCATGTACTCGCCCGACCAGACGAACGGGGTCGTCGCCTTCAGGACCGGCGACGAGAAGCGGCAGAACGCCGCCCGCCAGTTCCTGGCCTTCTGGCTCGGCACGGACTACGCGCAGTACATCAAGGCGATGAAGATCCCGTCCGTCCAGCCCGGCGTACCCAGCCCCGAGGGGCTTCCCGGGACCTCGCTGGCCCAGCTCAAGGCGCTGCCCACCGCCAACGGTGTGTTCCAGGCCAAGGCCGTCGTCGCCCCGGACACCCATCTCTACCTCGCCGACATGATCTACGGCAAGAAGACCCCGGCGCAGGTGGCCCAGGCCATCCAGGACCAGTTCGCCCAGGTGGCCAAGGCGCAGGGCGCACCGGGATTCTGACGGACCGTCATGGACCTTGCCCAACCGGTCCCCGGCCGGTGCCCCATCACTGCCCCATCACTGAACACTCGGTAACGGAACACTTCGGAACGAGGGATGTCAGCCGTGGCGGAGACAGCCATACGCCCACGCAAGGCGGCGCCGCCCGCCCGTGGGAAGAGCAAACCGGTGGGACGGCTGCCCCGCGCGGCCGTCCACCACCCCTGGTGGTTCGCGCTGCCGGCGGTCGTGCTCTTCGCCGCCTTCTTCCTGGTGCCGAACCTGCTCAACTTCTACTACCCGTTCACCAACTGGTCCTCGTACCACCCCGACATCGCCTTCACCGGGCTCGACAACTTCGCCACCATCGCCGAGGACGGCTCCCTGGTCCGGGCCATCAGGACCACCCTTGTCTACGCGGCCCTGGCGGCCCTCTTCCAGAACGGCTTCGGGCTCGGCCTGGCCCTGCTCCTGGAACAGGACTCCCGCTTCAACCGCTTCTTCCGCGCTGTGTTCTTCCTGCCCGTGCTGATCTCCGCACTCGCCGTCGGCTACGTCTTCCAGGCCCTGCTCGACCAGGACGGCGCGGTCAACTCCGCGCTCGGCACGGACATCCCCTGGCTCGGCTCCACCACCTGGACCCTCGTCCTGGTCTCCGTCATCCACGGCTGGAAGTGGATGGGCCTGTCCATGCTGATCTACCTCGCCGGGCTCAAGGGCATCCCCGGCGACATGCTGGAGGCCGCGAAGGTCGACGGGGCCGGGCCCTGGCGCACCTTCCGCTCGGTGCGCTGGCCGATGCTCGCGCCCGCCCTCACCTTCAACGTGACCACCGCCCTCGTCGGCTCGATGAACACCTTCGACATCGTCCAGGCCACCACGGGCGGCGGCCCCGCCGCCTCCACCGAGGTCTTCAACATCTACATGTTCCGGGTCTTCGGACAGGGCCTGTACGCCCAGGCCTCCGCGATGAGCCTCGTCCTCTTCCTGATCGTGGTCGCCATCGCGATCCCCCTCGTCATCGGGCTGCGCCGAAGGGAGCAGATGCTGTGACCACCGCTCACGCCCCGGCGGCGGCCCGCCGCACACCGGTCTCCGGCCGGGAGTCGCGCGCCTGGCGCCACGGGCGCCCCGTCCTGGTGATGCTGCTCGCGGCCGTCGCCGTCGGCGTACCCCTGTGGCTGGTCCTCGTCACCTCGGCCAAGCCGCAGGGCGAGGCGGTCCGACCCAACCTCGCTCCGCCCCGGCAGTGGCAGCCCGCCGACAACTACGCGGACGCCGTCGGCCAGGGCGAGATGCTCCGGGGCTTCGCCAACTCCCTGCTGGTGGTGGTGCCTTCGGTGGCGCTGGTGCTGATCCTCGGCGCGGGCGCGGCCTGGGTCTTCGCGCGCCGCTCGTCCCGGCTGGTCTCGGCGGCGTACGCGCTGACCATCAGCGGCCTCCTGCTGCCGCCCGCCGTGATCACCATCGTGATGGAGCTGCGCCAGCTCGGACTCGCCGGCACCCGCCCCGGCATGATCGCCGTCTACACCGGCATGTATCTGTCCACCTCGGTCTTCTTCATGACCGGGTTCATCCGCACCATCCCCACCGAACTGGAGGAAGCGGCGCGGATCGACGGCGCGGGGCCGGTGCGGATCTTCCTGCGCGTCATCCTGCCACTGCTGCGGCCGGTGATCGCCACCGCGACGATCATGGTGATGCTCTACGCCTGGAGCGACATCTTCTACGCCTTCTTCGTTCTCGGCGGCTCGGACGCGGCGACCCTGCCCATCAACCTGTACCAGGTCGCCGGAGCACAGCTCTACCTCAACAACTGGCATCTCATCTTCGCGTACGTGGTGGTGATGAGCCTGCCGATGGTCGCCGTCTTCCTGGTGGCCCAGCGCAGGATCGTGTCCGGAATCACCAGCGGAGCCGTCAAGTAACGTCGAGCAACCGGAGGTTCAGTGAGTACGACCCGCACGTCCCGTACCCCGCGCACACCGGGCAGGACCAGGCACCGAGCGTCCACCGCCATCGGCGCGACCTTGCTGGGAGCAGTGTTGACCACAGGATTCCTGCCCGCCGCCCAGGCCGGGGAGCCCGCCCCGGCCGCGGCCCAGCGCCTCACCGTCGACCTCGCCGCCCCCGAGGGCAAGGTCATGCTCGGCGCGAACGGCGCGCTCTACGGGCTGGGCGACGACGGCGTGCCGAGCGACGCCGCCCTGGCGCCGCTGAAGCTCACCAGCGTCTCGCAGAAACCGGAGGGCGGGGCGCAACACCCCAACGGGGACGCGATATCGGTCTCGAAGTCGTTCCTCCGCAACGGCGGCGGCGACATCCTCGTGCTGATGCAGGACATGTACGCCAAGTGGCCGTACGAGAACCTCGGTATCGACGACTACCTCACCAAGGTGGACCGGATCACCGCGGACATCGCCGCCGCTCCGGACAGCGAGCACTTCGTCTATGTGCCGTTCAACGAGCCCGACCAGATCTGGTACAACCTGGGCGTCGCCGACCAGGGGACGTACGAGGTCAACCGGGACCGCTTCCTCAAGGACTGGAAGACGGTCTTCCAGCGGATCCGCGCGATCGACCCGGACGCCCGGATCGCGGGGCCCAACGAATCCGGCTACCACACACGGCTGCTGACGGACTTCCTCACCTTCGCCAAGAAGGAGAACGTCCTGCCGGACGTCACCACCTGGCACGAACTCGGCCCCTCCTCGCTGCGGGACTTCCAGGCCCACCACGACAACTACCGTGCCATCGAGAAGAGCCTCGGCATCGGCCCGCTGCCCGTCAACATCGACGAGTACGCCAACCGCCGTGACCTGTCGGTCCCGGGCCAACTCGTCCAGTGGGTCTCGATGTTCGAGCGGAACAAGGTCTCCGCGAACCAGGCGTACTGGGACGCCGCCGGCAACCTCAGCGGCAATGTCGTCCACACCAATATCCCCAACGGCGGCTGGTGGTTCTTCCGCTGGTACGCGGGCCTGACCGGACAGACCGTGAAGGTCACCCCGCCGTCCGCCGACACCGTCGACACGCTCCAGGGGCTGGCCTCGTCCGACCCCGCGCGCCGGCAGGCGCAGGTCCTGCTGGGCGGCTCGTCCGGCGACGCGGAGGTCTCCGTGCGCCGGGTCGACCCGGCGGTCTTCGGGACCTCGGTCACCGCGACCGTCGCCGAGGCCGCCTGGTCCGGTTACGAGGGACAGCACGCCGCCCCGCGGGTGCTGTCCCGTACGAAACTGCGTGTCGCCGCGGACGGCACCGTGACCGTACCGCTCACGGGCCTGGACAAGATGTCCGCCTACCGGATCCTGCTCACCCCGGCGGGCTCCGGGGCGCCCGCCACACCCGCCGTGCCGTGGTCCGCGTCGTACGAGGCGGAGGACGCGCGGATCACCGGCGGTCAGGTCTACACCCAGGGCACCGTCTCCGACGCCAACGGGTACGCGGCCTCCGGCACCAAGGACGTCGGCTCGCTCAACACCGAGGCCAGCAAGGTCGACTTCACCGTCGACGTGCCGGCCACCGGCCCGTACGACCTGTCGGTCCTGTACGGCAACCAGTCCGGCGCCCCGGCCACCCAGCGGCTCTCGGTCGACGGCGGCACGGCGCGCACGGTCGGCTACCCGTCCACCCAGAACTGGCTCTACCGGGCGAAGCAGGATGTGGCGGTCGAGCTCACCGCGGGCCGTCACACCCTCACCCTGGCCAAGGGCACCGGCGAGGTCACCCTCGACCGGATCGACCTGACGGCCCGCACCACACCGGCGACCGCGTACGAGGCCACGTTCGCCGACATCTCCGGCAGTGTGTCCTACGACTACCGGGACGCGACCGGCACCGGCACGGGCGCGCTCGTCCTGGGCTCCGGCGGCACGGCGGTGCTCGATGTGTACGCCCCGCGTGACGGGTACTACACGGTGACCTCACGCGCCTCCGCCGCCGTACGGCTCTCGCTGCACGGCGAGACCGTCACCGCCGCCCCGGACCAGGCACTCAAGCTGTACCTCGTGGCGGGCAACAACCGGATCACCGCCTCGGGCCGGGCGGCGCTGCGCTCCCTCGACGTGGCGGGCACGGGCACCTCGGCCGGCTCCGTGGCCTACGAGGGCGAGCGGGCCGCGCTGGCGGGCGGCGCCCGGCTCGTGGCGAGCGCCGGCGCCTCGGCCGGTACCTACATCGGCTGGCTGGGCAACGGCGCGGCGAGCACCGCCACCTTCACGGTCGACGCGCCCCGCGCGGGACAGTACGTCCTGGTGCTCTCGTACAGCCACAACGACCGCCGTGACAACGGACATGCCTACAACACCGACATCATGTCCCGTACCGCCGACATCACCGTCGGCGGCGACACCCGGCGGGTGACCTTCAAGAACACCTGGAGCTGGGACGACTTCTGGACCCTCGGTGTCCCGGTCACCCTGAAGCCGGGTGCCAACACCCTCACGATCGGGAACGCGTCCGCCTGGGCGCCGAACATCGACAGGATCGAGCTCGCCCCGGTCCGGGGCTGACCCACCGGTCGGGCAGCCGCGTACACCGGCGGCCGGTACCGGCGCATCACCCCCGCACAACGACCGAGGACCGGCCCTCCCGGGCCGGTCCTCGGCTGCGTCACGCGATGCCGGCTACGACGTCACGTCGGTGATCCTCCAGCGCTGGTTGGTACCGGAGTTGGGCGTCCACACGGAGACCCGTGAGCCGTCCGCCGTCGCCTGGCCCGGGACTTCGAGCAGTGTGCCGCTCTCCGCGCCGACCAGGGTGTAGGTGGAGTCACCGGTGGTGGACAGGATCCACTGGGCGGCCCCATCGGCCCTGCCCCGGTCCGGCTCCAGCACGGCGGCCCCGTCCCGCACCGCCAGCCGCAGCTTCCGCTCCGCGTTGCGTACGACGTAGCGGTCCCGGTTGCCGGTGCCGTTCGACACCTTCTCGATCCGCCACCGCTGGCCCGTGTCGGCCGTGTCGGGGGTGCGGATGACGGTGCCGGTGGCGTCGTCGGACACGTCGAGCGACTTGCCGCTGCCCACGCCGGTCAGCATGTAGCTGTGCCCCCGCTGGAGCTCCGCGGCGTCTTTCGCGACCCCCGAGACCCCTTTGACCAGCAGACTGGTCACCGACTGGGCGGGTACGATGACGGTCGCGCCGCCGTTCTTCACGGCCACCGGAGCCCCCTTGACGAGGGCGCCGCCCGCGTCGGTGACCACGGGGGTGACCGTCGCGTCCCGGGCGATCCGGCCGAATCCGGAGAGGTCCACGGTCACGGCGCGCGCCGCCGTGGTGTCGTTGACATGGACGACGGTGGCGTCCCGCCCCGACGCGGAGACGGCCGCCACGCTCGTGGTGTCGTCCGTCTTCACCAGCCGGTCGCCGGGCTTGATGAAGCGGGTGAAGTTCCGGGCCGTGTTGAACTTGGTGTTGGTCCGGATCGGGCAGGTCTCCAGGGTGTCCCGCGCGGTGCAGCTGAACGGCACCTGGATGGAGCCCCAGTTGCCGCCCTTCGCGGACTCGCCGCCCGGCTTCATGTTGTCGTAGTCCTCCACCGGCTGCCAGAACAGCCAGGCGGTGGGCTCCAGATCGCGCAGATCGTCCACCATGTGCTGCGCGAGCCCGAGCCCCGGACGCATGCTGGTGAAGTCCTGGCCGTCGCCCCAGTCGCCGTCGACCTCGCTCATCCACAGCGGCTTGTCGGCCGCCTTGGCGATGTCCCGCGCGGTGGTCCTGCCCCCGGTGCCGTAGGTGTGGACGTTGAGCTGCGCGACCAGGTCCCGTACGTCCTGCGGGTAGGACTCCCAGTTGCGGGCGAACGTGGTGGGGTTGGTCTCGTCCATCGCCGAGATCACCGCGTCGGTCTTCGACGTGCCCAGCTTCGCCGCGAGCGCCCTGATGACCTGCTGCTGACGCTCGGGGCCGACGTGGGCGCCCTCCTGCCGGCCGCCGACCGGCTCGCCGTCCGGGCCCAGGGTGGTGCCCCAGTAGGAGGTGTTGGGCTCGTTGAACGGGTCGATGGTGTCGACCTTGATCCGGCTCGACTTCTCCAGCCGCTCCACGGCGCCCGTCAGATACGCCGCGAAGTCGTCCACCGAGCCGGGCTTGAGCTGGTCCTGACCGGCCTGGAAGTTGCCGGAGACGTACCCGCTCTCGGTCATGAACCACGGCGGCGAGTTGGAGAACGCCTCCCAGTGGGTGATGTCCTTGGCGATCCGGTTCACCCACCAGCGCTGTGTGGCGTCGGCGTTCGGGTTCCAGTCGGCCGGGTCGTCCGCCGACCACCAGGTGGTGTCCTCGCGCGTGGTGCCCTCCGGCGCCTTCCACCAGCCCTGCACCGCGCCGCCCGCGCGCAGGTAGTCCCGTACGTCGGGGGCGTTGCCGCCGCCGATGTTGTAGCGGGCGATGTTCAGCGCGAGCCCGTCGTCGCCGAAGACCAGCTGGGCGAGCTTCTCGCGGATCGCCGGGGGATAGCCGCCGGTGGCGTTGGCGAACCAGACCAGGCTGGTGCCCCAGCCCTCGAACTCCTGTCCCTGGTACGAGGGGTCCGGCCGTACGGTGACGGCGGAGCCCGGCTCGGCCGCGGCGGCGTCCGGCAGCGGTCCGCCGGCCAGTACACCGCCGGTGGCCAGGACGACGGCCAGGGCCGCCGGCAGATACCGGATGGTACGGGGTCGCTTCATCGTGGGGTCTTCCCTTGTCCTCGTCGCGTCATCGGGGGAGAACTGCGCACGTGCCTTGCGGAGGGATGGGTGGGGCGTACGTCCCTTCTCTGCGGATAGGCGGCTCTGCGGATTTGCGGATCTGCGGGGGAAGGCTCTCAGCGGCGCGGCGGCCTCAGCGGCGCACCACCGCGACGCCGCGCGGGCCGAGGACGAGGGGCTGTCCGCCGGAGCGCTCGTCCGCCCCGGCGGTCAGCGCGAGCAGGGTCCCGTCCACACCAGGGAGTTCGACGGACTCGTCGGTGCGGTTGACGAGGAACCAGTAGGCGGTGTCGCCGTGGCCGCGCACCACCAGCTCGACCCGGCCACGGGCCGCCGCGGGCAGCTCGCCGCTCACCCCGGCGCCGTCGAGCAGCCGGGCGAGCACGCCCCGTACCCCGTCGGCGCCGAGCCGGGTGGAGACGTACGCGGCGGACCCCCGGCCCACCGGGCGCCGGGTGATCGCGGGGCGGCCCGCCTGGTCACCGGAGGTGTACGAGGCGAGCACCTCCACCGCGTCGTCGGTGAGCGTGATCGGATCCGTCCACAGCGTGCCGGTGGAACCGTCGTCCAGGGTGACGCTCCGGCCCTCGGGCAGCGGCGCGAACTCCTCGATCCTGATGCCCAGCAGATCGCGCAGCGCACCCGGGTAACCGCCCAGCCACGCGTGGTCGTTCTCGTCCACCACACCGGAGAAGTAGGTGGTGACGAGGTGGCCGCCGTTCTCCACGAAGCTGTTCAGCTCCTTGGCGAGGGCGCGCGGCACCACATGCAGGATCGGCGCCACCACCAGGTCGTAGCCGTCCAGTGCGGCCCCGCGGTGGACGACGTCGGCCCGTACCCCGAGGGCCAGGAACGCCGAGTACCAGTCGAGCGCCTCCTGCCGGTAACGGAGCAGGGAGGACGGGTGGGAGTCCTGTTCGCTGGCCCACCACGACTCCCAGTCGAAGAGGATCGCCGCCCGCGCGGGGCGCCGGGCGGACCCGGCGACCTCGGACAGGTCGCCCAGCAGCGCGCCGAGCCGGGTCACCGAGCGGAACACCTCGCTGTCGGCACCGGCGTGCGGCACCATCGCCGAGTGGTACTTCTCGGCGCCCGCCGCGGACTGCCGCCACTGGAAGTAGCAGACGGCGTCGGCGCCGTGCGCGACATGGAGCAGCGAGTCGCGGGCCAGCTCCCCGGCACGCTTGGCCAGGTTGACCGGCTGCCAGTTGACCGCGCTGGTGGAGTGCTCCATCAGGAACCACGGATGCCCGCCCGCGAGCGAGCCGGTGAGGTTCGCGGAGAACGACAGCTCGTCGAGGGCCTGGGGCCCCGGGTGGACGTAGTGGTCGTTGGAGACGAAGTCCACCTCGTGCGCCCAGTCGGCGTAGTGCATGCCCTTGGTCTCGCCCATCACCATGAAGTTGGTGGTGACCGGTACCTCGGGGGTCAGCCGGTACAGCACCTCGCGCTCGGCGCGCAGATGCTCCTTGAGGGCGTCCGAGGAGAACCGCTTGAAGTCGAGCTGCTGGCTCGGGTTGGGGTGCGAGGCGGCCAGCCGGGGCGGCAGGATCTGCTCCCACTCCGTGTAGCGCTGGGACCAGAAGTCCGTGCCCCAGGCGTGGTTGAGCGCCTCGACCGTGCCGTAGCGGGCGGCCAGCCAGCTCCGGAACGCGCGGGCCGCGTCGTCGGAGAAGTCGTAGACATTGTGGCAGCCCAGCTCGTTGGAGATGTGCCAGGCGACGAGCGCCGGGTGGTCGCCGTACCGCTCGGCCATGGCGGTGGCGAGCTTCAGCGCGTACGTACGGAACACCGGGGAGGTGGGCCGCCAGTGCTGGCGGGCGCCCGGCCACACCGTCTCACCGTTCGGCCCCACGGGGAGGATCTCGGGGTGCAGTGTGGTGAGCCACGGGGGCGGGGACGCGGTCGCCGTGGCCAGGTCGACGGAGATCCCGCCGGCGTGCAGGAGATCCATGATCTCGTCCAGCCAGCCGAAGTCCCAGACGTCGGGGCCGGGTTGGATACGGGCCCAGGAGAAGATGGCGAGGGACACGATGTTCACACCGGCCTCGCGCATCAGCCGGATGTCTTCGGGCCACACCTCGCGCGGCCACTGCTCCGGGTTGTAGTCGGCGCCGTAGGCGAACCCCGGTGCGGTGGCGTCGTGCGGCCGGCGCAGCCAGCGGGGCGACGGGGCGCGGGTCATCTTGCTCCTCGGGAAGATCGTGCCGGGTCCGGGTGGACCGGCGGGCACCGGGTGGTGGCGGGACGGCGAAGTCGCCGCTGCCCCGCCACCACCTGGATGTCCGGCGTTACTTGACGGTGAAGCCCTGCTCAGTGCCGTAGGCACGGGACTGCTTCTGCCAGGCGGCGAGGCCGTCGGACAGCGGTGTGCCGGAGACGTACGCCTTGCCGACGGTGTCGTTGAAGATCGAGTTCGCGTAGACCTGGAAGGGCAGGTACGTCCAGCCGGGCACGACCTCGGTGGCCGACTGGGAGAAGACCTTGTTGATCTCCTGGCCGCCGAAGTAGTCGAACTTCGTGTCCAGGAACTCCTTGGACGTCAGATCGGCGGTGGTGGCGGGGAACGCGCCGTCCTTGATACGGGACTTCACCCCCGCGCCGGCGGCGGCGTACTCGGTGAACGCGTAGGCGAGCGCCTTGTTCTTGCCCACCGAGGGGACGGCCAGGGAGCTGCCGCCGCTCTCCGCGCTGGCCTTCGCGCCCGCCTTCCACTGCGGCAGCGGGGCCACCCGCCAGTCACCGGACGCGCCGGGCGCGCCCGTCTTGAGGTTGGTGGGCATCCAGGCCCCGGTGGCCAGCGTGGCGATGGTGCCGTCGCCCAGCCCCTTGAACCACTCGTCGGTCCACGAGGTGACGGGCGCCAGCAGCTTGCCGTCGATGAGCTTCTGCCAGGTCTTCGCGTACGTGGCGCTGCCCGCGTCGGTGAAGTCGATGGTGACATCGGTGCCGTCCACCTTGTACGGCTTGCCGCCGGCCTGCCAGATGAGGCTGGTGGCGAAGCCCGACTCGCCGGTGTCGGCGGTGATGAAGACCTTCGGGTCGGCCTTCTGCAGCTTCTCGGCCGCCGTCACGTACTCGTCCCACGTGGTCGGAACGGCGATCTTGTGCTTGTCGAAGACCTTCTTGTTGTAGTACAGCGCCATCGGGCCGGAGTCCACCGGCAGTCCGAAGACGCTGTCGCCGGACGTGACCGCGTTCCACGGGCCGGGGGAGTAGGCGCTGTCGAGCTTGTCCGCACCGTACGGGGCGAGGTCGGCGACGGACTTGGCGAGGGAGAACTGGCTCAGCGCGAAGTACTCGATCTGCGCCACGTCGGGGACGCCCTTGCCCGCCGCGATCGCGTTCTGGAGGGCGGTGTACTCGTCCTTCGAGGTGCCCGCGTTGACGACCTTCACCTTCACCTTGGGGTGCGCGGCCTCGAACTCCTTCGCCACCTTGGGCATGGTGCTGTCCCAGGTCCAGACCGTGAGGTCGCCGCCCTTTTCGAGGGCCGCCTTCACGTCGTCGGCGTTCCCCGAGTCGGCGCCGCCGCCGTCGTCGGAGGAGCCGCCGCAGGCCGTCAGGGTGAGGGAGAGGGCGAGTACGGAGGCCAGACCTGCGCCGCGCACGGTCCGGCGCGCTGTGTTGAACATCAGAGTCATCTCACTTCGTTGTCAGAGAACTGCCGAAAGCTGGGGAATCTGGAAAGCTGTAAGCGGGGTCACTCCTTGACGCTTCCGGCGGCGAGCCCCGACTGCCAGTACCGCTGGAGCAGCAAGAACGCGGTGATCAGGGGCACGATGGTGAGCAGGGAACCGGTGATCACCAGGTTGAAGATGGCCTCGCCCCCGTTGGTCTCCGCCTGTTCGTTCCAGGAGTTGAGCCCGAGCGTGAGCGGGTACCAGTCCGGGTCCTTGAGCATGATCAGCGGCAGGAAGTAGTTGTTCCACGTCGCGACCACGGTGAACAGCAGCACCGTCACGATGCCGGGGGCGAGCAGCGGCAGGCTGACCGTGAAGAACGTACGGATCTCACTCGCGCCGTCGATCCGGGCGGCCTCCAGCAGCTCGGTGGGGATCGCCTCGGCGGCGAACACCCACATCAGGTAGAGCCCGAACGGCGAGATCAGCGAGGGGATGATCACCGCCCACGGGGTGTCGGTCAGCCCCATCTTGCTGAACATCAGGAAGGTCGGGACCGCCAGCGCCGTACCGGGGACGGCGACGGCGCCGATCACCACGGCGAAGACACCGCGCTTGCCGGGGAACTCGAACTTGGCGAGGGCGTAGCCGCCGAGCACTGCGAGGAAGGTCGCGCCGCCGGCCCCCACCACGACGTAGAGCAGTGTGTTCAGCAGCCAGCGGACGAACACACCGTCGTTGTAGGTGAGGGTGTCGGCGATGTTCCGGAAGAACGCGAAGTCGCTGTCGAACCAGAGTCCGGAGGAGCTGAGCAGGCCGGTCTGGGTCTTCGTCGAGTTGATGACCAGCCAGACGAGCGGCACCAGCGCGTAGACCAGGACCAGACCGGTCAGCACGGTGAGCAGCACACTGCGGCGCGGACGGTTGACGCTGTGCCGCTGTCCGGGGCGCGGGGTGCGCAGCCCGGTGACGGGACGGGGCGCGCGCCTCTCGTCGGGGGCAACGGTGGCGGGGACGGTGGCTCCCATCGTCACGCTTCCTTTCGCATGCCGCGGAGCTGTACGGCATACGCGATGATCATGGTGAAGATGCCCATGATGATCGCCACCGTGGCCGCGTAGTTGTGCTGCTGGCCCGAGAAGGCCAGCGAGTAGGTGTAGAAGTTCGGCGTGAAGTCCGTCGTGATCGTGTTGGGCGCCAGATTCCGCAGGATGTTCGGCTCGTTGAAGAGCTGGAAGCTGCCGATGATCGAGAAGATCGTGGCGATGACCAGCGCGCCCCGGATCGCGGGCAGCTTGATCGCGCCGATGATCCGGAGCTGCCCCGCGCCGTCGATCTCCGCCGCCTCGTACAGCGAGTGCGGGATCACCCGCAGCGCCGAGTAGAAGATCAGCATGTTGTAGCCGACGAACTCCCAGGTCACGATGTTGCCGATGGAGGCGAGCACCAGGCCGGAGGAGAGCGGGTTGGGCAGCGAGACCCCGAAGGCGTCGTTGATGTTGCCGACCAGGCCGAAGCGGGTGCCGTACATGAAGCCCCACATCAGCGCGGCCACCACGGCGGGCACGGCGTACGGCAGGAAGATCGCGATCCGGAAGAAGTTCTTCCCGTAGAGCCTGCCGCTGTCGATGGCCAGCGCGACCAGCAGGGCGATCCCGAGCATCACCGGCACCTGGACGGCGAGGAAGAGGGTCACCCGGCCCAGTGCGGACCAGAAGTTCGGGTCCTCCAGGGCGCGTTGGTAGTTGTCGAAGCCGACGAACGAGGTCCCGCCGACGAGTTGGGTCCGGAAGACGCTCAGATAGATCGAGTAGCAGATCGGCGCGATGAAGACGAGGGCGAAGACCGCCATGAACGGGCCGATGAAGCCCCAGCCGATCAGGGCCCGCCTGCGTCGCGGGCCCCGTGGGAGGGCGGGGCGCCCCGCTGTGGAGGGCGGTGACAACGTCGTCATGGCTGTTCCTCGCTGGTCGTCCTCGGCACCCGCCGCCGGGTGGAAACGTCCGTATCGAGCCGTGGCCCGAAGCGGGCGCCGGCGCTGATGTTTACGTAAACATCGATGGGTGGGATGCTTGCATCGGCCCCGGTGGGGCGTCAAGATTTCGGCTGGTCTCAGTTGAATCAAGCAGGTCGCGGCGGTAACGGCGACGGGAAGCGCGGGAGTGGGAGTGGAGGAGACGGTGGACGGCGCCCGGCGGCCGGTGGAAGCGGACGGACGGCCGCCGCAGGACGCGGCGGGCCCGGGGCCGCGGGGCCGGCGGCGCCGGGTGTCCATGGCGGACGTGGCCCGGCGGGCCGGCGTCTCCTCGCAGACCGTCTCCCGGGTCTCCAACGGCCACCCGGGCGTGGTCGACGCGACGCGCCAGGAGGTGCTCGCCGCGATGAAGGAGCTGGGCTACCGCCCCAACAGCGCGGCCCGCGCCCTGAAGAGCGGTGAGTTCCGCACCATCGGCATCATCCTGTTCACGCTCTCCACCACCGGCAATGTCCGCACCCTCGACGCCATCGCCACCTCGGCGGCGCAGCAGGGGTACGCCACGACGCTGCTCCCGGTCGCCGTGCCCACCCAGGACCAGGTACGGGGCGCCTTCACGCGGCTGGGCGAGCTCGCCGTGGACGCCATCATCGTGATCATGGAGGTCCATCTGCTGGACGCCGCCACGGTCACGCTGCCCCCCAACGTCGGTGTGGTGGTCGCCGACTCGAACGCCGGGGACCGCTACAGCGTCGTCGACACAGATCAGGCGGGCGGCGCCCGCGAGGCGGTGCGCCATCTGCTCGGGCTGGGCCATGCGACCGTCTGGCACCTCGCCGGGCCCGAGGAGTCCTTCGCCGCGCAGCGGCGGGCCGACGCCTGGCGGGCCACGCTGGGCGAGGCGGGACGCCCGGTGCCCCCGCCGCTGCGCGGCGACTGGTCGGCGGAGTCGGGGTACCGGGCGGGGCTGCGGCTGGCCGCGGAGCCGGAGTGCACGGCGGTCTTCGCGGCCAACGACCAGATGGCGCTCGGCCTGCTGCGCGCGCTGCACGAGTCCGGCCGCGCGGTGCCCGAGGAGGTGAGCGTGGTCGGCTTCGACGACATCCCGGACGCCGGTTCGTACATACCGCCGCTCACCACCGTCCACCAGGACTTCGCCGAGGTGGGACGGCGCTGCGTGGAGGGCGCGCTGCGCCAGATCAACACCCACGAGGAGGAGCGCGGCACCACCCTCGTCCCCACCCGGATGGTGGTCCGCCGGTCCACCGCGCCGCCGCCCCGGCCCGGGGCCTGAGCCGGCGGTACGGGGGCGGGCGGTACGGCGGTGACGGCGGCGGGCGGCACGGGGCGGGCCGGTTCCCCCGCTCACCCGTGCCGCCCGCCCCCGTGTCAGGCGGCAGGCCGCTCCCCCGATGCGGCCTGCCACCTCGCGGTGGTCCACGGCAGCGCCACCTGCCCGGTGACGAACGAGCTCCACAGCCCGATCCGCAGCGTCCCGCCGGGGCGCGCCGAGGTCTCGGCGAAACTGACCGTACGGCCGCCGGTCCGCCGGACGGCGCCCCACTCCAGCTCGAAGCGGCTGGTCCCGACCCGCTCGCCCGGCGGGACCGCGGTCGGCGGCAGGATCTCGTCGAGGGCCCACCCGTAGCCCTGCTGCCGGTAGGGGCCGGTGACCCGCTCCCAGGTGAGTTCCAGGATCGCGCCGGTCGCGGGGATCACGACCAGGGCGCCGCGCGCCCCGCCGGGGTGCCGGGTGTTGAAGGCGAGGACCTCCGCGGTGCCCGCCGGGTAGGCGTGCGAGGTGCCCCGCCCCACCAGCGAGCCCTCGGGGCAGGCCGCCGGGCCCCGTTCCTCGATCACCGGGCGCGCGCAGCGCGGGAACGCGTCGGGCCGGAAGCCGAGCGACGCGTCGAAGAGGAAGACGAAACGGCGCGCGGCGGCGGGCGGCCCACCGGACTCCGTACGGCTGACCCGGTCGAAGGCGACCCGTACGCCGCGCGGGGTCGCACCGTCCGAAGAGACCCGCGCGGTCAGGGAGTCGAGGTTCTCGGGGCCCGGGACATCGGGCTCGTACGGGCGCTGCGGGCCGCCCGGCGCCGGGTCGGGCGGCGGGACACTGCCCGCCGCGGCCCCGGTGGCGGGTGCCACGGCCCCGCCGGCGGGCAGCGCTGCCCCGGTGGCGGGTGCCACCGCCCCGGCCAGCAGCGCCGCGAGCGCCCCGGCCACGCACACGCCCCGCCGCACGCCCCCGCTGTACCGGGCCCCGCCACCCCGGTCGGCGCCGCCCCCGACGCACCCGCCGGCACCGCTCCCGCCCCCACTGCCCCTGCCGTCCCGTGCGCGCACCACTGGCCTCCGTCCGTGGACCGGTTCCCTGCCCCCTCATGCTCGCCCGGCGAGGCGGTCGCTCCCGGTGCCCTGCCGTACCTGGGTATGGGCGTACCCAGGTACCGGTGGAACCAGGAAGGACAATGAACACCATGGGGAAACAAGGAGAGTTGGGAGAGTTCCTGCGCTCGCGCCGGGCCCGGATCCGGCCGGAGGACGTCGGATTCGCCTCCGGGTCCGGACTCCGCCGGGTGCCCGGGCTGCGCAGGGAGGAGCTGGCGCATCTGGCGGGCGTGAGCGTCGACTACTACGTACGGCTGGAGCAGGGCCGCAACCGCAGTGTCTCCGACGCGGTCCTCGGGGCCGTCGCGGACGCGCTGCGGATGGACCGGGACGAGCGCGACCACCTCTTCCGGCTCGCCCGCCCCCGGAAGGCGGCCACCGGGGAACCGTCCGGGGACGGCGGGGTGCGCCCGGAGACGCGGCGGCTGCTCGACTGGATCAGCGCACCCGCTCTGGTCCTCGGCCGCCGGATGGACGTCCTCGCCTGGAACCGCCCGGTGTGCGGCCTCATCACCGACTTCGGCCGACTGCCGCCGCGCGAGCGCAATCTGTGCCGGCTGCATCTCCTGGACGCGGAGATCGGCGGCCGCTATCCCGACCGTGACATGATCGCCCGCGAGGCCGTCGGCCATCTCCGGATCGCGGCGGGGGTCTTCCCCGACGACCCCGAACTGTGGGAACTCGTCGACGAACTCAAGGCCAGGAGCCCGGAGTTCCGGCACCACTGGGCGCGGCACACCGTACGGACCAAGGCGTTCGGGCTCAAGCGCATCGACCACCCGGAGGCCGGCCCGCTGACCCTCTCGTACGAGATCACCCACTTCCCGCAGGACACGGAACTGAGCCTGCTCGTCTACACCGCGGCCCCCGGCACGCGCGAGGAGCGCGTCCTGCGGAAACTGGCCGCGCGCTGAGGGGCCGGATCCCACGGAGGGCCGCGCCACGACCCGTTAGCATGCGGTGATCACCACGGTGACCTGGCGAGAGGGGCGGGCATGCGCGCGGAGCAGTGGACCGGAGTCGTCACCTACCACGGGGAAGGGCCCGGATGGGACCCCGGGACCGCCCGGCTGAGGGTGGTCGACATGCTCGCCGGGGACCTGCTGACCTTCGGCGCCGACGGCGGCGAGGCCCCCGAACGCCACCACCTCGGCGAGGTCGCCGCGGCCTGGCGGCCCCGCAGCTCCGGCGGCGTTGTCGCGGCCGTCGAGCGCGGCTTCGCGCTGATCGCGGCGGACGGCACGGTGACCCGCGGCGAGGAGCTGTGGAGCGATCCCACCATCCGGATGAACGAGGGCGGCTGCGACCCGGCCGGCAACTTCTACTGCGGGTCGATGGCGTACGACACCCGCCCCGGCGCCGGCCGGGTCTTCCGGCTCACGCCCGGCGGCGAGACCTCCGTCGTTCACACCGGCGTGACCATCTCCAACGGTCTGGCCTGGTCCCCGGCGGGCGACTTCGCCTACTACGTCGACACCCCCACCCAGAGCGTCGCCCGGGTGACGGTCGACCCCGCGACCGGCCTGTTCGCCACCCCCGAGCCCTGGGTGAGCGTCGACCCGGCCGACGGCGCGCCCGACGGGATCACGGTGGACGCCGAGGGCGGCGTGTGGGTCGCGCTCTGGGGCGGTTCCGCGGTCCGCCGCTACACCCCCGAGGGTGTGCTCGACACCGTGGTGGAGGTGAACGCCCGCCAGGTCAGCGCCTGCGCCTTCGGTGGTGACGACTACCGGCGGCTCTTCATCACCACCTCGCGCGAGAACGTGCCGGACGACGAGGACCCGGCGGCGGGCGCCGTGTTCGTGGTCGAACCGGGGATCGCCGGGCGCGCGCCGCTGCCGTACGCCGGATAAGCGGACGAGATAAGCGGACGGGAGGAGCCGGGCGGAGCCGCGAGAAGCCCGGAGAACGCGGCTCACAGCCCCGGCGCGCCCCAGACGGGGAACCAGCGCGCGAGGTCGGGCTCGATCCGCAGATCGTCCCCGAGCACCGCTCTGACCTGCAGTTCCCGCTGATTGTCCCGCTTCTCGGCGCCGCCGGGCAGCGGGGCGAACGGATAGAACGTGCCGCGCTTGTAGAGATAGACCAGCGCCAGTGCCCGCCGCTCCGCGTCCCGGAAGCCGATCAGGGAGCAGAGCAGCTGCGGCCCGAAGCCGCCGTCCTGGAGCAGTGTGTTCACCGCGTGCAGATCGTTGACCAGGGCGGCCGTGTCATCGGGGGGCCGCTGTGAGAGCAGCCAGGTGTAGCCGTACGGGTCCTGGCTGAAGGTGACCGGCGCCCCGGCCCGCTCCCGCGCGGTGTCCGCGTCCAGCAACTCCTGTACGTCCTGCCGGATCCGCGCGAATCCGCCGCCCTCGACGCCCGCGAAGCACACCGAGCCGAGCCCGGTGGGCACGTAGCCCGCTCCCGCCTCCAGGGTGAGCGCGGCGGAAGGGAGGGAGAAGAGCTGGTCGAGCTGGGGGCGGACGGGCTTGCTGCGGCCGAGAATGGTGTCGAGAAGGCCCACGGGACCAGCTCCTTCGCGGGTGGGCGGCCCGTGCGGACCAGGACGGGACCGGGACCGAGACCGGGACCGGTCACGGGCGGGCGAGTTCGGCGGAGATGCGGGCGAGCTGCTCCAGCCGCTGTTCGAGCGTCGGGTGCGAGGAGAGCAGCCGGCCGAGGCTCTCCTTGGAGGAGAACGCCGGGACGAAGTAGAACGCGTTGTACGGCTCCGCCTTCCGCAGGTCCTCCGTAGGGATCCGCGCCATCTGGCCGCTGACCTTGGTCAGCGCGGACGCCAGCGCGGAGGGCCGGCCGGTGAGCAGCGCGGCGGTCCGGTCCGCCGACAGCTCACGGTAACGGGAGAGCAGCCGGGTCAGCAGAAAGCCGACCGCGTACACCACCGCGCTGACCAGCGGAATCAGCATGATCGCGATCCCGGCGGGGCCCGCGTTGCGGGCGTTCCTGGCCAGTCCGCCCCACAGGGTGATCCGGGTGATCAGGCCCGCGAGCACACCGAGGAACGAGGCGATGGTCATCACGGCGACATCGCGGTGTGCCACGTGCGACATCTCATGGGCGAGGACGCCTTCCAGCTCCTCCGGCTCCAGCCGGCGCAGCAGCCCGGTCGTGGCGCAGATCAGCGCGCTGCGTTCGTTGCGCCCGGTGGCGAAGGCGTTGGGCATGTCACTCTGCGCGATGGCGACGCGCGGCTTGGGCATGTCGGCCAGCGCGCAGATCCGGTCGACGGCGCCGTGCAGGGCGGGTGCCTCCTCGGGCGTCACCTCGCGGGCGCCCATGCTGAACGCCGCGATCCTGTCGCTGAACCAGAACTGCGCGACGAACAGACCGCCGGCGAAGATCAGGATGATCGGCCAGGCGTGGTTCAGCACCGCCAGCAGCACACCGACCAGGACCACGTACAGCAGGCCGATCAGGAACATGGTGGTCACCATGCGTGTGGTCAGACCGCGGTCCGGGGTGTAGCGGTTCCGTGTCATCGTCGCCTCCACTCACTCTCTCTCCTGCTATTTTCCTCCTTTCCCAGGCAAACGGAATAAGAGCCACATATGGATGACGGAACCGGCGAGCCCCTGGCTGGGGCCCGCCGGTCCTCTTTCGCGTGGGGGAATCGAGTCCGTGTGGGGGGAATCGAGCGGTTGTCGCGCGGGGGGTGTTACAGCGCCGGGTAGGCGTTCTTCAGCAGCTCCTGGAACTGCGCGGAGAACCAGTCACCCGAGAGCGGCGCGTTGGGCAGGGCGCCCGACATGTGGTTGTTGTTGCGCGGGTTGCCCTCGTACGTCGGGTCGCACATCCGGTCGAAGCCCTTGCCCTGGTCGTTCGGGATGACCTTGCTCGCGCCGTCGGACTCGCCCGGGGGCTTCATCCAGACGTACGCGTCGATCCCGGCGGCGGGAGCGGCCTTCGGCCGTTCGCCGAGCCCGGCTCCGGACTGGTTGCACCAGTTGCCCAGGTGGATCCTGCGGTCGTAGCGCCCGCCGTCCACATACGTGTCCACGGTGCTCTGCGCGCCGGGTCCGGCGGGCCGGGCGGTGCCGCCCCAGCCGTTGCGCGAGGTGTCGATCAGCATGCCGATGCCGGACTGGAAGCCGACACCCACCAGCTCCTGGCGGAACGCCTGGGCGAACGACTGCTCGTCGACGTAGCGGTTCCAGTCCACCCACTTCGACTCACGGACCGACTTGCCGGCCACGCTGTCGTTGATGGTGAAGTTGTTCTCCTTCGTCGCACCGTAGTTGGCGGTGTTGACGATGAACCCGGCGACCTTGTCGACCGTGCTGCCCTCGGCGGTCGCGGCCTGCTTGAAGATCTGCGCCGAGGCGTTGAAGTTGTCGTCCCAGCCGATCCAGCCGTGGTGTCCGGCGTCCACGTAGTTGTAGACGTTGCCGACGGCGCCCAGCTTGTTCAGGGCGTAGCCGACGCCCTTGATGTAGTTGCCGTTCGCCTTCATCACGTCGCACTGGGGGGTGACGGTGGGCCGCGGCGAGACGTTGGTGACGAGGTTGGGCAGGGAGTCGATCTCGACGGTGGTCACGATCCGCAGGTTCGCGTACTTGGTGTCGGCGAGGATCGCGGCGATCGGGTCGATGTACTCCCGCTGGTACCGGGTGATCTCCGTCGGGCCCAGCTCGCCGTTGGAGGCGAGCGCGGCGCAGTCACGGCCCGGCAGGTTGTAGATCACGAGCTGCACGACGAACGCCCTGCCGGCCGCCTGGGTCAGGGCCGCGTCGAGGTGGGCGCGCAGCCCCATCCCGCCGTTCACGCCGTTGATGGCCGCGATCCGGTCCAGCCAGACCCCGGTCGGCTGGTTGGAGACCCTGCTGCCGCCCGGCTCGGCGGCCGCCTTGCGCGACCACTCCGGGTTCACGTACACCCCGGCGCCCGCGTACGGGTTGTCGACCCTGGCGCTCGGCCCGGTCGGCGGAGTGGTCGGCCCGGTCGGCGGAGTGGTCGGCGGGGTCGTCGGCGGGTCGGAGGGGGTGCCGCCGCCCGGCACGTTGCAGGTGACGCCGTTGAGCTTGAACGTGGTGGGGACCGCGTTCGTGCCGGTGACATCGGCGTTGAAGCCGAAGGAGGCCGAGGCGCCGGTGGAGAGTGTGCCGTTCCAGGAGGCGTTGGTGGCGGAGACCGCCGTCCCGCTCTGGGTGATGGTGGAGCTCCAGCCCTGGGTCACCTTCTGGTTGCCCGCGAAGCTCCACTCCAGCTTCCAGGAGCTGACCGCGTCACCGGTGTTGGTGACGGCGACGGCGCCGGAGAAGCCGCCGTTCCAGGAGCTCTGGACCTTGTAGTCGACCGTGCAGCCGGCCGCCGCCGCGGCGGCCGGCCCTTCCAGCACGGTCGCCGTGCCGGTCGCGGCGGCGACCAGCGCCAGCGCGGCGAGCACCGCCGTCCGTGCTCGGCGCGGAGGGGTGATGGTGCGGCTCATGAGAGTCCCTTCAGATGGTCACGGAGTCCGGCGCCGAAGGAGGTCGGCGTGCCGTTGTAGTCGCTGATCAGAGCGGGGCCCGAGGAACAGTCCCAGGTGTTCCAGGTCCAGCCGAGGTAGGACGCGCCCCGGCCGTCCAGCCAGGCCATGACCCGGTCGATGTACCCGTGCGAGCAGGTGTTCTCGCCGATCTCGCCTGCCACGAGGGGCACTTGGGCGAGTACTGGAGCGAGCTGTTCGTTCCAGCAGCTCTCGTTCGAGCAGGTGTTGAAGTTGTACGTGTGCCAGGCGGCGGCCGTGTTGCCCGCCGGATCGGCCGGCCGGTACTTCAGCCACTGACGCATGTCGTTCGAGTAGGCGATGCCGGGGATCAGCACCAGGTTCCGGGCTCCGGTCGCCCGCACCGCGTCGAGCAGGGACTGCATCCCGGCGACCCGGAAGTCGATGCCGGGGCAGCTCCCGCCGTCGCGCCAGCAGGTCCACGCGGCGTCCAGGCTGCTGGTGGCGCGGTCCGGGAAGGGCTCGTTGAAGAGGTCGAAGACCACCGCCCGGTCGTCCTTGAAGGTCTGGGCGACCGAGGACCAGAACGCCGGTGTGTACTGCGCGTTCGGCATCGGCTTCTGGCAGGTCGCGTACTCGGTGTCCGGACAGTGGCTGTCACCGCCGGTGTACTTCCCGTGGGACCAGTGGAGTTCGACCACCGGTGTGATGCCGTGCGCCTCCAGCCTGGCCACGTACGCCTTGACCGCCGCGATGTAGTTCGCCCCGGAGTAGGCCGGGTTCACGTTCGGGAGCCCGAGCCAGCACTCCTCGTTGAGCGGGACGCGTACGGTGTTCACCTTCCAGTCCGCGATGGCCCGGACCGACGCGTCGTCCACCGGTCCGTCGAAGAAGCCGTAGCCCTGGACGCACATGAACTCACCGCCGGAGCGGTTGACGCCGAGCATGCGGCGGGTCGCGCCGTTCTGGTCGACCAGCTTGTTCCCCGAGACCCGGAGCTGGGGCGGTGCGCCGCCCGGGGCGGGCGGGTCGGTCGGTGGCTCGGTGGGCGGTTCCGTCGGATCGGTCGGGTCGCCGGGACCCGTGTCGCCCCCGCACGCCACGCCGTTGACCTTGAAGGCGGTGGGCGCGGGGTTGGACCCCGACCAGGACGCGGTGAACCCCGCGCTCACCGAGCCGCCGGTGGGGATCCTGCCGTTCCAGCTCTCGTTGACCGCGGTCACGGTCCTGCCCGACTGCGACCACTTCCCGTTCCAGCCCTGGGTCACCTTCTGCGTACCCGGGAAGTCGAAGGTGAGGGACCAGCTCTCGACCGGGGACCCGTGGTTGGTCAGTGTGACGTCGCCCTGGAAGCCGGCGTCCCACTGACCGGTGGTGCGGTACTCGACGGTGCAGCCGGCCGCGGTTCCCGACGCGGCCGCCTGCGTGGCGACTGTTCCCGCGACGGCCAGGGCCGTCGCGGCCAGCAGTGCACAGAGGCGCGGTGGTGCTCGCATGGAGCGACTCCTCGATGGCCCGCACGCCGCCTGACACGGCGTACGACTGATGGAAGCGCTCCCACTGGTTGGCTTCGACGTTAGCGCCGAAGTGGCGTGAGTCAACAGCCCAGTTGAATTCTTTTATCTGTCAACTCGCCCGGACGTGCGTCTTGTTCAAAGACTTGACAGGTGCACGGTCCCGCTCGACGCTTGGGAGCGCTCCCACTGGTTCGAGTCCCCTTCCCCCCACCCGCACCGGACCGCGAGGAGGACCCCTCCATGCTCGGCATGCTCGGCTCACGAGGCTCGCCACCAGGCGCGTCAACCCCGCCCGGAAGGGTCCGCGGGCCGCGCGGACCCCGTCGGGTGCTCATCGCCCTCGCGGCCGCCCTCTCCCTGCCGCTCGGTCTGACCGCGGTCACCGGCACGCCCGCACAGGCCGCCGCGGTCCAGTGCGGAGTCGACTACAAGACGAAAGACTGGGGTTCCGGTTTCACCGCCGATCTGACGATCACCAACCGGGGCACGGAGGCCGTCTCCGGCTGGACCCTCACCTACGGGTACGCCGGCAACCAGACGCTCACCAGCGGCTGGAACGGCACCTGGTCGCAGTCCGGCAAGAACGTCACCGTCAGGAACGCCGCGCACAACGGCACCATCGCGCCCGGCGCCTCGGCCTCCGCCGGCGCCAACTTCACGTACAGCGGCGCCAACGCCGCGCCCACCGTCTTCGCCGTCAACGGCGTGACCTGCACCGGTGCGCACCAGCCGCCCATCGCCGTACTGACCAGCCCGGCCCCCGGCGCGCTGTTCACCGCGGGCGGCACCATCCCGATGGCCGCCACCGCCGCGGCGGCCGACGGCGCGGGCGTCACCAAGGTCGAGTTCTACAGCGACACCACACTGCTCGGCACCGACACCACCTCGCCGTACACCTTCGACTACACCAATGTCCCGGCGGGCGACCTCTCCCTCTACGCCAAGGCGTACGACGGGCAGGGCGCCGCCGCCGAGTCCACCCCCGTCGGGGTACGGGTCACCGCGGGCCCCTCGATCGTCGCGACGCCCGGCCAGCTCGGCGTGCAGCAGGGGAAGACGGGCACCTTCGCCGTCAGGCTCTCCACCCAGCCGAGCGCGAACGTCAACGTCACCGTGGCCCGCACCGCGGGCAACACCGGGCTGACGGTCACCTCGGGCTCCGCCCTCACCTTCACTCCCGCCAACTGGAGCACCGCCCAGCAGGTGACCGTCACCGCCGCGGCCACCGGCACCGGCGCGGCCACCTTCACCGCGAGCGCCACCGGACAGGCCAAGGCGGAGGTGACCGTCACCCAGCTAGCCGCGTCGACCACGTACGACGCCCGGTTCCTGGAGCTGTACGGCAAGATCACCGACCCGGCCGCCGGCTACTTCTCGCCCGAGGGGATCCCGTACCACTCCGTCGAGACACTGATCGTCGAGGCACCCGACCAGGGCCATGAGACGACCTCGGAGGCGTACAGCTACCTGATCTGGCTCCAGGCGATGTACGGCAAGGTCACCGGCGACTGGGCCCGGTTCAACGGCGCGTGGGACATCATGGAGAAGTACATGATCCCCACCCACGCCGACCAGCCGACCAACAGCTTCTACAACGCCTCGAAGCCCGCCACCTACGCGCCCGAGCAGGATCTGCCCTCGCAGTACCCCTCACAGCTCAACAGCAACATCCCGGTGGGCAACGACCCCATCGCGGCCGAGCTGAAGAGCGCGTACGGCACCGACGACATCTACGGCATGCACTGGATCCAGGACGTCGACAACGTCTACGGATACGGCAACGCCCCCGGCAAGTGCGAGGCGGGCCCCGCCGATCAGGGCCCCTCCTACATCAACACCTTCCAGCGCGGGCCGCAGGAGTCGGTCTGGGAGACCGTCACCCAGCCCACCTGCGACGCGTTCAAGTACGGCGGCACCAACGGCTATCTGGACCTCTTCACCAAGGACGCCTCGTACGCCAAGCAGTGGAAGTTCACCAACGCCCCCGACGCCGACGCCCGCGTCGTCCAGGCCGCCTACTGGGCCTCGGAATGGGCCAAGGAGCAGGGCAAGGGAAGCGCCGTCTCGGCCAATGTCGCCAAGGCCGCGAAGATGGGCGACTACCTCCGCTACGCCATGTACGACAAGTACTTCAAGAAGGTCGGCGACTGCGTGGGCGAGAGCGCCTGCCCCGCGGGCAGCGGCAAGAACAGCTCGCACTACCTGCTCTCCTGGTACTACGCCTGGGGCGGGGCCACCGACGCCTCGGCCGGCTGGGCCTGGCGCATCGGCTCCAGTTTCAGCCACAGCGGCTACCAGAACCCGATGGCGGCCTGGGCGCTCAGCTCGTACGCCGATCTCAAGCCGAAGTCGGCCACCGGCCAGCAGGACTGGTCCACCAGCCTCAAGCGCCAGGTGGAGTTCTACCGCTGGCTCCAGTCCTCCGAGGGCGGGATCGCGGGCGGCGCCACCAACAGCTGGCAGGGCCGGTACGCGACACCCCCGGCCGGGACCCCGACGTTCTACGGCATGTACTACGACGAGGCCCCGGTCTACCACGACCCGCCGTCCAACCAGTGGTTCGGCTTCCAGGCGTGGTCCATGGAGCGCGTGGCCGAGTACTACAACCGTACGGGTGATGCCGCGGCCAAGGCGGTGCTGGACAAGTGGGTCACCTGGGCCCTGTCCAAGACCACCGTCAACCCGGACGGTACGTACCTGATCCCCTCGACCCTCCAGTGGTCCGGCAAGCCCGACACCTGGAACGCCGCCAGCCCCGGCGCCAACACCGGGCTGCATGTCACCGTCGCGGACTACACCAACGACGTGGGCGTGGCCGCCGCGTACGCCAAGACCCTCTCGTACTACGCGGCGAAGTCCGGCCACGCGGCGGCGAAGACCACCGCCAAGGCGCTGCTGGACGGCATGTGGGACCACCACCGGGACGCGCTGGGCATCGCGGTCCCCGAGACCCGCGCGGACTACAGCCGGTTCGACGACCCGGTCCACATCCCGAGCGGCTGGACCGGCACCATGCCGAACGGCGACCGGATCGACGCGAACTCCACCTTCCTGTCGATCCGCTCCTTCTACGAGAGCGACCCGGCCTGGTCGAAGGTCGAGGCGTACCTGAAGGGCGGTGCGGCGCCCACCTTCACCTACCACCGCTTCTGGGCGCAGGCGGACATCGCGCTCGCCCTCGGTTCGTACTCCGACCTCTTCGAATAGCGCCACGGAGGGTGCGAGGAACAGCGCCACCGCATGACGGCGGAGGGTCCCGGCTGTCGCCCGCCGGGGCTCTCCGCGCCATGCGCGGTGGCGTGCTCACCAGGGGAGGCCCTCAACTCCCGTTCCTTTACGACCGGTTGATGTATTTTTGGCGTACAGAATTGACAACACGAGGTCAAATCCTGGTTTCTGATCTGTCGCAACGCGTCCCGTGGATGGCACTCTCTGGACGGCTCACCGCGCGTAGATCATCGCGGCGGGCCGGCTCCGCAGCACTCGCACACCTCTCAGCACCTTCGGGCGACGGACTCACCCCAGGCCGTCGCTTCCCCACAGGGGACCGCTCACCGGCGGTCCGACACTCTTGGAGACTGAGTGAGACTCGAAGCTTCCACCCCCCGCGCCACCACCCCCCGCAAGGCCGTGCGGCTGGCGGCGCTCGTCGCCTCCGCCGCCATGGTCGTGGTCGCGGTCCAGTCGGGCACGGCCAGCGCCCAGCCCGACCCCACCAGGGAGAGCGGCGCCACCGCCCTGGAGCTGACCCCCGCGCAGCGCGTCGAGGCCATCAGGTCCGCGCAGGCGGACACCGCCGGCGAGGCGAGGACCCTGGGCCTCGGCGCCGCCGAGAAGCTGGTGGTCAGGGACGTCGTCAAGGACGCCGACGGCACGGTCCACACCCGCTACGAGCGGACCTACCAGGGCCTGCCCGTGCTCGGCGGTGACCTCGTCGTCCACGAGAGCCCGGCCGACGGGCGGAGCGTCACCAAGGCGACCACGGCCCGCATAGCCGTGGCCTCCACCGACGCCGCGGTGGCCGCCTCCACCGCGAAGTCGAAGGCCCTGAAGGCCGCGTCGGCGGAGAAGACCACGGACGCGGCGGCCGAGAACGCGCCCCGCAAGGTGATCTGGGCGGCCTCCGGCACACCCGTGCTGGCCTGGGAGACCGTCGTCAAGGGCGTCCAGTCCGACGGCACGCCGAGCGAACTGCACGTCGTCACCGACGCGGCCACCGGCGCCGAGCTGTTCAGGAACGAGGCCATCCGGACCGGCACGGGAACCGGCAAGTACAACGGCAGCGTCACGCTCGGCACCACCAAGAGCGGCACCACGTACAACCTCACCGACGGCGGGCGCGGCAGCCACAAGACGTACGACCTGAACCAGGGCACCTCGGGCACCGGCACCCTCTTCACCGACGCCGACGACGTCTGGGCCGGCGGCCGGCAGACCGCGGGCGTCGACGCGCACTACGGCGCCGCGGAGACCTGGGACTTCTACAAGAACGTCGTCGGCCGCAACGGCATCAAGAACAACGGCGTCGGCTCCTACTCGCGCGTCCACTACGGCAACAACTACGTCAACGCGTTCTGGAGCGACTCCTGCTTCTGCATGACGTACGGGGACGGCTCGGGCAACGCCAACGCGCTCACCTCGCTCGACGTGGCCGCCCACGAGATGACCCACGGCGTCACCGCCGCGACAGCCAACCTGAACTACAGCGGCGAGTCCGGCGGTCTCAACGAGGCCACCTCCGACATCTTCGCCACCGCGGTCGAGTTCTACTCCAACACCGCGACCGACCCGGGTGACTACCTCATCGGCGAGAAGATCAACATCAACGGCGACGGCACCCCGCTGCGCTACCAGGACAAGCCCAGCAAGGACGGCGCCTCCAAGGACTACTGGTCGTCCACCCTGGGCAACCTCGACGTCCACTACTCGTCGGGCCCGGCCAACCACTTCTTCTACCTGCTGTCCGAGGGCAGCGGCGCGAAGACGATCAACGGCGTGAGCTACAACAGTCCCACGTACAACGGCGCCGCCGTCACCGGCATCGGCCGCGACAAGGCCATCCAGATCTGGTACAAGGCGCTCACCACGTACATGACGTCCACCACCAACTACGCACGGGCGCGCACCGCGACCCTGAGCGCGGCGGGCGCCCTCTACGGCACGACCAGCGCCGAGTACAAGGCGGTCGGCGCCGCCTGGACCGCCATCAACGTCGCCTGACGGTCCGCCCCCTCGGCGCTCCGGCGCCACCCGGGGCGCGCCACCACGGGGCACGGCCCGCGCGTTCCTTGCGCGCGGACCGTGCCCCTTCGCCGTAGGGTGCGGTCCATGGCCGGACATAAAGGGCAGGACACGGAACCTCCCGCCCACCCCCCGGGGCCGCCCCGCCCCGCCGCGCCGGACCCGCGACGGTGGAAGGCGCTGGCGGTCTGCCTGGTGGCGGGGTTCATGACGTTGCTGGACGTCTCCATCGTCAACGTCGCCCTGCCCTCCATCCGTGAGGGGCTCAGCACCCCGGTGTCCGACCTCCAGTGGGTGGTCTCCGGATACGCCCTCGCCTTCGGCCTCTTCCTGATCCCCGCGGGCCGGCTCGGGGACGCCCGGGGGCGGCGGCCGGTCTTCATGTGGGGGCTGACCCTCTTCGTCCTCGCCTCCGCCGCCTGCGGAGCCGCCCAGTCCAGCCTCTGGCTGGTGCTCGCCCGGCTGGTGCAGGGACTCGCGGGCGGCCTGGTCTCCCCGCAGATCTCCGCCCTGATCCAGCAGCTCTTCGCCGGCCGGGAACGGGGCCGGGCCTTCGGCATGTTCGGCACGGTGGTGGGCATCTCGACCGCCGTCGGCCCGCTGCTGGGCGGCCTCATCATCCAGGCGGCCGGCGCGGAGGAGGGCTGGAGGTGGGTCTTCTACGTCAACCTGCCGCTCGGCGCCGTCTGTCTGGTGCTGGCCCACCGGCTGCTGCCGGACACCCCGTCGGCCGGCCGGGTCACCCCGCGTCAGCTCGACCCCGTCGGCGTGCTCCTCCTCGGCGGCGGGATCCTGGCGCTGCTGCTGCCGCTCGTCCAGTCGCAGCAGTGGCACGGCGACGGGAAGTGGCTTCTGCTGCTGGTGGCCGCCGCGCTGCTGGCCGGCTTCGTGAAGTGGGAGTCCCGGTGCGGCACACGCGCCACCCAGCCGGTCCTGGACCTCTCCCTCTTCCGCGTCCGCTCCTTCCGGCTGGGCTGCCTGCTGATCCTGCTGTACTTCGCGGGGTTCACCACCGTCTTCTTCATCAGCACGCTCTACCTCCAGAGCGGACTGCACTACACCGCGCTCCAGGCGGGTCTGGCCATCACCCCCTTCGCACTGGGCTCGGGGGCGGCGGCAGCTCTCGGCGGGCGGCTCGTCGGCCGGTTCGGCCGGCCGCTCGTCGCCGTCGGGCTGATCATGGTGACCGCCGGCCTCGCGGCCACCGCCCTCGCCGTACACCTGGTGCCGGGGCACAACGTCGGGTGGGCGATGGCGGCGCCGCTGCTCCTGGCCGGGGTGGGCAGCGGACTGGTCATCTCGCCCAACCAGACCCTCACCCTCGCCGAGGTGCCGGTGCCCATGGCGGGCAGCGCCGGGGGCACCCTGCAGACGGCCCAGCGGGTGGGATCGGCGGTCGGGATCGCCGCCGTGGGTTCCGTCTTCTTCGCCGAGGTGACGCCCGACGGCTGGGCCACGGCGTTCGACCACGGACTGGTCGTCTCGGTCGGGTTCGTGGTGGCGGCGCTGCTGGTCGCCCTCGCCGACATCGCCGTGGCCCGGCGCACGGAGAGACAGCGCGACGCCCCGGCGCGCTGACGGTCCGCCACACCACGGGCGGGCGACGAGCCGCCGGGTACGAGGACCGCCACCGCGTACGAAAACCGCCACCGGGCAGGAGAACCCGTCACCGAGCAGGAAGACCCGCCACCGGGCAGAAGTCCGCCACAGAGCTGGCAGACCGCCACCGAGCAGGAAGGAACCAGCGATGAACGCACCCGCGGAGGCCGAGGGCAACGCCGCGTACGGGAAGAAGCCCTTCAAGCGGTCCAGGAGCCACTTCGCGGACCGGATCACCGCCGACGGCGCCGACGGCTGGCCCGTCGAGGCCGGCCGCTACCGCCTGGTCGTCAGCCGCGCCTGCCCGTGGGCGAGCCGCGCCCTCGTCTCGCGCCGCCTCCTCGGGCTGGAGGACGCCCTCTCCCTCGCCGTCGCCGACCCCATCCAGGACGACCGGAGCTGGCGCTTCACCCTCGACCCGGACGGCCGGGACCCCGTACTGGGCATCCGCTACCTCGCCGAGGCGTACGACGCCCGCGAGCGCGGCTATCCGGGCGGGGTCAGCGTCCCCGCGGTCGTGGACGTGCCCAGCGGCCGGCTCGTCACCAACGACTTCCAGCGGATCACCCTGGACCTGGCCACCGAGTGGACGGCGCTGCACCGGAGCGGCGCGCCCGACCTCTACCCCGAGCCGCTGCGCGACGAGATCGACGAGGTCATGGAGGGCGTCTACCGCGACGTCAACAACGGCGTGTACCGCGCCGGGTTCGCGTCCGGGCAGAGCGAGTACGAGGACGCCTACCGCGCCGTGTTCCACCGGCTAGGGCTGCTCTCCGAACGGCTCGCCGACCGCCGCTACCTGGTGGGGGACACCCTCACCGAGGCGGACATCCGGCTCTTCACCACGCTCGTGCGCTTCGACGCCGTCTACCACGGGCACTTCAAGTGCAACCGCTCGAAGCTGGCCGAGGACCCGGTGCTGTGGGCGTACGTCAGGGACCTCTACCAGACCCCCGGGTTCGGCGACACCGTCGACTTCGACCACATCAAGCGCCACTACTACCAGGTGCACACCGGTATCAACCCGACCGGGATCGTGCCCCTCGGCCCCGATCTCTCCGGCTGGCTCACACCGCACCACCGCGCGGAGCTGGGCGGTCGGCCGTTCGGCGACGGCACCCCGCCGGGCCCGGTGGCGCCGGGCGAGGAGGTCCCGCCGGCGGGACGCCCCTGACGCGCGCCCGGCCCCGGCATCACCTCCCGGCGTCCCCCGTTCCCTCGCCGCCGGAGACGCCGGGGACGTCGCCGACATCGCGCACGTCGGGCACGTCCGAGGCGTCCGAGGCGCCGGGAACGCCCGAGACGCCGGCAACCCCGGGCGGATGGCGCAGCACGTACAGGCCGACGCAGGCCGCGAGCACCATCACGCACGCCGAGAACGTCAGCCCCGCCCCCGTGAGCCCGAGCCACAGGGTCAGCGCGCCCACCCCGACGACGGGCAGGGAGATCCCCGTGTAGGCGACGACGAAGAAGGAGGAGAGCGTGGCGCCCCGGTGCTCGGGCGGCGCCACGGCGCTGACCGCGCTCATCCCGGCGCGGAACGCCAGCCCCTGGCCGAGTCCGCCGCAGAGCGCGCCCGCGACCAGCAGCGGCAGCGACCGCGCCGCCAGCGAGCCGGCCACCAGCAGCAGCCCGGCCACCAGGACCAGACAGCCCCCGGGCAGTGCCGCGCGCACCCCCAGCCGCCCCATCAGCGCCTGTCCAGCCGTCGAGGCGAGGAAGACGGAGAAGACGACCGCGCCCGTCACCGCCAGGTTGTGCACCGACAGGGTCTGGGCCACGAAGCTCGGCGCGACCGCCGTGAACAGCCCCAGCAGCGCGAACCCGGCGAACGCGGCGAGCGCCGAGGGCACGAACACCCCGCGGATCCCCGGCGGCAGCGAGAGCCCCCGCGGGCGGAGCCGCGGCCGGTGCGGGGAGGCGACCGTCTCCGGGAGGAACCAGGTCAGTACGGACGCGACCGCCACCAGCGCCAGATGGGTCACGAACGGCAGGGCGAGCGGCCACGGCGCGTACTGAGCGAGGATCCCGGACAGCAGTGGACCGCAGCCGAGGCCGCCCATGTTCGCCGCCGTGGCGGCCAGCCCGGCCCGCGCCTCCCGCCCGGGCGGCGCCAGCTCCAGCACACAGGCGGTGGCCGTACCGCTCAGCAGGCCGGCGGCGAAGCCGGAGAGCAGCCGTCCCGTGAAGAGCAGCGGCAGCCCGCCCTCGAAGAGGAAACACAGGGCACTGGCCGCCGAGAGCCCCAGCGCGAGGAGGAGTACGGGCCGCCGCCCCACCTGGTCGGAGAGGTCCCCGGCCAGCAGCAGTACGGCGATCACCCCGAGGGCGTAGACGGCGAACACCACCGTCACCATCAGCTCGGAGAAGCCGAGTTGCTCCCGGTAGAGCCCGTACAGCGGCGTGGGCAGCGTGGTGCCCGCCATCCCGACGGCGAACACCCCGGCCGCCACCGGAAATCCGAGGCGCCGGTGTCCGCGAACCGCCATACGACCCTCCGCCCGAACGCCCGGTCGGACGCTTTCCCCTTCCCCCTATGAAGGGCCACGCGGGACGGACGCGCCAGGCGGGGACGGCCGTAGGAGGGGGCGATCGTGCGCGCCCGCGGTCGCGAGCTGGGCCTCGACCTCGTCCAGGGCGCGGCGCGCGGCGGCGATCCGGGCGAGCAGCACGGCCTGCGCCTGCTCGGGGCCGCCCGCCGGGACGGCGGTCTCGTGCGCCTGCTCGTGCTCCTCCTCCAGTTCGCGCGCCTCCTCCAGGGAGTTGATGACCACGCCGATCAACAGGTTGACCAGGAGGAACGACCCCAGCAGAACGAACGACGCGAAGTAGACGATGGCCCAGCGGGAGACCTCCAGACCGCCGCGTACCGCGTCGCCCAGCCCGTCGAGGGTGATCAGCAGGAAGAGCGTGAGCGCCGCGCGGCCGAGCGAGCCGTAGTGCTCGGGGTCGGAGCGCGCGAAGAAGACCCAGCCGAGCATGGCGTACACGTACAGCAGCAGCGCGCCCACCAGCACGAAGCTCGCGGTCCCCGGCAGGCTCTTGCCCACGGCGACGATCACGATGCGCAGCTGCGGCAGGAAGCGCGCCGCGCGCAGCACCCGGGCGAGCCGGAGCAGCCGCAGGAGCGTCGTGTTCTCCCGGGCGAACGGGGTGAGGGCCAGCGAGACGACCGCCAGGTCGAAGACGTTCCACGGATCGCGGAAGAACTCCTTGGGGCGGTCCGCGTAGGAGGCGGCGCGCAGCAGGATCTCCGCGGTGAAAGCGGCGAGGAAAAGATGCTCGGCGAGCTTCAGTTCGGCGCGCCACTGGTGTACGGCGCCGCTGTACGTCTCGATGCCGAGCAGGCACGCGTTACCGACGATCAGGCAGAACACCGCGCTGCTGAAGGCGGTGGATTCCACGAGGCGCCGGCTGCGCGCGGCGAGAGCCACCGGCTCTAATCGACTCGTCCCGTCGTACATCAGAGGACACTCGTTTTCTTGCGCGTGCGCAGGCCAAAAGGGCAGGTTGAAAGATCAGATGACAAGGATAGGAGGGAGCGGCCGGTGCCCGGGGCGGGGCACCGGCCGCTTGTCGCGCCGTCCTGCCGTTCGGAAGGGGACGGCGCGGGCGGGGTGGCCGGACGGATGGTCCGCGCGGCGGTTACGCGGCGGTCGGCGGGCCGGTGGCGGGGCCGACCAGTTCCTCCAGGACGTCCTCCATGGTGACGAAGCCGATGACGGTCCCCTTGTCCCCGGTGACGGCGGCAAGGTGCGTGCCGGCGGTGCGCATGGCCGTCATCGTGTCGTCGAGCGGGGTGTCGATCTCGACCCGGACCACCGTGTGCAGCGCGCTCCGCGGGAACGGCTCGGTGCGCTCGTCGACGCCGAGGGCGTCCTTGATGTGCAGATAGCCGAGGATCGTGGCGTCGGGCCCGGTCACCGGCAGCCGGGAGAAGCCGGAGGACGCGGCGGCGCGCTCCAGTTCCCGCGGGGTGATCCGGTGGTCGACGGTGACCGTACGGCTCAGCGGGACCATCACCTCGCCCACCGGCCGGGTGCCCAGCTCCAGCGCGTCACGCAGCCGCTCCCCGTCCGCCGGGTCGAGCAGCCCCGCCTCGCTGGAGTCGGTGACCAGCCGGGCGAGTTCGTCGTCGGTGAAGACGGAGGCGACCTCGTCCTTCGGCTCGACCTTCAGCAGCCGCAGGATGGAGTTGGCGAACGCGTTGATCCCGAAGATCACCGGGCGCAGCGCGCGGGTCAGCCAGACCAGCGCGGGCCCGAGCGCGAGCGCGGTGGGCGCCGGGGCGGCCAGCGCGATGTTCTTCGGCACCATCTCGCCGACGAGCATGTGCAGATACGTCGCCAGGGTCAGCGCGATCACGAACGCGATCGGGTGGATCAGCGCCTCGGGCACCCCGATCGCCTCGAACGGCGGCTCCAGCAGGTGCGCTATGGCCGGCTCCGCGACGGCGCCCAGCACCAGCGAGGAGATGGTGATCCCGAGCTGCGCGGTGGCCATGGCCGCCGAGAGGTGCTCCAGACCCCACAGGGTGTTCTTGGCGCGCCTGCTGCCCTTGACGGCCAGCGGCTCGATCTGGCTGCGCCGTACGGAGATGAGCGCGAACTCGGCCCCGACGAAGAACGCGTTGGTGAACAGGGTGAGCACGCCGATGGCGAGCTGCAGGCCGGTCATCGGGCGTCCTCCGTGATCTGTGCGGCCCGGGCGGGGGCGGTGACGCCGACCCGGTCCGCGCGGTGGTGCTCGACGCGCTGCACGGTGAACTGCCAGCCGTCGATCTCCAGGGTGTCGTCGGGCACGGGCAGCCGTTCCAGGCGGGTCGCGAGCAGCCCGGCGAGCGTCTCGTACGGGCCCTCCGGCGCGGTGAAGCCGATCGTTTCGAGCTGGTCGAGCCGGACGGAGCCGTCGGCCTCCCACACGTCGCGGCCCTCGGCGTCCGGCTTGCCGGGGAGCAGGTCCGGGGTCTCGTCCGGGTCGTGTTCGTCGCGTACCTCGCCGACGACCTCCTCCACGATGTCCTCCACCGTGGCGACCCCCGCGGTCCCGCCGTACTCGTCGATGACGACGGCCATGGTCCGCGACTCGCGCAGCCGCCGCAGCAGCCGGTCCACCGGGAGGGAATCGGGCACCAGCATCGGGCTGGTCGCCAGTTCGGTGACGGGGGTGTGGTCCCGCCGGTCCTCGTCCAGGGCCAGCACGTCGCGGATGTGGATCGTGCCGATGACCTCGTCGAGGCTGTCCCGGTAGACGGGGAAGCGCGACAGGCCGGTGGCCAGGGTGAGATGGGCGGCGTCCGTGGCGGTGGCGTGTGCCTCCAGGGCCCGGACGTCCACCCGCGGGGTCATCACGTTCTCCGCGGTCAGATCGGCGAGGTGCAGGGTCCGTACGAACAGCTCCGCGGAGTCCGCCTCTATGGCGCCCTCCCGCGCGGAGTGCCGGGCCAGCGCGACCAGTTCCTCGGGGGTACGGGCGGACGCCAGCTCCTCGGCGGGCTCCAGGCCGAAGCGCCGTACCAGCTTGTTCGCGGTGTTGTTCAGGTGCCGGATCAGCGGGGCGAACGCGGCGGTGAAGCCGCGCTGCGGACTCGCCACGACCTTGGCGACCGTGAGCGGGCTGGAGATCGCCCAGTTCTTCGGGACGAGCTCACCGACGACCATCAGCACGACGGTGGAGAGCGAGACACCGAGCAGGGTGGCGACCGTGGACACCGCGCCGCCGGGCAGACCGACGGCCTCCAGCGGACCGCGCAGCAGGGCGGCGAAGGACGGCTCGGCGAGCATGCCGATGACCAGGGAGGTCACCGTGATGCCGAGCTGGGCCCCGGAGAGCTGGAAGGTGAGCCGCTTGGCCGCCTCCAGGGCGCTCGCGGCCCCGCGCTCACCGGCGGCGGCGGCGCGCTCCAGCTCGCTCCGCTCGATCGTGGTCAGGGAGAACTCGGCCGCCACGAACACCGCACAGGCGAGGGTGAGCGCGAGGGCGAGCAGCAGCAGGAGCACTTCGGTCACCGTGCCACCTCCGTCCCCTGGCTCGGCGGGACGGGAATGGCACGGTTCGTACTGGGAGGCTCACCCATTGCGGGACCGCAGCTCCTTCTCGGATCAGTTGGTTCGACTCGTATGTTCTTGCGGTGAGACGACGGGGAAGTGGCCCGTCGCTCAATGGTAAAGGAATAGCAAAGCGACGCAATGTGGCGTACGCCACCCGTCACGGTCCCCGTCACTCCACCCGTCACGGCGTCCGTCATGGCCGGAGGCTCGTCCGCCGGGCCGCCGCGCTCATCTGAGGGCCTTGAAGTCCTGGCCCACGGTCAGGGTCACCACGCCCGGCGTGGCCTCCGTGTCCTGCCGTACGGCGCTGCCCGGCAGCCGGGAGGCCAGCATCTCGGCCCCCGCCTTCTGGTCCTGCGGGTAGCCGACCGTGGTCTTCTTCGCGGACTCCGGCGCGTTCCCGACCGACGAGACCGTGAAGCCGGCCGTACGGAGCGTGTCGGCGACCTCGGCGGCCCGTCCCTGGGTGCCGGTGCCGTTGAGCACCTGCACCCGCACCGTGGTCGCGTAGACCGGGTTCTCGGTCGACGCCTCCAGCTTCTCCTTGTCGGTCTCCTTGTCCTGCGCCATGGCGGTGAACAGATTCCCGGCGTGCGGATACTGCCAGACGACATTGGCCTTGTCCGAGGGGACATCGGCCTCGCGGGGATAGTTCGGCACGGTCAGGAACGTCAGCCGGTCGCTCGGGACGGCCTTGATCTCGTTGGCGAGGGCGGTGAGCGGCTTGATGCCCGCCAGCGCCTCGTCCGTGGTGAGCGACTTGGTCGCGGAGTCGAGGAAACCGTAGAGCGCGTTCGGGCTGGTCAGCTTCTCCTGCGCCTTGGCCGCCACGGCCTCCATGAACTCCTGCTGCCGCCCGATGCGCCCGAGGTCGGAGCCGTCGCCGACGCTGTAGCGGGTACGGACGTACCCCAGGGCCTTCTCGTCCCTGACCGTCTGGCAGCCCGCCTCCATCTCCAGATGGGCCTTCTTGTCGTTGATCGCCGTCTCCGGGCAGACCTCGATGCCGTCCAGCGCGTTGACCATGCCCTTGAAGCCCTGGAAGTCCACCGACATGAAGTGGTCGATGCGCAGCCCGGTGTTCTGCTCCACGGTCTTGATGGTGCAGGCGGCGGCGTCGGCGACCTCGCCGCTCGATCCCCCGATGGCGAACGATTCGTTGATCTTGAAGTGGTGAGGCTCCGAGGTGGTCCCGTCGCCCTTGTCGCAGGACGGGATGTTCACCCAGGAGTCGCGCGGGAGGGAGACCACCGTGGCCCACTCCCGGTTGGCGGCGAGGTGCATCACCATCAGGGTGTCCGACTGCATGGTGGTCAGGCCCTTGCCGTACTTGCCGTTGTCCCCGTCGCGCGAGTCGGAGCCCACGACCAGGATGTTCTTCGAGCCCGGGCTGGAGTTGACCGGGCGGTCGCCGCCGATCTTCCCGTCGATGTCCGCGGAGTGGATGTTCCCGTCGAGGTTCTGGTAGATCCAGGTCCCGGCGCCGGCCACGCCGATCAGCGCCACGGCGAGCACCCCGCCGGTCCAGACGGCTATTCGCCCCCGCCGGGTCAGTCTGGAGCGGCCCGCCGCGCGGTCCGGTCCCCGGGCGGCACGCCGCCCGTTGCCCGCCGGGCGGCCGCGCCGCCCCCTGGATTGACTGCCCACGCTGGTCCTCCGTGCCCCGTACCCCGCTCCGTCCAGCTTCGGACGGGCCGGTTCGCCGCCCTGTGCGACGCGTGCACTCTACTGCTTCTACAGGGGTGTAGAAGACGCCAGGTCGTCACAGGGGTGTCGCGGCTTCGAGGACCAGGAAGAGCGCCGACGCCGCGTTCAGCGCGGAGACGGTCGACGCCGCCGTTCCCGCGGCGGCGACATACGCGGCCATCCCCGCCCGGGTGAGCGCGGGCGGCCAGCTCCTGCGCGGCGGCACGGGGCCGAGCAGCGCCGCCACCCGGCGCGGCACCGGACCCGCCGAGGCGAACGCCGCGAGCCCGGGGGGTGACATCTGGCGGGAGACGAGCGCGGCCTTGCCCACCGCGCGCGCCGTCGTGCGCCGGTCGCCCGTCGTGTACGCCGCCTCCTCGTCCGCCCAGCGCTCGGTGCTGTACGTCACCGCCTCCGCCAGCGGCCGCAGGAACGGGTTGGCGCACCCCGCCAGCCGTACGGCCAGCAGCAGCCGGTGGTGGCGCCCGGCGAGATGAGCGTGCTCATGGGCGAGTAAAGCGGCCCGTTCCCCCTGGTCCAGGCAGGACAGCAGTCCCGTGGAGACGACGATCCGGCCGGGGGAGCCGGGCAGGGCGTACGCGTACGGCAGCTCGTCGTCCAGGACGGCGAGCCCGGGCGCCGCGGCGTACGCCGACGCGTACCCGGGCAGCTCCCGCAGCCCGGCCAGTGCGCGGTGGGCCCGCGCGCGGAACCGCAGATGGCGCCGTACGGTCTGCGCGCACGCCACCACGACCAGGAGCAGCGCCACGATCGCGGTCTTGCCGGCCACCTCGTCGTACGGCACGGCCTCGCGCACCTCCGGATCCGACCAGCTGTCCGGCAGCGGGTTCCCGGGCAGCTGCGCGGTCCCGACGACCACGAGCAGCCCGAGACAGAACGTGCTGCACGCGGCGAGGACCACCCCGACGGAGGTCAGCAGCCACGCGGCGCTGCGCGGGTGCAGATGCTGCTCGGCCAGGCGGGCGATCGGCAGCGCGGTCAGCGGCAGGACCAGGGGGAGGAAGACGAAGACACCCATCGGTCAACTCTCCGCTTCGTCCGCGGCCGACCGGTCCGTCCCGGGGGCGGTGGTGCGGTCGGTGGCGTCGGCCGCGCTGAGCAGCGAGCGGAGCACCCGCTCGTCGTGCGGCGAGAGGGCCGACACGAAGCTGGAGAGCACCGCGTCGCGGTCGTCCCGCTCGTCGAGCAGCCGGCGCATGCGCAGCGCCGTGAGCCCCGCCTCGTCCGCCACCGGTGTCCACAGGAACGAGCGGCCGGAGCGGGTGCGGGTGACGGCCTGCTTGCCGAGGAGGCGCGTGAGGATCGTGATCACGGTGGTGTAGGCCAGCTCGCCGTCGAGCCGCTCCTGCACCCAGGTCGCCGCCACCGGGGTGGTCGCCGAGCCCAGGACGGCCAGCACCTGCGCCTCCAGCTGCCCCTGGCCGCGCCTGCGCGTACGGGAGCCCCGGTCGTCGAGGTCCCGGCGCTCGCCGAGGCCGTGGTGCTCGCCGGCGTACCCGGCGTGCCCGGTCTGCCCGACGGGCCCGGTGTTTCTGGTGTTCCCGGCGTTTCCGACCACGGAAGTGGCCTCCTCTCCACGCTGCCGCCCCAGCCGCCCTGGCGCCGGGGCATCCTAACCACCAGCTCATTTCTACAGTGCTGTAGATTTACGATGGTGTCACACGGCGCCGTGGCCGCCGGTACGTCCCGTACGTCCTGTGTGCCCGGTTCCGGACATCTGCCGGTTCCGCACGGACGAAAGGAAGCAACATGGGTGTGAGCCTCGCCAAGGGCGGCAACGTCTCACTGAGCAAGGAGGCTCCCGGTCTGACCGCCGTTCTGGTCGCTCTCGGCTGGGACGTACGGACCACCACCGGGGCCGACCACGATCTGGACGCCAGCGCCCTGCTGTGTGACGGTTCCGGCAAGGTCGTCTCCGACCAGCACTTCGTCTTCTACAACAACCTCAAGAGCCCGGACGGCTCCGTCGAGCACACCGGTGACAACCTGACCGGCGAGGGCGACGGCGACGACGAGACCGTCAAGGTCGACCTCTCCGCCGTGCCCGCCGGCGTGTCGAAGATCGTCTTCCCGGTGTCGATCCACGACGCCGAGTCCCGCGGCCAGAGCTTCGGTCAGGTGCGCAACGCGTACATCCGGGTCGTCAACCAGGCGGGCGGCGCCGAGCTGGCCCGCTACGACCTGAGCGAGGACGCCTCCACCGAGACCGCGATGGTCTTCGGCGAGCTGTACCGCAACGGGGCGGAGTGGAAGTTCCGCGCGATCGGCCAGGGATACGCGTCCGGCCTCGCCGGGATCGCCGCCGACTACGGCGTCAACGTCTGACCCGCGCGTCCGGGCCCGATCCCGCGACCCCGCACCCGCACCCGGCCCCGGTCCCCGACGACCGCGTCAGGACCCGAGCCGGGGCCGCGCCGGCACCAACCACCAGGAGTGAACGATGAGCGTCAACCTCTCCAAGGGCCAGCAGATCAGCCTGACCAAGTCCGGTGGCGGTGAACTCACGACCGTCCGCATGGGACTCGGCTGGCAGGCCGCCAAGAAGGGCTTCTTCGCCCGGCTGACCGCCAGCGAGATCGACCTCGACGCCTCGGCGCTGCTCTTCGCCGGCAAGGAAGCCGTCGACGTCGTCTTCTTCCAGCACCTGACCAGTGACGACGGCTCCGTGCGGCACACCGGTGACAACCGGGTCGGCGGCGCCGGCCAGGGAGGCGACGACGAGTCGATCGTCGTGGACCTCCAGCGGGTCCCCGTCCACGTCGACCAGATCGTTTTCACGGTGAACTCCTTCACCGGCCAGACCTTCGAAGAGGTCGAGAACGCCTTCTGCCGGCTCGTCGACGAGACCAACGGCCAGGAGCTGGCCCGCTACACGCTCACCGGCGGCGGCGGCCACACCGCCCAGATCATGGCCAAGGTGTTCCGCTCCGGCGGCGGCTGGGAGATGTCCGCCATCGGCAGCCCCGCCGAGGGGCGCACCTTCCAGGACCTGATGCCCGCCGTCGCGCCGCACCTCTGACCCTGGCCGGTCCGGCCGGCCGACCGGCCGGACCGCAGGCAGAACACCTGTCCGATCCACCTGTCCGATCCATCCGACCGACCTACCCGACCAGGAGTAGTCACGTGGCCCTGTGGGACCGCATCAAGGATTCCGCGTCATCGATGCAGACGCAGCTCAACGCGAAGAAGAACGACCTCAAGAGCGGCGCCTTCCGGGACGCCAGCATGGCCATGTGCGCCCTGGTCGCCGCCGCGGACGGCTCCATCGACGCCTCGGAGCGCCAGCGCGTCGCCGCGCTGATCATGAGCAACGACGTGCTCCAGAACTTCCCCGCGGAAGACCTCCAGGCACGGTTCAACGACTACTGCCAGAAGCTCACCACCGACTTCGACTTCGGCAAGGTCGGCATCCTCCAGACCATCGGCAAGGTCGCCAAGAAGCCCACCGAGGCCCGCGCGGTCATCCAGATCGGCATCGTCATCGGCGGCGCCGACGGCGACTTCGACAAGACGGAGCAGGCCGTGGTCCGCGAGGCGTGCTTCGCCGTGGGCATCGCGCCGAGCGAGTTCGACCTCTGACGGCCGTTCTCCCCGAAGCCCGATGAGCGGGGGCGTGCCGCGCGATGCAACGGCACGCCCCTTCGCGTCGGCGGTCAGCGGCCGTCAGCCGTCGTTCGTCTCCCGCGTCGGGTCCGCGCCGGGGGCCGGTCCCGCCGCGGCGAGCGCGCGGCGCAGCCGCTGATGGGTGCGGTTCTCGTGGAAGAGACGGCCCACCAGCGAGCCGCCGTACACGACGAACCCGACGCCGACGAGCCAGGACTGGAGCACCAGCACCGTACCGAACGGGCCGTACGTGACGGCGTTCGAGGCGATCAGCGGTGAGAAGACGACCCGGGAGAAGATCCGGAGCCCGAGCAGGCCCAGGGCGGTCGCGACGGCGCCCGGTATCAGCGCCCGCCAGCGCACCCGGCCCGCGAGCAGCACCCGCTGGGACCACCAGAAGAAGAGAAACGTCAGGACCAGATCACCGGCCGTGCCGAGCGTCAGCACGACGACGGAACTGGACGTCACCGGTGTGTTGACGAACACCACCAGGAAGGCGACGAGCGCCGCCAGCCACACCACATGGCGCCACATCGTGTGCCAGCGGGCCGTCGACAGCTCCCAGATCCGCTCGTACCCCGTCTGCACGGCGCCGCCGAAGGTCAGTCCGAACACGGCGAGCGCGGCGAGCCCGAAGGCCGTCGTCCGCTGCAGCGCCTGCCCCGGCCGGCCGAACAACTGCTGGATCTCCTGCTGCGACGAGGCGGAGACCCCGAGCCCCTGCCCCAGCCAGCGGGCGAAGCCCTGCCCACTCGCCGGGTCCGCCGCGGCGACCAGGATCAGCAGCGGCACCAGGGTCAGAAAACCCAGCGCGGCGAAGCTCATGGCCCGGTGCATCAGCTCCGTCTCGCGCCCGCGGTTCCAGGTGAGCACGGCGAGCGACGCCATCCTGCGGGGCAGGGCGGTGAACCGGTGCCTCTCCCGCCGCCCACCGAAACGTTGCCGGGTCATGTCCCGTCCCTACCCCGGTACCGGGCGCTCCCGCGCCGCGCTGCGCCGACGGCCCCCGGATGGCTCCTCAGCGCCGGCCGAGCCTGCGCTCGCCGCCCGCGCCGGTGCTGTACGGAAGCCCGTAGTGGGCGAAGATCCCGGGCTCCATCTCCGCGAGCAGTTCGCCGTCCGTGTCGATCGAGGGGGCTTCCTTGGCCAGCCTCCTGTCCCACGGGACCTTCAGGTACCCGGGACCGACCGTGGCCTCGGCCAGCGGTACGAAGACCAGCCGCCGCTTGGTCGGCAGCCCGACCGTGACCGTGGCGAACGACGGGGCGTCCGTCGCCGTGTCGACATAGACGGCTTCCAGCGAGCCGATCTTCCGCTTCTCGGCGTCGACCACGTCGTGGCCCCGCCACTCCCGGATGTCATCCGCTTCGAACATGTCCGTCCCGCTTTCTCGTCCGCCGGCCGCCGGGTGGTGCGGCATCGGCCGCTCCGCTCACGTGTACCCCAGATTTCCAGGGCGGCGCCGGATCGCCGTCGCGAACCGCCGAAGCCCGTGCCGAAAGCCGGTGGCCGCGCGAAAACCGCTGTCGTCGCGCGGGGGCCGACCGGCATCATGTCCCCATGTTGATCAGGGAAGCCACCCCCGAGGACTGGCCCGCCGTCTGGCCTTTCTTCCACAAGATCGTCGCGGCCGGCGAGACCTTCACCTATCCGACCGGGCTCAGTGAGACCGACGGCCGTGACTGGTGGCTGCTGACGGCCCCGAACCGATCCGTCGTGGCCGTGGACGGTGCCGGTACGGTCCTGGGCACGGCGAAGATGAACGTCAACCACATGGGCAACGGTTCGCACATCGCCGGTGCCAGCTACATGGTCGACCCGGCGCACGCCGGGCGCGGCGTGGGCCGGGCGCTCTGTACGTACTCCGTCGACTGGGCCCGCGCCGCAGGCTTCCGCGCGATGCAGTTCAACGCCGTCGTCGAGACCAACACCTATGCCGTGAAGCTGTACCGGTCGCTCGGATTCGAGATCCTCGGCACGCTCCCCGAGGGATTCCGGCATCCCACGGAGGGCTATGTCGGCCTGCACATCATGCACCTCAAGCTCTGATCCGGCCCCGGGCCCCCGGTCCGGCGGCGCGGGGAGCGTTTCCGGAGGCCGGGGCGCCGGGAGGTCAGCGCTCCTGAAGGACGGAGAGGATGTTCCCCGCCGGGTCCGTGAACCACGCGATGTACGGGCCGCCGTCCCGGAAGACGCCCTTCTCGTCCGCGTCCATCCCCGGATAGCGCTGGAGGCGCACGCCCCGGGCGGTGAGTTCCTCGACCGCCGCGTCGATGTCGGTCACCGGGAAGTTGAGGATCGTGAACGTCGCCGGGGTGTGGTCGGGCTTGGGGTAGATGAGCACCGTGGTGCCGCCGGCCAGCCGCAGGCGGAGCAGGCCGTACTCCTCGGTGACCTCCAGTCCGAGCGTCTCGCCGTAGAACCGCCGGGCCTTGTCGATGTCGTCGACGGCGAATCCGCTGAACGCCTCGCTCCTGCCGAACATGGCTCTGTCCTTCCCTCGCGTGTTTCGTTCGCGTCGTATGGGTTGTAGGGGGCGTAGTGGTCGTAGGGGGCGTAGGGGTAGACGCCTCCGGCACCCCGGACTCATCGGCCGTCCGGTACCGCCCCGAGACGCCCCCTCGTGACCAGGGCCGCCCCCAGGCCGAGCCAGAAGCCGGCGAACAGCCATCCCCCGAGCACATCGGTCGCCCAGTGCACCCCGAGAAAGATCCTGCTCAGCCCCACGGCCACGGCCCAGCAGCCCAGAACCACCATGAGCGGATACGCGGCGAACGGCCACCCGGCGGACCGGGGGCGGGCGCGGGCCCGGCGCCGGCTCGCCCGGGCCACGCCCCAGATCAGCGCCCCCGCCACCAGGGCCGAGGTCGTGGTGTGCCCGGACGGGAAGGCGTAGCCGGACGCGTGCGTGGCCCAGTCGTCCACCGGGGGCCGCGGCCGGGCGATCGTCTCTACGAGGCCGTACCGCACGGCCTGTCCCGTGAGCAGGAACAGCAGCGCCGCGACCGCCCCGTACAGCCGTCGCCGGACGCCGCTCCCGGCGAGCACCCCGGCCACCACGGCACCCAGATAGGGGAAAACCCCGGTGCCGGTGGCGGTCACCGCCCTGGCCAGCGCCGTGGCGACCGGCGGGCGGTGGGCCACCGACCAGTCGAGCGCGCTCCGGTCCACCGGGAACGGGGCGCCGTGCCGGCCGGCCACGGCCACGGCCAGCGCGGCGAAGGCCAGGGCGCAGAGCGCGACGGCGACGGCCGCCGGCGGCGGCAGCCGGACCGGCCGGGGGAGGATCCCCCGCGCGCTCACCGTTTGGCCACCAACGGCGCGAACCGGGTGGTGCCCAGCCGCTCGGCCACCGGAGCGGTGGCCCGGCGCGCCCCCGCCATCAGGGCCCAGGCCACGCCCGCCCCCACGGCCAGCCCGAGCACCACGTCATGCGGATAGTGCGCCCCGACCCAGACCCGCGAGGCCCCCATCGCCACCGCGGCCGGGACGGCGAGCGCGGCGAGCCCGCGGTCCGTGAAGAGCAGGGTGGCGGCGACCGCCGCCGCGAGCACGGCGTGGTTGCTGGGCAGCGACCAGTCGCCCAGGGCGGGACAGACCTCGACCGTGACCGTGTGCAGGGTCTGGCAGGGCCGCTGTTCCCGCAGCAGCGCCTTGAGCCCCGTACTGACGACGAAACCCGCCAGGACGGCCAGGGGCGCGGCCAGCGCCAGCGCCGCCCGGGCCGAGCCGCTCGGACGGGCCCGCCACCACGCGGCCAGCAGCAGGGCGCCGAAGAGGAAGAGGCCGTACGTCGACCAGACGGAGACCGCGGTGTCCAGCCAGCCGGGGGAGCGGTGGGCCACGTCGGTGACGGAGGTGTACAGCCCGTCGTCGAACCACCGGTCGCCGTGGGGGAGCGCGGCGGCAACGGACGCCGTCACCGCGACCCCTCTTCCGCCGAGGGGGCGACGGGCGCGCCGTCCCCGGCCGTCCGGCGGGAGCGCCGTACCTCCAGGGCCACCGGGACCAGGGAGACGAGCACCACGAGCGCCACGAGGGGCAGCAGATAGCGCTCCACATCGGGCACGGAGGAGCCGAGCGCGTACCCGGCGAGGACGAGACCGACGGTCCAGAGCACGCCGCCCGCGACCTGCCAGAGCGTGAAGACCCGGGCGGGCACGTTCAGCGCGCCGGCGAGCGGGTTGAGCACGGTCCGTACGAGCGGCACGAAACGGGCCAGCACGATCGCCTTCGCGTGGCCGTACCGGTCGAGCAGCTCCTCGGCGCGGGCCGCCGCCTCGTGCAGCTTGCGGGCCCGGCTGCGGGCGAGCAGGGCCCGGCCGCCGCGCCGGCCGATCCAGTAGCCGGTCTGGGCGCCGATCAGCGCCCCGGCGACCGAGGCGACGAGCACCTGCCCCAGCGCGAGCGGCGCGGAGCCGTGGCCGCCGGGGACACTGAGCAGACCGGCGGTGAACAGGAGCGAGTCGCCGGGGAGGAAGAAGCCGACCAGGAGCCCGGTCTCGGCGAAGAGGACGACGGCGATGCCGAGGGCACCGAACGCGGCGAGCAGGGACCCCGCGTCGAGGAGGTTCACGGCCTGCGGCATCGTCGCGAACGCGGATACGGCCATAGAAGAGCTGCTCCCATAATGGTGGACAGGGATGTCCTGCATGACGATCTGATGGACTGCGGATCCGATTGACTACAGATCTGTAGACGGTCTACTTCACTGTAGACGAAAGAAGTGGGAGGAGCGTTCCCATGGGCGAGGAGAGCCCGGAACGGCGTCCGGCGGGCGAGCTGGAAGCCGGTGTGCTGGCGGCGCTGTGGGCCGCGGACGGGCCGCTCACGCCGGGCAGGGTCCAGGAGGAGCTCGGCGGGTCGCTCGCCCGCACCACCGTCACCACGATCCTGTCGCGGCTGTACGAGAAGGGCAGCGTCACCCGCGTCAGGGCCGGGCGCGGCTACGCGTACACCCCGACCGAGGACGCCCCCGGACTCACCGCCCGCCGGATGCACTCCGAGCTGGCCAAGGACGAGGACCGCGGCGCGGTCCTGGCCCGGTTCGTCTCCCAGCTCAACGACGAGGACGAACAGCTGCTCCGCTCCCTCCTGGACGGCGGTACCGCGTGACCTCCGTCGTCTGGGTGCCCCTGCTGATGCCCTTCCTGGCCGTGCCCGCGGCGCGCCGGGCCGCCGCGCCCCTCGCCCCCCGGCACGCCGCGTGGCTGCTCACCGCCACCGCGCTCGTCCTGGCCGTGAGCAGCACGGCAGCGCTGGCGCTGCTCGTCGTCCCGGGCGCGTCGTACGTCCCCGTCGTGGCCCTGCTCGGCGAACTGGTCCGGCCGCTGGCGGCGGGGCCGCCCGCGGTGACCGTCGCGCTCGCCTCGGCCGCCGGCTGCCTGCTGCTGTGGCGTACGGGCGTCCTGGTCACCGCGGTCCGCCACAACCGTGCCGAGCTGCGCCGGGCCAGGGCGGCGGCCGGTGGCGGGAGCGCCGAGCTGGCGGTCCTGCGGGACGCGCGGCCCGACGCGTACGCGCTGCCCGGCCGCCCCGGCCGGATCGTCGTGACCACCGGCATGCTGCGCGCCCTCGAACCGGCCGAGCGTGAGGCGCTGTTCGCCCATGAACGCGCGCACCTGCGCGGCCGCCACCACCTCCTCCTCCAGGCCGCGCAGCTGGCCGCGCTCTGCCATCCGGCCCTGCGGTCCCTGTGCGAGCCCCTCGGTTACGCGCTGGAGCGCACCGCGGACGAGGCCGCCGCGGCGGCCGTCGGCGACCGGCGTCTCGCGGCCCGCGCCATCGGCCGCGCCGCCCTCGCCACCCGCGGCGCGCCGGCCCCGGCCAGGCCGCGCGCCGTCCTGGCCGCCGCCGCGGGCCCGGTACCCCGGCGTGTCGCCGCGCTGCTGGGCGTCGGAGGGGGCGGCGCGCCGGTCCGGCCGACGGCGGGCCGCCTCGTCGCGGGCGCGCTGCTGCTCTGCCTCGCGGTGTCCGGCGCCACGGCACTGGGAGCGGCGGACGACCTGCACACGCACATCGAGATCGCCCAGGGCGAGATCCCCGCGCGCTGACCGGTGTGGCGGATCCCACCCGCCCCGGCTCAGCCGAACAGCCGGCCCAGTTGCAGGGTGTCGCCCGGGGAGCCGCCGGGCGCGCGGTACTCGTGCAGCGCCGCCGGGTGCGGGGACCAGAGCGCCGGCTCCAGACGCGCCGGTCTCTCCGGCACCGGCTCGTGCGCGCCGAGCGACGGCAGCGCCCGGTCCATCCGCAGCGCGTCGACCGACTCGGCGAGCAGTTCGTACTCCGTCGTGTCGTCACGGGTGGCCACGCGGATCAGCCGGCCCGCGGCGAGATGCTCCGCGATCATGTCCTGGTGCGCGACGTCGTCGCGCCAGGCGCGGAGCGTCGTCGGCACGTCCGGCACCCCCCGGGCCACCGGCGCGAGCGCCTCGGCCGGAAAGTGATGGCTGTCGGGGCTGGGATCGAGTCGCTCCGCGATCCAGGTCGCGCGATCCCGCAACCACCACAGTGCAAGTGCCAGAGTGGGGGCGCGATAGGTGCCCAGGGGGACGCCGATGCGCTGTCCGCCGCAGATTCCGTACGCGGTGACATGGCACAGGAATTCGTCATGCACGGCCGCTCTCCTTGCGCCGTTCTGTGAGGCCGGGTGGCCTGGGCCGCAGTGCTGGGGAGGTGCTCGGGCGGTGCCGGGGATGGTGCCGGGGCGGTGCGGTGGGGGGACGTGCGCGGTGGAGCGCCGGGCGGACCCGCGAAGCCGTTCTCCCGTGCTGAGGGAGATGCCCCTTCTGCGGCTCGATTGCCCGAACTTCCAACTATGAGTGGTGCGCTGACGCGCTGTCACCATGAGATTCCGGACAGAATTCGGGCCGTACGGAACGCGGGGCCGCGCGGGTGCGCCGCCGGTACGGAACGCCGGCGCTCGCACCCTGCCCCTGTATGCCCGACCGGCTATATGTCCGGTGGGGTATATTGAAGTCATGCCCATACCGTTCGACGTTCTCGCGGAGCCCAACCGGCGGAAGATCCTCGACCTCCTCCTGGAGCGCCCGTACACGGTGGGCCAGCTCACCGAATCCCTCGGGCTGAGCCAGCCGGGCACCTCGAAGCATCTGCGGGTGCTCCGCGAGGCCGGACTCGTCCGGGTCCGGCAGGAGGCCCAGCGCCGCTGGTACGAGCTGCGGCCCGAGCCCCTCGCGGAGCTCGACGCCTGGCTCGCCCACTACCGCCACCTGTGGTCCGGCGCGTTCGACGCGCTCGAACGGCATCTCGACGCCATGGAGGACGACCCCACATGAACACGACACCGCACGACGCCACGCTGACCACGGCCGACGGCCGCAGCGCCCTGCGGATGGAGCGCCGGCTCCCGCACCCGCCGGAGAAGGTCTGGGCCGCGCTCACCGACCCCGCCGCCCTCCGTGCGTGGTTCCCCGCCGAGGTCACGGTGGAGCTCGTCCCCGGCGGCGCGATGACCTTCCGGTTCCCCGGCGCGGGGGCCGACGACCCCGGTCTGACCGGCACGGTCACGGATGTCGAGGAGCCCCGCCTCTTCGCCTTCACCTGGGGCACGGACCATCTGAGCTGGACCGTCACCCCGGACGGCGAGGGCTCGCTCCTCACACTTGTCCACACCTTCGGCGACCGGCCGGGCGCCGCGAGCTTCGCCTCCGGCTGGCACCTCTGCGTCGACGCGCTCGCCCGGCTCCTCGGCGGCGTCCCCGCCGCCCCCGCCCGGGAGCGCGGCGCGCTCCACGAGTCGTACCTCGGCCGGTTCGGGCTGGACCGGGGGACGGTCGAGTCCGCCGAGCCGGCCGAGCCCGGCGGTGCGGACCGGCTGGTCCGCTTCGAGCGGCAGCTCGTCCGGCCCGCCGAGACCGTCTGGGCGGTGCTCTCCGCCGGGATCGAACCGGTGGCCGGGCTCCCCGTCCCCGTGGGCTTCACCGCCGGGACGGCCCCGGAGGGCCCGGTCACGGAGGTACGGGCGCCCCGGTCGCTGACGTACACCGTGGCGCCGCACTCCGCGGTGACGTGGGAGCTGCGCGAGGGCACGGGGCACGGCGCCCGCCTCGTCCTCACCCAGACCGGCCCCGCGAGATGGGACACGGATGCCGCGCTCGCCGCATGGCGGACCCGTATCGAACAGCTCGCGGTCGCACTCGTGAACTCCTGACGTGTACCGGCCGTTCTCCGGCCGATCACCACCCGGTGGGAAGACGGGTCGGGCGCCTCGTTATGGTGCCTTCAATGTTTGCTTCGCAGTTTCCCCCCACGAACTTGCCAAGAGGCGTCCGCGCCGCCCCGGGTTCCCTCCGGGAGGCAAGGTGACCCAGACCACCGGACAACTCGCCGACCGGACAGGGGCCGTACGGTCCCGTCCGGACGCCGAGGCGGCGCCGGCGCCGCCTCCGGCCCCCGCCAAGAAACGGGACGCTTTCTTCGACAACGCGAAGTACCTGGCGATCCTGCTGGTCGCCGTCGGGCACGCGTGGGAGCCGCTGCGGGACGGCAGCCGCGCGGTCTCGGCCCTCTACATCGTCGTCTACAGCTTCCACATGCCGGCGTTCATCCTCATCTCCGGCTATTTCTCCCGCAGTTTCGACTACCGCCCCGACCGGGTGCGCCGTCTGATCACCGGCATCGCCGTGCCGTACATCGTGTTCGAGGTCGCCTACAGCCTCTTCCACCGGTACACCGCGGACGACCCCTCCATGCCGGTCAGCCTGCTCGACCCGTGGTATCTGACCTGGTTCCTGATCGCCCTGTTCGTCTGGCGGATCACGGCCCCGATCTGGCGGGTCGTCCGCTGGCCCGTTCCCGTCGCGCTCTGCATCGCGGCGCTGGCGACCACGTCACCCGACATCGGTGACGACCTCGACCTCCAGCGGGTCCTTCAGTTCCTGCCGTTCTTCGTGCTCGGCCTGCGGCTCAAGCCCGAGCACTTCCAGCTCGTACGGCGACGCGAGGCGCGGCTGCTGGCCATCCCGGTCGCCGCGCTGACCGTGGTCTTCGCGTACTGGGCCGTCACCCGGATGAACATGGCCTGGTTCTACCACCGCGACAGTGCCGAGGAACTGGGTGCCCCGTGGTGGAGCGGCGTCCTGATGACGTTCGCCCTGTTCGGCTGCTCGCTGGTGATGACCGCCTGCTTCCTCGCCTGGGTACCGGGCCGCCGCATGTGGTTCACGGCACTGGGCGCGGGCACGCTCTGCGGCTATCTGCTCCACGGGTTCCTCACCCAGGGCGCGGGCACCTGGGGCTGGTACGACCCGGCCTGGCTGCACACCCCGCAGGGCGCGGTCTTCGTGACGGTGTTCGCCGGAGCCGTCGTCACCCTGCTCTGTACACGACCCGTCCAGCGGCTCTTCCGCTTCGCCCTGGAGCCCCGGATGGAGTGGGCGTTCCAGAAGGATCCCGTGGAGCGGCACGGAAAGTAGCACCAGCCACTCCGAGCAGGCGCGGGGCGGGGGCCGGCCGGCCACCGCCCCGCGGCCGGGCTCCGAGGTCGAACACAGAGGTCGAACTCGGGGGGCGGCCGGGCCCCCGCCGAG
>NZ_JBHURV010000006.1:152933-169092 GCF_042673865.1 Streptomyces sp. NPDC056987
GTGGGGGTCTCCCCTCCGCTCCCGGGGCCGCGCCCCTAACCGCCCCCCCCCCCCCCCGGGGGGGGGGGGGGGGGGCGCCCGCCCCCCCCCCCCCCCGCGGCCGGACTCAGAGGTCGAACTCAGAGGTCGAACTCGTGCGGCGGCAGGTCCAGCGCGAAGCACGCCTCGCGGACGATGGCCCGCTCCGTCTTGTCGAAGTCGCCGTCGGCGCCGCCGATGACGATGCCGATCTGGACGACCGCCCGCGCCTCGGCGGGATTCTTCTTGGCCTTGGCGATCTCCTGGAGAACGGTGACCTTACCGAACGCGAAGTCGGCCGTGAGCTTGTTGAGATAGTCGTCGAAGCGCCGCTGGAGATCCTCCGCCGGGAAGTTCTGCAGCACCTCGTTGGAGGCGATCAGCGAAGCCACCCGCTGCCGCTCCGCCGGGTCGACGGAGCCGTCCGCGGCGGCGACCAGGGCGCACATGGCCATGCTCGCGTCGCGGAAGGCGCCGCTCTTGAGATCGTTCTTCTTCGCCATGAGCTGCGTCTGCATCGTCGCGGCGGATTCCTTGAACCGGTCCCACAGGGCCATTCGTTCATCTCTCCTCAGGTGTCACACAGAACCAATCCGACAACGTCCGGGACCGCCGTCGCGTGCCCGTCCGGGCGATCCGGTTCAACCCGTACGGCCGGGGCCCCGGTTCTGTGCCGGTACGGCCGGATTCCGGCCGGTCCTGCAACCGCCGCGCCACGGGCCGCCCGGTGGCCGCCGTCAGGCAGTGGTGATGCGCGTGACCGCCCGGCGGGTCAGCGCGCGACTGTGCGGTGCGCCGTTGTTCAGGGCACGGTGCAGGGTGAGCCCCTCGATCAGCGCGTCGAGCTGGCGTGCCGTGTCGGGGTCGAAGTGCCGTTCCAGCAGCTGCCTGCTGCGGCCCATCCACGCCTGCGTCAGCTCCTGGTACTCCGGGCGCCGGGCGGCGAGGGTGTAGAGCTCCTGGGTCAGGACGAGGTCGCGGCGGGGGCCCTCGGAGAGCGCGTGCACCAGGTCGGTGACGGCCTCGCGGGCCTGTTCCGGGCTGTCCGCACGGCCCAGGTGCTCCTCGAAGACGGCCACGACCCGGTCGGCGAAGCGCGTGAAGGCTTCGCGCAGCAGCTCGTCCATGCCGCCGAAGTGGTACGTCATCGAGCCGAGGGGGACGGCGGCGCGGGCGGCGATCTTGCGGTGGGAGACGCCGGCCACACCTTCCTCCGCGATGTGGTCGAGGGTCGCGGCGAGGATGCGCTCGCGGCGCCGCGGGTCCGTATGTCCGGTGGCCACCTGGTGTGCCTCAGAGGGTGCGGATCGGCCGGGCGGGACTGCCGACGGCGACGACGTTCGCGGGGATGTCCTTGGTGACCACCGCGCCGGCGCCGATGACGCTGTTGTCCCCGATCGTCACACCGGGGCAGATGATGGCGCCCCCGCCGAGCCAGACGTTGTCCCCGATGGTGATGGGGAGCGCGGCTTCGAGCTTGTCGCGCCGTGGCCCCGGTTCCAGCGGGTGCGTGGGGGTGAGGAGTTGGACGTTCGGCCCGATCTGGCAGTCCTCCCCGATGGTGATCGCCGCGACGTCCAGCGCGGTCAGGTTGTAGTTGACGAACGTGCGGGCCCCGATGGTGATGTTGCTGCCGTAGTCGACGTACAGCGGCGGCCGTACATGCGCCTGATCGCCGACCGCACCCAGCAGTTCGGCCAGTACGGGTCCGGCGGCGCGGGCGTCCTCGGTGTAGGCGGCCTGGTACCGCGCCGCCAGGCGTACGGCCCGCTGCTGCCGCTCGGCGATCTCGGGGTCGTCGGCGATGTAGAGATCCCCCGCCAGCATGCGTTCGAGGTGGGTGCGCGGATCGCCCGCGAAGTAGTCCGTCGGCATGACGGCGACCCTACCGCCCGGAGCGTACGAACGTACACTCCGGGGTGGTGTCCTCGGCCAGGCCGGCGCCGGGCGGCCCGGTGGCGCACGGGCCGCTCCTACCGGAACGGACCACGGACCGGGTGCCCCGCCGGAGCGGCGCGCCGCCCCGGCCGCGCCCGTTTCCCTACGATCCCCTGGCAACGACCCACCCGTCCGCGACCATGGCCCGACCTCGGGCCACCGGTCCGGGCGTTCGACCCGGGCCACCGTCCCCGGGCCACCGATCCGCCGTCAGTTGGGAGCAGTACCGTGCCGACCGAGCCGACCCTCCAGAACGTCTCCTTCCCGAGCGCCGGGAGCACCGCCTACGGCTATCTCGCCGTTCCGCCCGCCGGACACGGCCCCGGCATCGTCGTCATCCAGGAATGGTGGGGCCTGACCGCCCACATCAAGGACATCGCCGACCGCTTCGCGCAGGCCGGCTATGTCGCCCTCGCCCCCGACCTGTACGGCGGCCAGGTCGCCCACGACTCCGGCGAAGCGGTGCGGCTGATGACCGAACTGCCCACCGCCCGGGGCGTCGAACTGCTCTCCGGAGCGGTGGGCTACCTGCTGGACCGGCCCGAGACGGAGGGCGGCACGGTCGGAGCCGTCGGCTTCTGCATGGGCGGCGGCTTCGTGCTCAGCCTCGCCGCCGCGGACCCGCGGGTCTCCGCCGCCGTGCCGTTCTACGGCGTCAACAGGGACGGCGTCCCGGACTTCTCCGGGCTCAAGGCGGAGATCCTCGGCCACTACGGGGAGCGGGACGACACCGTGCCGGTCGCCACCCTCGACGAGCTCAAGGCCACCATCGAGGCGCAGTCCGGCATCGTCCCGGTCTTCCATGTCTACGAGGGCGCCGGCCACGCCTTCTTCAACGACGGCCGCCCCGAGGCGTACCACGCGGAGGCCGCCGGGCGGGCGTGGGACCGTACGCTCGCCTTCCTCGGCGCCCGGCTCGGCTCCGCCTGACCCGCCCCCGGCCGGCGGGGGAGCGGGGCCGACGGCGCCTCAGGTGAGCGCCGTCCCCCGCCACAGCAGCAGCGCCACATCGACCGCCGCGACGACGACGGCGGCCAGGAACGGCGCCTTCGGCCGGTGTCGCCCTAGCAGCGCGCCGCCCGTCGCGGCGGCCAGCGCCACCACCAGGGCGAGCACCCCCGCTCCGCCGGGGCGGCCCAGCGCCAGCAGCGCCGTGGCCGCCACCAGCGGGGCGGGCAGCAGCAGCCGGACGCCCGAGGGGCCCAGCCGCTGCGGCCAGCCGCGTACCCCGGCCGCCAGGTCGTCCGCGATGTCCGGCAGCACATTGCCGAGGTGCGCCCCGACCCCCACCAGCGCCGCCGCGGCCACCACCCACCAGGCCGGCGCCGGCCGCCCCGGCAGACCGAGCGCCACGAAGGCGGGCAGCGAGGCGAACCCGACGGCGTACGGCAGCCAGGACGCCGCCGTCGACTTCAGACCCAGGTTGTACGCCCACCCCGCGGCCACCCCCACCAGATGCACCGCCCCCGCGAGCGCCCCGTACAGCAGGGAGAGGGGTACGCACAGGGCCAGCGCGATCAGCGCCGCGCCGCATACGGTGCGCGCGGTCACCGCCCCGTCCGCCACGGGCTTGGTCCGCCGGTCCGCCGCGACATCCCGCGCCGCGTCGACCGCGTCATTGCTCCAGCCGATGGAGAGCTGCCCCGTCAGCACGGCCGCCGTCGCGAGGACACAGCCGGGACCGTCCTGCCCGGCGGCCACCGCGAGCCCCGCCACCAGCAGCGTCACCGCGGCCGTCGGCCCCGGGTGGCACGCCCTCGGCAGCACCCCCACGGAGCGCGGCCACCGCCCCGGCACCCCGCCGAGGGAGCCGCCGACCGTGATGCCCGCTTCGTCCCTCGCGTCCATCCGCCCATCGTAGGCGCCACGGCCCCGCCCGCCGGGGCGCCACCGGAGGGGCCGTACAGGCGACTTCACGTGTGGCGCGGCGGTGCGGGGGCAGGGATTTCACGTCAGTCGCCCCCGACATCGGACCGCAGATGACCCGCATCGCAGCCGTCCACGGAGCCCTGGCTCCGCATCAGCACAGCCAGCAGGACCTCACGGACACCGTCGCCGCCGGCTGTCTGCCCGCGGGAGCCGACCGCCGGGTGCTCGACCGGCTGCACCGGGCCACCCGCGTGACCACCCGTCATACGGCCCTGCCCCTCGACCGGTACGGCGCCCTCGACGACTTCGGCACGGTCAACGACGCCTTCATCGGAGCGGCGGTCCCGCTGGGGATCGAGGCGGTCGGCGGCGCGCTGGACGCCGCGGGGCTCTCCCCGCGCGATGTCGACCTGCTGATGTTCACGTCCGTCACCGGCATCGCCGCGCCGTCCGTGGACGCCCTGCTGGTGGGGCGGCTCGGGCTGCGCCCCGACGTCAAGCGCGTACCGGTCTTCGGTCTCGGCTGTGTCGCGGGGGCGGCCGGCATCGCCCGGCTGCACGACTACCTGCTGGGCCACCCCGACGACGTCGCCGTCCTGCTCTCCGTGGAGCTGTGCTCGCTCACCTTCCAGCGGGACGATCTCTCCACCGCCAACCTCATCGCCTCCGGGCTCTTCGGCGACGGGGCGGCGGCGGTCGTCGCCTGCGGGGCCCGGCGCCGCGCCACGGGGCCCCGGGTCCTCGACACGCGCGGCCATCTCTACCCGGACACCGAACACGTGATGGGCTGGGACGTCACCGGCTCCGGTTTCCGGATCGTCCTGGACGCGAGCGTTCCGGACGTCGTACGGAAGAACCTCGCCGCCGACGTGGACGGCTTCCTCGCCGACCACGGCCTGGGGCGCGGGGACATCACCGCCTGGGTCTGCCATCCCGGCGGCCCCAAGGTCCTGGAGGCGATCGAGGAGGTCCTCGAACTCCCGGCCGGCGCCCTGGACCTCACCTGGAACTCGCTGGCCGCCGTGGGCAACCTGTCCTCGTCCTCGGTGCTGCACGTCCTGCGCGACACCCTGGCCGAGCGGCCGCCCCCGGCCGGCACGGCGGGGCTGCTGCTCGCGATGGGGCCCGGATTCTGCTCCGAACTGGTCCTGCTCCGCTGGTAGCCGCACCACGAGCGGCAGCCGCACCACGAGGAGAGAAAGACAGGCCGCGAGGAGAGAAAGACAGGGAGAAGATGATCTGGTACACCGCGCTCGTCCTGGCCGTCGGCGCGGAGCGCGTCGCCGAACTGGCCGTCGCCCGCCGCAACGCCCGCTGGAGCCTGGCGCGCGGCGCCGTCGAACGGGGGCAGGGGCACTACCCGCCGATGGTCGTCCTGCACACCGGGCTGCTGTTCGGCTGCCTCGCCGAAGTGGCGCTCGCCGACCGGCCGTTCGTGCCCGCCCTCGGCTGGACCATGCTCGCCGTCGTGGTCGCCGCGCAAGGGCTGCGCTGGTGGTGCGTGCGCACCCTGGGGCCGCGCTGGAACACCCGGGTCCTGGTGGTGCCCGGACTCCCGCTGGTGACGGACGGCCCGTACCGGCTGCTGCGCCACCCCAACTACGTGGCGGTGGCGGCCGAGGGCATCGCGCTGCCCCTCGTGCACGGTGCCTGGCTGACCGCGCTGGTGTTCACCGTGCTCAACGCCGCTCTGCTGACCGTCCGGACCCGGTGCGAGAACAGCGCGCTGCGGATGGCCGGGGCGGGCGCCCTGCCGTGATCGACCTGCTGGTGGCCGGTGGCGGTCCGGCCGGACTCGCCACCGCAGTCCACGCCGCCCTGGCCGGACTGGAGACCGTGGTGATCGAGCCGCGCGCCACCCCGGTCGACAAGGCCTGCGGCGAGGGCGTGCTGCCCAGCGGCGTGCGCGCGCTGGCCGCCCTCGGCCTCGAAGGGCCCGGCGGCCCCGGGGGCCACACCCTGCGCGGGATCCGGTACGTCCGGGGCGCGGAGCGCGCGGAGGCCGCCTTCGACGCGGGCCCCGGCCTCGGCGTACGCCGCACCGCCCTGCACGCGGCGCTGGCGCGGCGGGCGGAGGAGACCGGCGTACGGATCGTCACCGGCCGGGTCGGCGAGATCGAGCAGCGCGCCGACGGGGTGACCGCGGGCGGCCTCCGGGCGCGCTGGCTGGTGGCCGCGGACGGCCTGCACTCACCGGTACGGCGCCGCCTCGGCCTGGAACTGCCGGGACGGGGCCCCCGGCGCTACGGGCAGCGGCGCCACTACCGGGTCACGCCGTGGACGGACTTCGTCGAGGTCCACTGGTCGGCGACCGGCGAGGACGGTGAGGCGTATGTGACGCCGGTGGCCCCGGATCTGGTGGGGGTCGCCGTACTGAGCACGGCCAGGCGCGGCTACGACGACCACCTCGCCGCCTTCCCCGAGCTGCGGGCCCGGCTCGCGGGAGCGCCCGCCGGAGCCGTGCGCGGCGCGGGTCCGCTGCGCCGCCGGGTCCGCCACCGGACGGCGGGGCGGGTGCTGCTCGTGGGCGACGCCGCGGGCTATGTCGACGCGCTCACCGGCGAGGGCATCGCCCTCGCGCTGGCGTCCGCCCGGGTGGCGGTGGGCTGTCTGCGCGCCGGGCGGCCCCAGGCGTACGAGCGGGCGTGGCGCGCGCTGACCCGCCGCCACCGGGTGCTGACGGAGGGGCTGCTGAGGGTCGCGGGCCGCCCGGCGGGCGCCCGGCTGCTGGTCCCGGCGGCGGCGCGCGCGCCGTCGCTCTTCACGGCGGCGGTACGCGCCCTCCAGTGACCGCCCCGGTCAGGGGGAGAGGTCGGCCGACGGGTCCGCAGGCGGCGGCGCCAGCGCGGCCACCGCGCGGGGCAGCACATGCGCGAGGTAGTCCTCGATCGTCGCCTCCAGACCGACGTCGCGCCCCGCCGCCTCCGACAGGTACCAGCGGTGCTCCAGCACCTCGTGGTAGATCTGCGCCGCGTCCATCTCACCGCGCAGCTCCAGCGGTACGGCCCGTACCGTCGGCCGGAACACGTCCCGCACCCAGCGGTGCGCCAGCACCTCGGGCCTGGCCCCCAGCGGATCACCGGGGGCGTAGTCGTCCTCGCCCGCCATCCAGCTCTCCAGGTCGTTGAGCAGCCGCCGCGCCTGGTTCTCCTCGGCGTCCAGCCCGGTCAGCCGCAGCAACTGGCGCTGGTGGTGGCCCGCGTCCACGACCTTCGGCAGGAACGTCACGGTGTCGCCCTGGGGGGAGCGTTCTATCTGCATCTCCGCCACGTCGAAGCCGAGATCGTTGAGGCGGCGGATCCGCCGGTCGATGTAGTGGCGCTTGTCCACCGGGTACACCGACTCCCGCGTCACCTCGTGCCACAGGTCCTCGTACCGCCGTACGATCGCGGCGCCGAAGGGCACCGGGTCGACGGAGGGGTGGAGCGCGCCCGACGCCTCCAGGTCCATCAGCTCCCCGGCGATGTTGACCCGGGCCAGTTCGATGTCGTACTCGCGCTGCCCTCGGCTGAGGTTCTGCTGGAGCTGACCGGTCTCGGCGTCCACCAGATAGGCGGCGTACGCCCCGGCGTCCCGCCGGAAGAGCGCGTTGGACAGCGAGCAGTCGCCCCAGGCGAACCCGGCGAGATGGAGCCGTACGAGCAGCACCGCCAGCGCGTCCATGAGCCGCTTGACCGTGCTCGGGCGCATCGTCGACTCGAACATCGAGCGGTACGGCAGCGAGCCCTTGAGATGGCGGGTGATCAGCGTCGGCTCCAGCGGCGCGCCGTCCGCGTCCACCCGGCCGGTCACCACCGCCACCGGGTCCACGGCGGGGATGCCGAGCCGGTGCAGATCGCGCAGCAGCCCGAACTCGCGCACCGCGCCCCGCTCGGATATCTCCTTGACCGCCACGATCTCGGGGCCGGCCGACGCGAAGCGGACCACATGGCGCGAGATGCCGCGCGGCAGCGCGACCAGGCACGCGTCGGGCCACCGGTCGAGCGGGATGTTCCAGGGCAGGTCGAGGAGTACGGCCGGCTGCTCCGGATTGGTCGCGCTGATCTGGAGCGCCATCGTGCCTCCCACGGCGGTCGTCGGGCGGGCACCGGATCCCCGGCGGCCGAGGACAGTGTGCCGGGTCGGATCGTGTCCCCCCAAGGCAGGACGGGGTGAACGCTTGTGCACCTGTGGCCTGGCGCGGGGGTGCACAGACGTTTACCGTGGAGGTGAACGCCTGTGCACCCGGCCGGCTCGCGCGTACCTCTCGCGCACGACCCTTGCGCATGACCCATGGACCGGCGCGCGCCCCCACGGGGCGGGTACGCGGTGCACCCCACCGGCCCCTCACCGTACGGAGCGAGATGTCCGAAGCCATACCCGTGGCCGGTCCCGCCGGACCGCCCGCCGAGGCCCCGCACCCCCGGTTCCTCGTCGCCGTCCTGGCGTTCTGCGGGGTGGTCGTCGCCGTCATGCAGACACTCGTCGTCCCGCTGCTCCCGCATGTCCCCGCGCTCACCGGCGCCACCCCGACCGCGGCGAGCTGGCTGGTCACCGTCACCCTGCTCACCGGCGCCATCTGCACCCCCGTACTCGGCCGGGCAGGCGACATGTACGGCAAGCGCCGCGTCCTCATCGCCTCCCTCGGCGTGCTGGCCGCCGGGTCCGTGCTGTGCGCCGTCAGCTCCCACATCGGCGTACTGATCGCGGGACGGGCGCTCCAGGGCGCCGCCCTCGCCGTCGTACCGCTGGGCATCAGCATCATGCGCGACGAACTGCCGCCCGAGCGTGTCCTGTCCTCCGTCGCCCTGATGAGTTCGACCCTGGGCATCGGCGCCGCCGTCGGACTGCCCGTCGCCGCGCTGGTCGTCGAGCACTACGACTGGCACACCATGTTCTGGGCGTCGGCCGCGCTCGGGCTGCTCGACATCGCGCTGGTCCTGCTCTGCGTACCGGAGTCGCCCCGGCGCTCGCGCGGCCGGTTCGACGTACCGGGCGCGCTCGGCCTGTCCACGGCTCTGGTCAGCCTGCTGCTGGCGGTCACCCAGGGCGGCGACTGGGGCTGGACGTCGGCCCGCACGCTCGGACTGCTGCTCCTCGCCGTGGTGACCGGGCTCGTCTGGGGCCGTTACGAGCTGCGCGTCGCCTCGCCCATGGTCGACCTCCGGGTCTCCGCGCGCCCCGCGGTGCTGCTGACCAACATCGCCGCTCTGCTCATCGGCTTCGCCTTCTACGCCAACTCCCTGTCCACCGCCCAGATGGTCCAGGAACCGAAGGCCACCGGCTACGGCCTGGGCGCCTCGATCGTCGTCAGCGGACTCTGCCTGCTCCCCGGCGGCCTGACGATGGTCGCGCTGTCGCCCGTCTCCGCGCGGATCTCCGCCGCGTACGGTCCGCGGACCACCCTCGCGATCGCCTCCGGCATCCTCGCCGTCGGCTACGCGGTGCGCTTCTTCACCAGCCACCGGCTCTGGACGATCGTCCTCGGCGCCACCGTCGTCGCCGCGGGCACCGCGATCGCCTACTCGGCCCTGCCCGCGCTGGTGATGCGCGGGGTACCGGTGAGCGAGACCGGGGCGGCCAACGGCCTCAACACCCTGATGCGCTCGGTCGGGCAGGCGTGCTGCAGCGCCGCCGTGGCCGCCGTACTCGCCCGTATGACCTTCGACGCCGGCGGGCGCACCGCCCCCACCCTCGGCGCCTATCTGCTGGTCTTCGTCCTCGCGGGCACCGCGGCGCTGCTCGCGCTGGCCGTCACGCTGTGTCTGCCGCGGCAGCCGGACGCCGCCACCGGTAGGGTCGGCCGGGACCGTGCGAAGTCGCTGGCCCAGGAGGGCGCATGAACGGGCGGGCAACGGACCCGCGGGCCGCCGCCGCGCCGCCGGCCGACGCCGGTGCGGACGCCGACACCGACACCGGGACGGGCGTCGACGCCGGGACGGGCCGGGCCGCGATCCTGCGCGCCGCGCGCCGCGCGTTCGCCTTCCGGCCGTACGCCGAGGTGACGCTGCGGGGGATCGCCGCCGACGCGGGCGTCAGCGCCTCCCTGATCGTCAAGCACTTCAGCACCAAGGAACGGCTGTTCAACACGGTCGCGGACTTCGGCCCCGCCGCCGACCAGCTCTTCGCCGCGCCCCTCGGCGAACTCGGCCGCCATCTTGTCCTCACCCTGGTGCGCAGCCGCCGCGAGCAGCAGGGGGACCCGCTGCTGCGCGTGGTGTTCGCGCTGGGCAACGATGACGAGCGCGCCCTGCTGCGGGAACGCTTCGACGAACAGATCACCCAGCGCCTCGCCACCCTGCTGACCGGCCGCGACCGCACCCTGCGCGCCGAACTGATCGCCGGACAACTGCTGGGCCTCGGCGCGGTGCAGAGCCTCTACCGCTCCGGCGCCGGCGGCCGGACGACCCCGGAGGGGATCGCCGACCTGTACGCCCCCGCCGTCCAGCGCCTGATCGACGGCTGACGGGCGGTCCGGCTGACGGGCGGTCCGGCTGACCGGCCCCCGTCGGCGGCCGGCCGGTCCGTCGGCGTCAGCGCGTCAGCAGCAACTCGGTGTTGCGGTCCGTCGACGTGCCCGCCGGAGCGGTGGTCGAGCCGGGCGCGTTGTGCGACAGCTCCCGGTAGAGCGCCGCCAGCCCGGTCTGCGAGAGGTCCCCGAAGTCCGTACGGTGCGGCGCGGACGACTCGATCAGGGTGGTGAACAGCGACAGTGTGCCGTCGTTGTTGTCCGCGATCTCGATGACGCGGGCGAGCTGCGGGAAGTCGATGTGGGAGGCCGTGGAGATCTCCCAGAAACCGCCGCGCGGCGCGATCGCGTTGCGGTGGCTGTGCCCGTTCACCCAGGCCAGCACCTGCGGACTGCGCCCCAGCAGCGCCAGCACCTCGTCACCGTTGTGCCGCGCCTCGCCGGGGTGGGCCGGATCGGGGTGGGTGTTGGTCATCGTCCAGCTGTTGTGGTGGCTGAAGACCACGACGTAACCGTCCCGGAGCTCCTTGAGCGTCCGCTTCAGCCAGTTGAACTGCGCGGTGTTGAGCGAGCCCGTGTAGTGCCCGCCCCGGTCGGTGGTGTCGAGACTGATCCCGGTGACGTTCTCGCCCATCGGGAAGGTGTAGTAGAGCGTGTCGCCGTCGAGGTTGGCGGCGGTGTAGCCGTGCCCGGCCGGACCCGCCCCGGCGCGTGCCGGATCGAGGTGCGCCTTCAGATAGTCGCGCGGGCCGAAGGGCGCCCGTCCCGGGTCCGGTGTGATGGTGCGCATCCGCCGCTTCGAACGGCGCAGCAGGTCGATCAGCTTGGCACCGGACGGGTCGCCGCCCTTCGAGAGCAGCTTCAGCATCTCCTTGGCCTCGGCGTCCGGGATGCCGTACAGCTTCTTCGAGCCGACGGCGAAGTCCGCGAGGAACCCGCTCCGGTCGGCCATCGCGCCGCTCGCCAGCCCGTCGTGGTTGCCGACGGTCGAGTACCACGGGATGCGCAGCCCCGGGCTGTTGACCGAGCGGACCGCGGCGGCGAGGAATCCGTCGACACGGGGGTAGCCGAGCCGCTTGTCGGTGTCGCGCAGGCCGTCCTCGGGGTGCCAGAACAGCCGCTCGCCGGAGTTCTGCACCCCCTCGTAGCGGCGCGGGTCGCCCGTGTTCGGGGTGACGCGGCCGCCGCTCATGACCGTGAGGAACCAGTCGAGTTCGGCGTGCGAGTTGTTGTCGGTGTTGTCCCCGGTCGTCACGGCGAACGAGAGCGGCGACCCCGTCGCGGGACCCGTCCTGAGCGCGTTGATCTGCTCGATCAGCGCCACCGCGCCCGGCACGGTCAGGGCCTCCTGCGGGCGCCACCCGGAGAGCTGCTGCGAGCGCAGATACTCGGTGCGCACGGGGTGCTGGACATCCACCAGGTGCAGATCGGTGAGCTGTACGAAGGAGGTGAGCACGGTACGCCGCCCGGCGCGGCCGGCCCGCGGGGCAGCCAACTGCTCGCGTACGACCCGGCGCCAGCCGGGACCGTCGCCGAGCCGGCGGAACGCGGCGGCCGTGTCGCGCGGGGTGGCGACCGTGTCCAGCGTCGTACGGGCGGGCGCGGCGGGCGTCCGGACGGGGGCGGCGGTGGCCGTCGGGGCCACCGGGCCCCGGGGGCCCGGCACGGCGGCCTCCGCGGAAGCCGCGGACGCCGCCCCCGAGTTGCCGCCCGCGCCGAGGGCCAGCCCGATCCCCGCCGAGACACCGACCGCTCCGGTCGCGGTGAGGAAGGAACGGCGGTCGACGGCGGTGACTGCGGAGCGTATGCGTGTCATGATCCGGTCTCCCGAGTACGAGCGCGTCGGCAAGCGTGCCGGGGACGGCCCCTGGCTGCACCTTGATGCTTGACATCGGGCGTGGCCTGGGAGTGAACGACGCTCCAACGTCCGACACCCATCTCCACACAGGGATCACCGCGGCGGCGAAGCGTCGCCGGGCCCTCGGCCGCCGGACCGGAAGCGGTCACTCACCGTTCACCGCGCGGGGAAGGGCGGCCCACCGCGGCCGGCGCCGGGAAGCCGGAGAAATCCGCCCCGCGCGGGACGCATAGGTCGCCGGAGAGCGGGCACACGCCTTTCGACAGACCACGCTCACGGCCCTTCCCCCTCGGCCGCTTGAGCCTTCCCGGCCCCATCGGCGCACCCCCTCGCCGGTGGGGCCGACCCCTTGGCACGCCACCCGTCGCAGGCCACGTATACGACCGCACGCCCGGACGCGCGCCCACACGCGCGGTCGCGGGGGAGAGCCGGTGGCATGTGCCGTCGTGTGCGCCTGCAATGAGGCTCCCCGTATACGGTCCTCCCAGGTCGGCGCCGGTGCCGGGCCCCGTTCGGGGGCGCGGTCCACGGCGCGCGCGGCGGCGTGCGGGACATCGTCCCGGCTACGGTGCGTACTTCATAGATTCCGGTTGGGTCACAGTTCCGTGCGGACGGCGTGGCCTGTTCGACCGCTCGGACGGGCCGGCTCTCCCCGCCGCGTGCGCACCCCGGGGGCCGGTGGGAACGGGCTCGGGGGCGGTAGTGGCGCAGGTCACGGCGGTGCAGGTCGGAGCGGTCGCGGGGGCTCCGCGGGACCGGACGCGCCCGGTGGGGACCGATCCGTACCGGCTCCGCCGATGTCCTCCCGTTACGTCACCCGCCCCGCGTGCTCCGGACGGCCCGACCGGACACCGCGTCACCTCGCTTGATCCACGGAGAGTTGCGAAAGATCAGCAAAGTGTTCGAGGGGGCGGATCACGGCCCCTACACTGATCGCCGCAGCGGCAGGGTGGGCTCGATCAGCCCGCCCTTCCGGTGGGCGCGGCACGACCACGCCTTCGCAGTACCCAGCCGGAACGTTTCACCCCCCACTGTCCTTGAGGATCTATGTCGACCATCCATTCATCCGGGCGCCCCGTCGGCGGTCTCCCGGGCCACGGCACCGCCCGTCGCCTCCGGGTCCCGGGGCCACCAGGGACGGGGGCGGAGGGCCGGTGCTAGGGACTCCCGTTCGGATCTCGCCGGGCTCGCGCGGGCCCCTGTACGGCCCAACGGGCGGATACGTCCCAACAGGTGGATACGGCCCAACGGGCGGACGGAGCACCACCGATGGCGAGTGACAACTTCCGCCCCGTCTACCACCCGGCCGGCCACGACAACGATCTGCGCGCCGCCGTGCAGGAGTTGCGCGCCGGACGCTGGGTCTCGATGCGCAACCTCCTTGCCGAGACCCGCGACTGGTCCCTGTGGACCCAGCGCACCCAGGTACTGGCCGCCGTGGCCGCCGGATCCGACGCCGTACGGGCCTGGCGGAGCGAGGAGCCCGACAGCACCGCCGCCACCGTCATGCACACCCGCGTCCTGGTCGAACGCGCGGTGCGCGCCCACCGCGAGGGGCATGCGCGCACCCAGGAGCTGTGGCAGCAGGCATGGGAGGCGTGCGGCACCGCCGCCCGGCAGGCCCCCGCCGACCCGGTGCCCTGGATCTGTCTGCTGGCGCTCTCCCAACTCGACACCGAGCAGCGGCTGGAGGAGCACCGGCTGCCGCCCCCCGGCCCGATGCTCTTCCCCGGTCCCTGGGCCCTGCTGGCCGAGGTGGACAAGCGCGATCCGTACAACCGCGAGGCGTACCACCGCATGCTGCAGTTCGTGTACGCGCGGCGGTCCGACGGATCCCTCTCCGAGGCGGTCAACTTCGTGCAGTGGGCGGCCTCCGCCGCCCCCGAGGGATCGTCGCTGCACGCCATGCCGCTGTTCGTCAGGACGGAGCGCTACCGTCGCGACAACGGCCATGAGAAAGCCCTCGACCTGCACTGGGTCACGGAGGACGCCACCCGCGACGCCCTGCGGGCGCTGCACCTCTGGTTCGACCACGCCGTCCTGGCCGAAGCGTCGCTGCTCGACCTCAACCAGCTCGCGCACGCCCTGTGGGGTGCCCTCCAGTTCAGCGAGGCGGCCCGGGTGTTCGAGGCGCTCGGCCCGTACTACGTCTCCCTGCCCTGGGCGTACCGTACGCGCCGGCCCGGCGACGCCGCCGAGGCCGAGGACGTGTTCCTGCGGGCCCGCAGCCGCTGTCTCGGCGCCGTTCGCGAGCCCCGGAAGCGCCCCTCCGGCTGATCCACCGCCCCGTACCGCTCACCGCCCTCTCCCCGCGGCCGGTCCCCCTCCGTCCGCCTCCGTCGCCCCCGTCCCCACCCTTTGTGTGTTTCTCCCCGGAGGTAGTTCCATGTCCGTTTCCCCGCCGACCTGGTCGAAGACCGAGCCCGCGCCACCGGTGGACGAGGAGAAGCGGCTGCGCGAGCTCGGTTACCAGCCGGTGCTCGCCCGCCGCATGGGCGGCTTCGGCAACTTCGCCATCAGCTTCTCCGTCATCTCCATCCTGTCCGGCTGCATGACGCTCTACGGCTTCGGCATGGGCACCGGCGGCCCGGCCGTGATGCTCTGGGGCTGGGCCGGTGTCGGACTCTTCGTCCTCTGCGTCGGCATGGCGCTCGCCGAGGTCACCAGCGCCTACCCGACCTCGGGCGCCCTCTACTACATGGCCGACCGGCTCGGCGGGCGCAAGTGGGGCTGGTACACCGGCTGGCTCAACCTGCTCGGACTGCTCGGCGCGATCGCCGGGATCGACTACGGCGCCGCGCTGTTCACCGGAGCCTTCCTCAACCTCCAGTTCGGTTTCAGCCCCACCCCCGGCTGGACCTTTGTCATATTCCTCTGCATTCTCTTCCTGCACGCCGTGCTGAACCTCTTCGGCGTCCGGCTGGTCAGCGTCCTCAACTCCATCAGCGTGTGGTGGCACCTGGTCGGGGTCGCCGTCATCGTCGGCGCGCTCGCGATCATCCCCGACAGCCACCAGTCGCCCTCCTTCGTCTTCACCGAGTTCGTGAACGACACCGGCTGGCAGAACCCGCTCTACGTCGCCGCCATCGGCCTGTTGCTCGCCCAGTACACCTTCTGCGGCTACGACGCCTCCGCCCACCTCTCGGAGGAGACCTCGAACGCCTCCGTCACGGCGGCGCGCGGCATCGTCCGGGCCATCTGGGTCTCCTGGATCGCCGGGTTCGCCCTGCTGGCCGGCCTCACCTTCGCCATCCAGGACTACGCGGGCGCCCAGAACAGCGCCACCGGCGTGCCGCCCGCGCAGATCCTCATCGACGCCCTCGGCACCAGCGGCGCGACCGCGCTGCTCCTCCTCGTGATCGTCGCGCAGCTCTTCTGCGGCAACGCGGAGGTCGCGGCGGCCAGCCGGATGGTGTTCGCCTTCAGCCGGGACAACGCGCTCCCGGGCTCGGCGCTGTGGCGGCGCGTCAGCGGCCGTACGCAGACCCCGGTCCCCGCGGTGTGGCTGTCGGTCATCGTCGCGGGCGTGCTCGCCATACCGTCCCTGTACTCGGCGACCGCGTACGGCGCGGTCACGGCCATCAACGTCATCGGCATCACCCCCGCCTACGCCATCCCGATCTTCCTCAAGCTGCGCGCCAAGGGCCGCTTCGAGCCGGGCCCCTGGAGCCTGGGCCGCTGGTCCAAGCCCATCGGCTGGATCGCCGTGGTGTGGGTGGCCCTGGTCACCGTGCTCTTCTGCCTGCCGCAGACCAACCCGGTGACCGTCGACTCGATGAACTACGCGGTGATCGCGCTCGCCGTCGTGCTGGTGCTGGCAACCGCCTGGTGGTACATCGCCCGCGGCTCGTACAGCACCCCGCAGGCGTACGGCAACGCCCGCGAACAGTCGGAGATCTCCGAGGGCATCGTCTGATCGCCGGACGTTCCCGGTCCGTCCCCGAGGGGGTGGTGGGGGGGGGGCGGGGGCGCCCCCCCCCCCCACTAATAGACAGCACGAGAACAACAAAATTAAAAAAGAAACAAAA
>NZ_JBHURV010000006.1:169102-310033 GCF_042673865.1 Streptomyces sp. NPDC056987
CGCGCCGAGCCGGCTGTCTTGTGTTTTCCTCGTGTCTTTTCTGTGGGGCGGCTTTGTCCCGCCGGGCGCGCGGGGGGGGGGGGGGCCGCCCGCCGCCCCCCCACCACCCCCTTTTTTTTCGCCGCTCAGCCGTTCTCAGTTGTCCCGGAGGAACTTCCTCGCCAGCTCGTCGCCGAGCCGGACGGCGGCGTCGTGGTCCTCGATGGGGGCGACCTGGGAGTGCTTGAAGACGATGTACGTGACCCCCGAGGCGACACCGCCCCTGGCCGGGTCGGTCAGGATGCCGAGACCGCGCGCGGCGGCGTGCGACGCCTCCCCGATGATCCCGGGCGGCCCGACGTCCCCGACAACGGCGTACTGCACCGTGTCGCCGTGGATGACGGCCGCGAGCGATCCGCCGTGGATCCCCGACGAGGCGTGGTCCCAGATCGAACTCGTCATCGGCACGACGATGTACGGCAGTTTCTCCGCGTTGAGATGCCTGCCGTCGCTCTGCGTGAAGGCGGTCTGCTCCTGGTAGTACGGGTCGGTCTCGTGGTTGCACCGCGCCGTGAGCTGGCCGTCGCAGTCGATGTCCATGTCGGCCTTCCAGAACACCGCGCCCCGGGTGTCGCAGACGGCGACCGTGGGCGGCGTGTCCTCACGGGTGCGGTAGAGGCCGTTCGAGACCTGGTCGCAGCGCTCGGCCCGGGCCATCAGCGCCGCCGCGCTCACCGTGCTCTCGGTGCTCTCGGTGCTCTCGGCGCTCTCGGCGCTCCCCATGTTCTCGGCGGACGGGCCGGCCGCGCCCTGCGGGGCGGGCGCCCTCGTGGCGGACCGCGCGGCGGCCGGCGGCGTGGCGGACCGCGCGGCGGGGGGTGGTGCGGCGAGCGGCGTCGGGGCGGACGGTACGGCGCCGGGGCGTACGGCGGTGGACGGCTCCTTGGCGGACGGTGCGGCGGTGGGCGCTTCCGCCGTGCGGGGCGGGGCGGGGAGCGGGGCCGTGGGGACGGCGAGAGCGGGCAGCACCGTGGCGGGGACCACGGCGGCGGCCAGCAGCGCGGTGCCGGCCGTGATGAGGACATGCGTGCGTGAGTGCACGGAGAGGTTCCCTTTCCTGGATGTCCGGGGAGGGCGAGGGGCGGGCGGTGACGACGCACCGGCGCTCCGGGCGCGGCACGCCGTGGGCGGCGCGTGGGGCGCGTGGCGGCCGTACGGGCCCCGGGTGGGCGGGGCTCAGGCCGGCGCGGGCCCGGTGGCCCGCTCAGGGACGCGTCTCAGCCACCGGGCCGGGACGGCGGGCGGCCGTCGGCTATGTACCGGCGCAGCCGGTCGAGGAAGACACGCTGGCCCGTCACCAGCGGCTCCACGGCGTCCGCCAGGAGGAACCAGGCGAAGCGGTCGATCTCGGGGAATTCCCGCAGGACGCCGGAGCCGCGCGGCCATTCCATGGTGAAGGTGCCGGGCACGGCCCGACCGGGGTCGAGATCGCCCTCGACGGCCCAGACGGTGACGGTCTTTCCGCCCCGCTGCCGGGACTCGCCGAGCGGGGTCCAGGGGCCCTCGGGCACCGGCAGCCCCAGCTCCTCCTGGAACTCCCGGCGCGCCGCCGCCTCGGGCGCCTCACCGGCCTCGTACTCCCCCTTGGGGATCGACCAGGCGGCGGTGTCACGGCCGGACCAGAACGGCCCGCCCATGTGTCCGAGAAGCACGGCGGCACCGGAGTCCGTGACCCGGTGCAGCAGCAGTCCCGCGCTTCGTTTGCCCGACATGCCGTCAAGTCTGTGCATGCGCAAACCAGGTCGCCATGCGAACACCACGCCGAGAGCGCATGCGTCGGCGCCCTTGGCTCGGGCGTGTCGAGTGCGTGTCCCAGGCGTGACGCGGTGGGGGAGGGGTCGGCGGTACGGGAGAGAGTGCTCCGGTCCCGGGACGACATCACCGGGCCGATCGTATGAACAGTTGCGCCGTACGGGGTCGCAGTGGGCCGCGCCCTGCGGGGGAGATGTGGCGGTCGGTGCTACGGGACGGCTCCCTCCTCCCCCCTTCCCATCCCCCGCGGATCGGATCAGCCGAAGACCGGGTTTCCCGGTCGGCATACCTCCTTCTTACTCCAGGAAATGGAACGAATAGGCGAAGGCTCACCCGGGAAGGCCTGTCGGTGCTCACGTGACGCGATCGGCCCATAATCGATTATGAAGTGAATAATCGATTATTTGTTAGGGTGTTGGCCGTGACGGAACGCGGATCACCCTCGGAGCGGCTGTACGCCTCGCTGCGCGCGGCCATCCTCCACGGCGAGTTCGCGCCGGAGCAGGCGCTCAAGCCGCAGGAACTGGCGAACGCGGGGGAGGTCAGCCTCGCCGTCGCACGCGAGGCCCTGCTCCGCCTGGTGGGCGAGGGCCTGGCGACCCGGCTGTCGAACCGGGGGTTCGCCGTCCCGGCGGTCGACGCCGGGCGCCCGCAGCAGATCGCGGAGGCGCGGGTCGTCACCGAGCCGGAGATGCTCCGGCTGTCGATCGAGCGGGGCGGCGTCGACTGGGAGGTACGGGTCCGGGCCGCCCACCACCACCTCGCCCGCACACCCTCGCGGGAACCGGGCGGTACGTGCGCCTCCGACGCGTGGTCCGAGGCGCACCGCCGGTTCCACCGCGCGCTCCTCGAAGGCTGCGGCAACCCGGTGCTCCTGGACGGCTTCGACCGCCTGTGGACGGCGAGCGAGCTGGCCCGGCGCTGGTCCGGCGCCGTCGTCCCGGAGCGGGACGGTGTGACGGAGCACGGCGCTCTGGAGGAAGCCGCCCTGAGCCGGGACGCCGAACGCGCCGCCGGCCTGCTCGCCCGGCACGTCCGGCACACTGCACCCGGCGCACCGCGCGGAACCTGACCGTACGCACTGACCGAACCACGTGACACCCATGACGAATTCAGGAGACCCACATGGACATGACCGCCGGCCGCCGCTGTCACGACGTCCTCAACCCCCTGCACTCCGCCTCGTACTTCGCACCGGAACCGGCGGAGGAATTCGCCTCGGTCGGGCTGGAGCAGGGAGCCATGGCGTACTTCGCGGGCCGCGCGGCGCCGCTCGGAGCGGTCGGCGCCGGCACGGTCACGGCGACGTTCTACAACTTCAACCATGACCTCGTGGCCCGGAAGATACCGGCCGCGTGGGCGGTCACCACGCCGGAGGCCGTGCTCGCCGCGCGGCTGCGCGGCGCGGACCGGACGCTGCGGCGGCTGCTCGGGGAGGAAGCGCTCACGTCGAAGGAGATGGCCGAGACGGCCGAACTGGCGCTGCGCGCCACCGAGGGGTGTCGCCGCGAGGGGCGGCCGCTGTACGCCGCGAACGCCGGTCTCCCCGTGCCCGAGGAGCCGCACCTGGCCCTGTGGCACGCCGCGACCCTCCTGCGCGAGCACCGGGGCGACGGCCATCTCGCCGCCCTGGCGGTGGCGGGCCTCTCCGGGATCGAGGCGCTGGTCCTGCACAACGCCACCGGCAAGGCCGTGTCAGCGGCCGTCCTCAGGCAGACCCGCGGATGGTCCCCGGAGCAGTGGGACGCGACCCGCGACCGGCTGCGGGAGCGCGGTCTGCTGGACGAGGCGGGGGACATGACGGAGGCCGGGGCGGCCCTGCGGGACGATGCCGAGGCCCTCACCGACCGCCTCGACGCCGCCCCGTACGACCACCTCGGCCCGGACGCCACCGCGCGCCTCACCGAGCTGGCCGGTGGCTTCACGCGGACCGCGCTGGCCGCGGGCGCCTTCCCCGCACAGCTCTTCGGTAAGGGCTGAGGCGCCCGGCGAGGCCGCCGCGCCCACGGCGGCCTTCCGCCGCAGCCCCCCGGCGAGGGAGGTTGTCCACAGGCCGGAACCCCGGCGGGCCCCGGCGGGGAGAATGGGCCCGTGATCTACCGCTACCGCGTACTCGGCGCCACGCAGGCACTCCGCCCGGACGGGACGGACGTGCCGCTGAGCGGTGCCCGGCTGCGGGCACTGCTCACCGCGCTCGCCGCCGCCGGGGGCCGGGGGACGAGCGCCGGACGCCTCATCGCCCAGGTGTGGCCGCCCGGCGAGGAGGCGCCCGCCGACGAGACCGCCGCGCTCCAGGCCCTGGTCGGGCGGGCCCGCCGGGTGCTCGGGGGAGCCGCGGTGGCCTCGGTGCCCGGGGGGTACCGGCTGGCGGCCGAGCGCGACGACATCGACCTGTTCCGCTTCGAACGGCTCGCCGACGAGGGCGCCGTCGCCCTCACCGGCGGCGACCCCGACCAGGCCGCCGCACTGCTGGACGAAGCCCTGGCCCTGTGGGACGGCCGCGCGCTCGCCGACCTCCCCGGCGGCGCCACCGACCCGCGGGCCGTCCGCGCCGAGCGGCGCCGCGAGGAGGCCCGCCGGGCCCGGCTCGCCGCCGAGGTCGGGCGGGGCCGCGCGGACCGGGCCCTGCCCGACCTCGCGGCCCTCGCCGTCGGGCACCCGCTGGACGAGCCCCTGCACGCCCTGCGGATCCGGGCCCTGCGGGCGGCCGGACGCCCCGCCGAGGCGCTTCAGGCGTACGAGGAGGTGCGCACCCGGCTCACCGAGCGCCTGGGCACCGACCCCGGCCGCGAGCTCCGGGCCCTGCACGCCGAGCTGCTCGCCGGGGACGACGGCCCGCCCCCGGCCGGCCCCGCCCCGGTCCCCGCGGGGCGCGCCGTCCGGGGCAACCTCCCCGCCCGCCTCACCTCCTTCGTCGGCCGTGCGCCCGAGCTGGCCGCGCTCGCCGCCGAACTCCCGGTCCGGCGGCTGATCACCCTCACGGGCCCCGGCGGCTCCGGGAAGACCCGGCTCTCGGTGGAAGCCGCCGAAGCGGCCGCCGGCACCTGGCCGGACGGCGTCTGGCTGGTGGAGCTGGCGCCCGTACGCGACGCGGCCCTCGTTCCGGAGACGGTGCTCACCGCACTCCGCGCCCGCGACCCCCTGGGCGGCCCGGCCAGCGGCCCGGCGGCGGGGGAGCCCGCGCCCCCTGACCCGCTGGCCGAGCTGACCGGCCACTGCGCCCGGCGGCGCCTGCTGATCGTCCTGGACAACTGCGAGCATCTGCTCGACGCCGCCGCCACGCTGGCCGAGACGGTCCTCACCGGCTGCCCGGGGGTGAGCGTCCTCGCCACCAGCCGCGAACCGCTCGGCGTACGGGGCGAGTCGGTCCGTACGGTGGAACCCCTGCCCGCCGACATGGCGCTGCGCCTCCTCGCCGAACGCGGGGCCGACGCCCTGCCCGGGTTCCGGACCGAGGACGACCCGGACGCCTGCGCCGAGATCTGCCGCCGGCTCGACGGCCTGCCGCTCGCCCTCGAACTGGCCGCGGCCCGGCTGCGGATGCTCACCCCGCGCGGGCTCGCTGACCGGCTCGACGACCGCTTCCGGCTGCTCGGCGCGGGCAGCGGACCACGGACCGCGCTGCCGCGGCAGCGGACCCTGCGGGCCGTCGTGGACTGGTCCTGGGATCTGCTCACCGAAGCCGAACAGGCCGTTCTGCGCGGGCTGTCGGCCTTCTCCGGCGGCTGTGCGCTCGCCGAGGCGGAGGCCGTGTGCGGGCCGGACGCCGGCGGCGACATCCTCGGCGTGCTCGCCTCCCTGGTCGACAAGTCGCTCCTCGTCGCCGTACTCGCCGACCCGGGCGACCGGGGTGCCCCGGACGGCATGCGCTACCGGCTGCTGGAGACCGTCGCCGAGTACGCGGCGGAGCGGCTGGACGCGGCGGGGGAGCGCGCGGCCGTCGAGCTCCGCCATCTCGCCGCCTACCGGGAGCTGGCCCGGGTCGGCGACCCCGGGCTGCGGGGCCCCCGTTCCGCCTTCTGGCTGGCGCGGTTCGAGCGGGAACACGACAACATGAGGGCCGCGCTGCGCACGGCCGTCGACCGGGGTAAGGAGCAGGAGGCCCTCTGCCTGGTGCTCTCCATGAGCTGGTTCTGGCAGGTGCGCAACCACCGCGGCGAGGCCGGTGTCCGGGCCGCCGCGGCGCTCGGCCCCGATCCCTTCCGACCGCCCGTGCGTCCCGCCGTACCCCTCGCCGAGCCGTGCACGGCGCTCGCGCCCCCGTGGCCGCCGGAGGTGCTGTGGGAGGCCAGACGCGGGGTGCGGCTGCTGTTGCTGTGGACCGCGGAGGAAGAGAACGCGTTCCCGGAACAGCCGGGTGGCGGGAGCCGGTTGCACGCGATCACGGAGGCCTACCGCCCGGGGCTCCCGCAGATCTGCCGGCAACCGGGCTCCCTGTGGTTCTTCCTGCGGCTGATGACGGGACAGACCTCCGGACTCCGGGAGACCCTGGACGCGCTCGTGCTGGCCTGCCGCGAGCAGCGGCACGGCAGCGGTGGGGAGTGGGATCTCGGACTGGCGCTGATGCAGCGGGCGAGGCTGCTGGGCGGCGGCGCCGACGGGCCGGCCCGGTCGGCCCGTGACGCGGACGAGGCCGTAGCCCTGTTCCGCCGCGCGGGCGATCTCGTGGCGATGTCCGAGGCGCTCTCCGTGCGCGGCGAGACCCACGCGCGCCAGGGCCGCTTCGAGGAGGCCGCCGCCGATTTCGAGCAGGCGATGGAGAGCTGCGCGCGGGTCGGGGCATCCGGTCAGGTGCCGCTCTTCAAGGCCCGCCTCGCCTCCGTACGGCTGGAGTCGGCCGCGGACCCGGCGGCGCGGGCCCGTGCGGAACAGCTGCTGCTGGAGGCCGCGGGCCGGCCGGGGGAGGGCACCGGCCAGGCGGTCGGCATGGCGCGGCTGCTGCTGGCCCGGCGCTACGAGAGCACCGGGCGCCTGTCCGCCGCGCGGGAGCAACTGGACCTGCTGGAGCGGGAGATCGACCTCGCCCGCCAGCCCCTCCTCGGCGGCACCGTCGCGGGTGTCCACGGCCGGCTCGACTGCCGGAGCGGGGAGTTCGCCCGGGCCGCAGCCCGCGCGGCCGAGGCCGTACGGACGCTGGAGAGCCTGGCCCCGGTGGTCGCCCCGCACCTCATGGTCCAGCAGTTTCCCTGCGCGGCCTGGGCCAAGGCGGCGCTCGGCGCCCCGGAGGACGCGGCACGGCTGCTGGGCGCGTACGGGCACCACCACGAGCGCCCCGAGGGTTTCGAGTTCGACCCCTTCACGTCCCCCGCCGACCCGGAGCTCCTGGACCGCGCCGAGACGGCGGTACGCGCCGCATTGGACGAGCGGAGCTACGCACGCGCCCACGCGGAGGGGGCCGCGCTGCAGGTCGAGGAGGCGGCGGCGCTGGTCTGACACCCCGACCGCCGCGCCCGGGGCGGGTCCCGGCGGCCGGTATGCCGGACCAGGGCACGACGCGCCCTCCCGCGCCCGCGTGGGTGCCTTACCGCTCCTGCGCGTCCGCGAGCCGTTCCCGGGCCTCCGCGAGGTCCGCCTCCGTCGGGGCGTCGTCCTGGGCCAGGGCGCGCCGCCAGTAGCCGGCGAAGTGGACCGACCGCCTGTCGACGCCGCGCTCGTCGACCAGATGGCGGCGCAGCGCCCGCACCGCCCCCGCCTCACCGCCCAGCCAGGCGAGGACCGAGCCCGCCGGGAACGCCGCGGCGCGGACCGCCGACAGCAGCGCGTCACCGCTCCCGGCCGGGGCCGCACCGCGGTGCAGCCAGTGCACCGTCACCGACCCGGCCGTCGTGAAGCGCTGCTCCTCCGCCGCGTCCGCCACCTCGACGAAGGCGGTCGCGCGGGCGCCCTCCGGCAGCGCCTCGATCAGCGTGCCGATCGCGGGCAGCGCGGTCTCGTCGCCCGCCAGCAGCATCCAGTCCGTCGTGCCCACCGGGACGGGCGTGGCGAAGTACGCGGACGGGCCGAACATCCCGAGGACCGCCCCCGGTACGGCCGACCGCGCCCACGCGGTGGCGGGCCCCTGCACCGTTTCCCCGGGCCCCCGCGCCGCTTTCCCGTGCTCAAGGTCGGCTCGGTCGTCCCCGCTCCCGTGCAGGACAAAATCGATGTCGATCGTGGCGCTCAGCGGATCGTGGGCCCGGACCGTGTAACTCCGGGCCCACGGCCGCTCCTCCTCGGGAATCGCCTGGAACGCGCCGTACCAGCGCATCACATCGCCGTCCGCGCCGGGCTCGGGGAGCCGGGGGACGCGCTGCCCCGGCCGTGGGAAGTACAGCTTCACCTGCTGGTCGGGCCCGGCCAGGGAGAAGCCGGCGAGGCCGGGGCCGCCGAAGGTGACCCGGGTCATGTGCGGGGAGATCCGCCGGACACCGGTCACCTCGACCATCCGCACCGGCAGTGCCAGGGGCGCCGCGCCGGCTCCGTACGCCGCCGCTCCGCCGGGGGTGTTCTCTGTCGTCGTCATGCGGGACACCCTGCCCGCGGGCTCCTCCACGCGGCCGACAGCGCGCCTACACGCTCTCCCCGGTCCCCGGCGCGACCGCCGCGAGCGCCTCCGTGACCGTGTCGAGGAAGCGCGCGTGCGCGCGATGGCTCGCCGGCACCTCCGGGTTCCACGGCACGATCCGCGCCCGTTCCCCGAGGGCGCGCCAGTGCGGGTTGTCCTGGAGCGCCTCGCGCGGCGCCGCGTTCGCGCGTACGTCCGCGAGCACGATGTCCGGGGCCAGCGCGGCGGCCTCGGACCAGTCGGCCGTACGCCAGTTGGCCCCGCCGCCCGCCTCCGGGGAGATCAGCCCGACCCCCTGCTCCATCAGCGCCCGCAGATCCGGCCAGGTGTCCGGGCGGGCCAGGTACGCGGTCTCGGGGCCGGCGGCGGAGAGCGCCAGCACCCGGGGACGCGCGGGCCCCGCCGCCTGGGCGGTCAGCCGCGCCTCCGCGCGCTCCAGCTCCGGCACCGCGGGCCGCAGCGGCGCCTGGAGCGAGCCCGCCAGCTCCGAGAACCGGTCCCTGACGGAGCCGAGCGAGCGGTCCTTCCCCACCTCGATCACGACGACCGGAACCTGCTCCTCCAGGTGCTTGGCGGCCTCCGGGTCGATGCCGTACACCTGCCCCGTGCCGTAGCCGACGGCGACCACCAGATCCGCCTCCGCGGCGAGGACGGCCGCCGGGTCGAAGGAGCTGCCCGCGCCGAACGAGCGCAGCTCGGCGAGGGGCAGTTCGCCCGCCTTCGCCGGGTCCGGCGTCTGCCCGTCATGGTGGGAACCGAAGATTCCCAGGGGGCGCAGTCCGTGGTCCCACAGGGTCGCGCCGGCCTGTATGTAGGCCACCACCCGTGTCGGGCGGCTCGGTGCCGTGGTGAGCCTGCCGCGATCGTCCGTGAACTCCCAGCTGTTGCCCGGGTTCATGCCTCGCCTCGTTCCGCTCGTGTTGGTGCGGTGTCCGGGGCGCCCTGTCCGTACGCGGGTTCGTACGGGCACCCCTCAACTCTCTGCCCAGCACGGGGCGCGCGGACTCCACACGTGCGCCGGTAAGACGGGACGGAGGGGAATCCGAGGAAAACCGGGGAATCCGAGGGAATCCGAGAGAATCGGAGGAGAGGCTACGGTTCGATGAGACCGGCCCTGATCGCGTACCGGGTCAGTTCCAGCCGGTCGCGCAGCCCCAGCTTCTGGAGCAGGTTGGCGCGGTGGCGCTCCACGGTCTTGGCACTGATGAGCAGCAGGCCGGCGATCTCCTTGGAGGTGTGCCCCTCGGCCACGAGCTTGAGGATCTCCTCCTCCCGGGGGGTGATGGCGCTGTCCGGGATGCTGTCGCCCTGCCGCACCCGGTCGAGGTAGTTGCGGATCAGCGCCGTCACCGCCCCCGGGTAGAGGAAGGGTTCGTCGCGCATCGCGGCACGGCACGCCTCCACCAGATCGCGGTCGGCCACGGACTTGAGGACGTAGCCGCTCGCCCCGGCCTTCAACGCCTCGAAGAAATACTGCTCGTTGTCGTACATGGTCAGCATCAGGATGCGCGTCCCCGGCTGGAGCCTGGAGAGCTCGCGCGCCGCCTGGAGCCCGGTGAGCCGGGGCATCGCGATGTCGAGGATCACCAGGTCGGGACGTTCGGCGCGGGCCAGTTCGATGGCCTCGGCCCCGTCCCCGGCCTCGCCGACGACCGTCAGGTCCGGTTCGCCGTCGAGGATCAGCCGGACCCCGCGGCGGACCAGCGCGTGATCGTCCGCCAGCAGGATGCGGGTCTGTACCGTCTCGGCCATGGTCAGTTGCTCCCGTTCCTGATCGGCACACACAGGCGTACGCCGGTGCCGCCGCCCCGCGGCTGTCCCTGTCCCTGTCCCTGTGCCTGTGCCTGTGCTTGATTCTGTGCCTGATTCTCCGTCCGTCCCGCTTCCCGGCCGGGGAGGAGTTCCCGGCCCGGTCCCACGGTGATCTCGGCGCCGACGAGCAGGGCCCGCTCCCGCATGCCCCTGATGCCCGCGCCCTCGGTGGCCGTACCGATGCCCCGGCCGTCGTCGGCGATGAGCAGCTCCACCCCGGTGGTGGTGCGCCGGAGCGCGAGGTCGACCCGGTCCGCGTCCGCGTGGCGGACGATGTTGGTGAGTCCCTCCTGCGCCACCCGGTAGACGACCAGCTCGACGTCCTCGCCCAGCGCCGGCAGTTCGCCGTCGAAGCGCTGCCGGACCGTCAGTCCGGTGTGTGTGGTGATCTCGGTGGTCAGCGCCTTGAGCGCGCTGATCAGCCCCAGCTCCTCCAGGACGCCGGGGCGCAGCCGGCGCGCGATGCGGCGGATCTCGTCGAGGCTGCCGCGGGTCGTCTCCTGTACGTGGCGCAGGTCGGCGCGCACCGGCGCGGGCGCCCCGTCGGCGACCCGTTTGAGTTCGAGCAGCACCGCGGTGAGGGTCTGGCCGACCTCGTCGTGCAACTCCTGTGCGATCCGGCGGCGTTCGGCCTCCTGCGCGGAGAGCGCGAGTCCGCTGCTGGCGGCCCGTTCGGCCTCCAGCCGGTCGAGCATGGTGTTGAACGTCATGATCAGCTCGGCGATCTCGCCGTGGCCCGACACCGCGGGCCGGCGGCCGGGGCGCAGCAGATCGGTCGTGGTCATCGCCCGGGTGAGCCGTTGCAGCGGAGCGAGCCCCACGCGCAGCAGCGCGGCGTTGGCGACAAGCATGGCCACCAGTCCCAACGCCATGATCAGGGCTTCCGTGAGCAGCACGGGGGCGGACACGGTGACCGGGCCGAGCAGCAGCAGGGCAGTGGCCGCGAACATGACCGCGGCGTTGAGCAGAAAGATCCGCCAGAACAGGGACACGGGGCAGGGCCTCCTCGCAGGTGACGTCCCCACTATCACCCGCGCGGCGGGAGCGGCCCGACCACCGCCCCGCCACCCCCGCCCGTCTACATGTCGCCCACCCCCCGATGTGGGTGTCGACACGGATGGTGGTGGAGTGCCGCGGCGGGCGATCGTAGGGGAGCACCGGCCGGGGAGAGGCGGCACACGCGACGTGGGCGACGTACGCGGCGGGCGGGGCGTACGTGACGGGCAGCACGTACGCGGGCGGGCGGGGCGTGCGTCAGGGCAGGCGGACGCGGGCACGGCGGGGCAGGGCGAAGCGGAACGACGTACGACAGCGGGGAGGCGGACCATGGCGACGGAAGAGGACCGGCAGACCCTGAGTGACCTGGCGGAGCGGCTCCGCCACGACGATCCCCGGTTCTTCCACGCGCTGGAGGCCGGGACCCCGTGCCGTCCGCGCGAGTACCGGCACGGCACCGCCTGGCTGATGATGGCCGTCGCGCTCGGCGGTCTGGCCCTGGGCATCGTCCTCGGCCACGGGCTCCTCATCGCGGGAGGACTGGTACTGGCGGGGATCGCCGCGCATCTCTTCGACCCCGACCGCGTCCGGGCCGGACAGGGCAGCCCGCCGCCACCCGGGTAGATGTCCACCGGTCCCGGCCCGCCGCCGCGGCCGGGAGAGCGAGTACCGCCGGAGTCTCCGGCGGTACTTTTCGTTGCATACGTAATAATCCTCACAAATTATTTTACGTTAAAATAGCGCTCAGGTGACCAACGCTCTCTTGAGTTTTGGCGCACCCATTACTGAGATGCTGGGCGGTCGGTCGCATTCGCGGGGGCGGAGGGGGCGGTTCCATGAGACGCGCACCCCTGACGGCCCGCCGTGTCCGGCCGGCCGGCACGGTGTCCGTCGCGTCGCGGGTCCCGTCACGGGTCCCCTTACCTGTGCTTCGCCGCGACGCATGATGCAGAATCCCTGTCCGGTGACGGACGGCTCGCGCAGTCGTGCCCCGTCGCCGGACCTTGGTCCGTGCCGCCGCGGACCCAAGGGGTCAGCATGCCCGCACACCCTCACGCCACGCCCGCATGGAGCCGTTTCCTATGGAGCACACCGCTCACGTCAGTAAGACCACCCTGCCCGGGGTCGGCACCCGTTACGACCTCAACACCGAAGCGGGAAAGCACCTCTCGGTCGTCGTGCACCAGGACGGTCGCCGCATCCTGGCCTTCCACGATCCCGAGGACGACGACAACTGCCGGGACGCCGCGACCCTCGCCCCGCACGAGGCGACCGCGCTCTGCAAGCTCCTGACCCCCGACCCCGTCGCCCATCTCCACCAGCACATCGAGATCGACCTGCTCACCGAGCACATCCCGGTCACCAAGCGTTCCCCTTATGTCGGCCGGACGCTCGGCGCCACCCAGGTACGCAGCCGTACCGGCGCCTCCATCGTGGCCGTCCTGCGCCGCACCGACGCCTTCCCCTCGCCCACCCCGGACTTCCGCTTCGCCCTGGGGGACACGCTCGTCGTCGTCGGCACCCGGGAAGGCGTGGACGCCGTCGCCGAACTGATCACCGGAGGATAAAGCGCCCGTGCACGAGACCACCGCACTGCTCATCGAACTCGGGGCCATCATCCTGGGTCTGGGGATACTCGGCCGGCTCGCCGGCCGCGTGGGCTTCTCCGCCATCCCCCTCTACCTGCTCGCCGGACTCGCCTTCGGGCACGGCGGACTCCTCCCGCTCAACGCCAGCGAGGAGTTCGTCGCCACCGGCGCCGAGATCGGCGTGATCCTGCTGCTGCTCCTGCTGGGGCTGGAGTACAGCGCGTCCGAACTCGTCTCCAACCTCAAGACGCAGTACCCCTCCGGCATCGTCGACTTTGTCCTGAACGCCGTGCCGGGCGCCGTCGCCGCGCTGATCCTGGGCTGGGGTCCGGTCGCCGCGGTGGCGCTGGCCGGCGTCACCTGGATCTCCTCCTCCGGGGTGATCGCCAAGGTCCTCGGTGACCTCGGCCGGCTCGGCAACCGCGAGACCCCCGTGATCCTCGGCGTCCTCGTCATCGAGGACCTCGCCATGGCGGTCTACCTGCCGCTGCTCACGGCCCTGCTCGCCGGTCTCAGCCTCGCCGGCGGCAGCCTGACGCTGCTGATCTCGCTCGGCACGGTCGGCGCGGTGCTCTATCTGGCGCTGCGCCACGGCCGGCTCATCAGCCGCGCGGTCTCCTCCGACAACCCCGAGATGCTGCTGCTGGTCGTCCTCGGCCTCACCGTGCTCGTCGCCGGGGTCGCCCAGGAGCTCCAGGTCTCCGCCGCCGTCGGCGCGTTCCTGGTCGGCATCGCGCTCTCCGGAGAGGTCGCCGAGGGCGCGCACAACCTGCTGGCGCCGCTGCGCGACCTGTTCGCCGCTGTCTTCTTCGTCTTCTTCGGTCTCAACACCGACCCGGCCGCCATCCCGCCGGTCCTGGTGCCCGCCCTCATCCTGGCGACCGTCACCGTCCTCACGAAGATCGCCACCGGCTGGTACGCGGCCAAGCGCGCCGGTGTCCGGACGGCGGGCCGCTGGCGCACCGGCGGCACGCTGGTGGCACGTGGCGAGTTCTCCATCGTCATCGCCGGGCTGGCCGTCGGGGTGGAGCCGCGGATCGGCCCGCTGGCCACCGCGTACGTTCTCATCCTGGTGATCCTCGGCCCGCTGGCCGCGCGCTGGACGGAGCCGCTGGCCCGCCGGCTCACCCGTGGTACCAAGGCGCCGGCCGCCGCGGCCGTACCGCCCGCGGCTTCTTCGAGTGCCGAGGCGCAGGTGACGTCCGAGCCGTACGCGAAGCCGGAGCCGTCCGGACGGGCCGAGCCGCCCGTCCCCGACGTGAGCGACACGGCGCCCAGCCACGGCTGACCCGCCGGCCCGGCCGAGGCCCCACAGGCCGGCACTCACCGGCCCGGCCACAGCCCCCGCCCCACAGGCGAACGGGGCACAGGACGCGCGCCCTGCGCCCTGTGCCCCTGCCTGACGGCGCCGGCCGTGGGCCGGCCCCGTGCCGGACGCGGTGCCGGACCCCGAGGATGTGGGGGTCCGGCACCGCGTCCGCCGCGTCAGACCCCGACGCCGAAGTCCGCGGCGATGCCCGAGAGACCCGAGGCGTACCCCTGGCCGACCGCGCGGAACTTCCACTCCGCGCCGTTGCGGTACAGCTCGCCGAAGACCATCGCCGTCTCCGTGGCCGCGTCCTCGCTCAGGTCGTAGCGGGCCAGCTCGGCGCCGCCCGCCTGGTTGACCACCCGGATGTACGCGTTGCGCACCTGACCGAAGCTCTGACCGCGGTTCTCGGCGTCGTGGATCGACACCGGGAAGACGATCTTCGAGACCTGGGCCGGGACATTGGCCAGGTCGACCTTGACGGTCTCGTCGTCGCCGTCGCCCTCGCCGGTCAGGTTGTCACCGGTGTGCTCGACGGAGCCGTCCGGGCTCTTGAGGTTGTTGTAGAAGACGAAGTGCTGGTCGGAGGCGACCTTGCCGGACTCGTCGACCAGCAGCGCGCTGGCGTCGAGGTCGTAGTCCGTACCGGTCGTCGTCCGTACGTCCCAGCCGAGGCCGACAAGGACCGCGGTCAGTCCCGGTGCCTCCTTGCTGAGCGAGACATTGCCGCCTTTGGACAGGGAAACTCCCACGCTGCTCCTCCTGAGCTGAACTGGTTCGGTCATGCGAAAGTAAAATCTACAGCAGTGTAGAAGTAAAACGGGAGCGAGTTCCGGCCCGCTCTCCGGCCGGTGTCCGACCCCTTCCCCGCCACCCGGCCGGACGGCGCCCGCCCACGTCTCCGTAGCATGGACGCGCGTGCGTCGCGGTGCGTCCGCGAGGCCGGAGGGAGACAGCGGTGACGGAGCACGGCAGCCCTGACGAGCGCCCTCGCAGGCGCGGCCAGGGCGAACTGGAGTCGCAGGTGCTGGCCGCGCTGCGGCAGGCACCCGGGCCCGTCACGGCCGCCTGGGTGCAGGAGCGGCTCGGCGGGGACCTCGCGTACACGACGGTGATGACCATCCTGACCCGGCTCCAGGCCAAGCGGGCGGTCACCCGGGAGCGCGCGGGCCGCTCGTTCGAGTGGCGCGCGGCCTCGGACGAGGCGGGGCTCGCCGCTCTGCGGATGCGCAGAGTGCTGGACGGCGAGACGGACCGCGAGGCCGTGCTCGCCCGCTTCGTCACCACGCTCTCGGCGGACGACGAACGGCTGCTGCGCGACCTGCTCGCCCTCCCGGAGGACGGCTTCCCCGCGAGCAGCCTTCCTGCGGGCAGCCTCCCCAAGGGCGGTTTCCCGGCGGGCGGTTTCCCGGCGGGCGGTTTCCCCGAGGGCGGGGCGGAGGGCTGACGGCGATGGGGGTGTTCGTCTTTCTGCCGCTCGTACTGCCGCTGACCGCGCTGCCCGTCGCGCGCCTCGCCGCACTCCATCTGCACCCCCGGGTCGCCACCCGCCTGCTCTCCGCCCTCGCCGCCGTCCTCGCGGTGTGCAGCACGCTCTGCCTGGGGCTGCTGGTGGTCGTCGGTACGGCGCAGCTCCCCGGCAACCCGCTGCCCGACGCCTGGTCGGACCCCGAGGTCCGCGAGGCGGTCCCGTACGACGAGATCGCCGGCAAGGCGGCCATCGTGGCCCTCGCCGCGGCCGGTGCGGGGTGCGCCGGCGCCGCCTGGCGCCACCGGCGCGTACGCCGCCGCGCGCAGGAGGCGCTGGCCGGTCTGCCCGGCGGCGAGCTGGCCGTCCTGGCCGACGAGGCACCGTACGCCTACGCGCTGCCCGGCCCCTCCCGCGCGCCCCGCGCCGTGACGGGGGAGGGGGGCGGCCCCGGCGACGGGCCCCGCGGACCCGGGCGGATCGTGGTCTCCACCGGGATGCTCGCCTGCCTCGACGAACCGGAGCGGGACGCCCTGATCGCCCACGAACGCGCCCATCTCGCGGGCCGGCACCACCGGTTCCTGCTGACGGTACGGCTCGCCGCCCGCGCCAATCCGCTGCTGCGCCCGCTGCGTGCGGCGGTCGCCTACACCAGCGAGCGCTGGGCCGACGAGGAGGCCGCCCGGGTGACCGGTGACCGCACCGTCGTGGCCCGCGCCATCGGCAAGGCCGCGCTCGTCTCCCGGGGCACCCCGGCGCCGACGCTGGCCGGGTTCGCCGCGCCGAGCCCCGGACCCGTACCACGCCGGGTCGCCGCGCTGCTGGGGCCCGCGCCGTCGGCCGTCCACTGGCCGTCGGTGCGCAGCGCGGTGGGCCTGGCCGTCTGGGCGGCGGCGGCCGGCACGGTCGGCTCGGCCCTGTCCTCGGCGAACGCCACGGTCACGCTCTTCCTCGTCCTCCAGGCGGCCACACCGTTCTGAGCACGGGATCGGCGCCCGGCCGCCCGCCCGCCGCGGCCGGTTCAGCCGGTCGCGGGCCGCGCGGACCCCGGTTCCCGCTGCGGCTGCGGCTCCGTCAGCTCGGGTCCGACCGGCGTGAAGAGCACCGCGCGCAGGACCCGCGGTGTGAAGAGCACCCCGACCGTCGAGGTCAGATGGGTCACCTGCCGGAACGCGTCCCCGACGACCGGATCACCGGCCGCGCGCGCCACCACCCGCCCCAGGTACCAGGCCCCCGGCCGGTCCGCCGCGCGGACCCGCGCGGCGTTGCCCCGCGCGCCCGGCAGCGGCCGGTCGGCCCCGGCCGAGAGGTCCCACGCCTGCCGCGAGGCCTTCAGCAGCGCGCGCTGCACGCGCCGGGTCGTGGGGGTGCGCCGTGGATCCGAGAGCGCGTTCCCCAGCGCGAGGGCGCCGATCGCGGCGATCGTCATGCCCTGCCCGTACACCGGGTTGAAGGCGCACAGCGCGTCCCCGGTGGCGAGGAATCCGGCGGGCCGCCGCCCCGGCCTGTCGTACCGCCGCCGTACGTTCGCCGTCGAACGGAACGCGTGCACCGACGACGCCGGCTCCGCCTTCAACAGCCATTCGTGCAGCGCCGGATGGGGGAGCCGGGTGGCGAACTCGGCGAAGCCCTCGTCGTCCGAGGGCGGTTCACCGCCGCGCAGACCGGTGAGCGTGACGATGTGGAGACCGCCCTCGACGGGCAGGACGACCCCGCCCTCGGCGTGGTCCTTGTCCCCGACGAAGAAGTAGCCGTGGCAGTCCGGCCCTTCGGCGTTCTCCGGAGCCCGGTAGAGCCGGGAAGCGTAGGCGAGACCCGTGTCCAGCGTCTCCTCGTGGGGCGGCTCCGCGCCGATCCCCGCCAGCCAGTCCGGGGCGCGCGTCCCGCGGCCCGAGGCGTCCACGACCAGGTCGGCCGCGAGCGGGCGCACGTCGTGACGGGTCTCCGCCCCGCGCTCACGCAGGCGTACGCCCCGGACCCGGGTGGCGTCCCCGACCAGCCCGACCACCTCCGTGCCCTCCACCACGGTGATCCGGGGATCGGCCAGCACCCGGCGCCGCACCAGCCACTCCAGCAGGGGGCGTGAAGCGGTGAGGAGATGGGTGGACGCCGGAGTGCGCCGGTAGAAGCTCCCGCTCTGCCACTGCACGAGGTCGTCGGGCTGGCCGACCCGGGGCGAGCCGTGCTCGCGCAGCTCGTCGAGGATCCCGGGCAGCAGCTCCTCCATGGCCCGCTGCCCGCTCGCCAGCAGCACATGGAGGTGACGGCTCTGCGGGACCCCCGCCCGGGGCTCGGGACCGTCCGGGAAGCGGTCGCGCTCGACGACGGTCACCCGGTCGGCGTGGTCGCTCAGCACCCGGGCCGTCAGCAGGGCCGAGAGACTCCCCCCGACGACAACGGCGTGCCGCGCCCGGCGGCCCCGGGAACGGTCCGTCCCCCCGGGCCGCTCCTCGGGCCTCTCCCCGGGCCTCTCCTCGGCCGCCCCGGCGCCCGTTCCCCCATCCGTCCCCTCGCCCCTGCCGTGCGCGTCCTGTGCGCCGGTGTCCACGCCCGCCGAGTTCGCCATGCCTGTCCTTCCGGAAGTTCTGGACCGCCACCGGCGCGGAGGGCGCCGGTGCCTGAGTGACGGCTCAGTATTCCGGTGGCGCGATGCCCGGATCACGACAACTCCGCGCCTTTTTCCCGGTCCGGGGCCGATTCCGGGCGGGTCCGGGCGCATGCCGTACGGGTACGGGTCACTCCTTGCGGTACCGGTACGCCTCCGCCGCCGCGGCCACCACCGCGTCCAGATCCCCGCCCGCCGAGGCGGTGACGTACGCGGCCACCGCTCCCTCCACGAACGGCGCGTCCACCAGCCGGGCCCGCTCCGGCAGTTCGTCGCCCTCGGCGAGCAACGCCTTCACCGTCAGCACGGCGCTGCCGAGATCCACCAGAAGGGCGACCCCCGCGCCGCGGTCGACCTCCGCCGCCGCGGCCGAGATCAGCTCGGAGCTGGTCCCGAGCCCGCCGTCCCCGGTGCCGCCCGCGGGCGCGATCGGGGCCGGGGCGCCGCCGCCCGCCAGGCCCCGCGCGAGCGCGGCGACAGCGGCGGCGACCGCCGCGCTGTGGGACACCAGCACGATGCCGACCGGCGCTCCGCCGCTCACCGTGCCGCCGCTCACCGTGCCGCCACTCACCGTGCCGCCTCCGCCGTGTCGGCGAGGGCGGCGATCAGCAGCGCGGACGATGTGGCGCCCGGGTCCTGGTGCCCGATGCTGCGCTCGCCCAGATAACTCGCCCTGCCCTTGCGCGCCCGGAGGGGTACGGTCGCCAGGGCGCCCCGCTCGGCGGCCTCGGCGGCCGCCCGGAAGGACGGGCCGGCCGGTGCCGGGGCCGCCAGCGCCTCGACCGCCGGCTCCAGCGCGTCGATCATCGTCTTGTCCCCGGGCGCGGCCCCGCCGAGCTGTGTCACCGCCGTGACACCGGCCCGCAGCGCCTCGGCGAACTGCTCGGGCGTGACCTCGGCGGCGTCCCCGAGCGCCTTGCCCGTACGGCGCAGCAGCGTCCCGTACAGCGGTCCGGACGCGCCGCCCACGGTGGAGATGAGCTGGCCGCCCGCCAGGATCAGCACGGCGCCCGGAGAGGCGGGCGGGTCCTTCTCCAGCGCGGCCGTGACGGCCCGGAACCCTCGCTGGAGGTTGCTGCCGTGGTCGGCGTCCCCGATGGCCGAGTCCAGTTCGGTGAGCCGGTCCGCGGCATCCTCCACGGCGCCCGCCGCGACCACCCCCAGCCAGCGGCGGAAGAAACCCGCGTCGAGCGTGCGGTCCGGTGTCTCGTCGGTCACGTGATCTCCTCACCCCGTGGAACGTTCCCCACGTCCCTTGTCCTGCCTCGCGTCGCCGTACCAGCGCGTACCGCCGTGCCGCCGTGCTGACGGGCGCTCAGCGGCCCCAGCGCAGCGCGGGGGTCTCGACCGGCGCGTCCCACAGCCGCAGCAGCTCCTCGTCGACCTGGCAGAGGGTCACCGAGCAGCCCGCCATGTCGAGCGAGGTCACATAGTTGCCGACGAGGGTACGGGCCACCGCCACACCGCGCTCGCCCAGCACCCGCTGGACCTCGGCGTTGAACCCGTACAGCTCCAGCAGCGGCGTACCGCCCATGCCGTTCACCAGGGCGATCACCGGCCCGGAGGGGCGCAAATCGTCCAGTACGGTGTGCACCGCGAAGTCCGCGATCTCCCGCGAGGTCATCATCGCGCGCCGCTCGCGCCCGGGCTCGCCGTGGATCCCGATGCCCAGCTCCAGCTCGCCATCGGGCAGGTCGAAGGTGGGGCTGCCCTTCGCGGGCGTGGTGACGGCGCTCAGGGCGACCCCGAAGGTCCGGGACAGCTCGTTCACCCGCCGGCCGATCGCCTCGACCCGCTCCAGCGGCGCCCCTTCCTCGGCGGCGGCGCCCGCCATCTTCTCCACGAACAGCGTCGCACCCGTGCCGCGCCGCCCCGCCGTGTAGGTGCTGTCGGTCACCGCCACATCGTCGTTGACCAGCACCTTCGCGATCTGGATGCCTTCGTCCTCGGCCAGCTCGGCGGCCATGTCGAAGTTCAGGACGTCGCCCGTGTAGTTCTTGACGACGAACAGCACCCCGGCACCGCTGTCCACCGCGGCGGCGGCCCGGACCATCTGATCCGGCACGGGGGAGGTGAAGACCTCACCGGGGCAGGCGGCAGCCAGCATGCCGGGCCCGACGAACCCGCCGTGCAACGGCTCGTGCCCGGACCCGCCCCCGGAGACGATCCCCACTTTCCCGGCCACGGGCGCGTCGCCGCGTATCACCACACGCCGTTCGACATCGACGGAGAGCTTCGGGTGCGCGGCGGCCATGCCCCGCAGCGCGTCCGCGACCACGGTCTCCGGCACGTTCATGAGCATCTTCAACGGAACCTCCCAGGCTGATACCGACCTCGTGCCGACTTCCCTGATGTGCTGTCAGCTCCCCTCCGCGGTGGCCCGGCGCGGCGGTGTGCCGCCCGCTTCCAGTATCGATCCAACCCGGCCAGGTGGCACGGCCTGCGGTGCCTGGCCGGGGCGTCGCATGCGACCCTAAGCTGCATAAATGCATTATTTATGCATATTTTCTTGACGGTGCCGGCACGGCTGTCCAGTCTCTTGAACACCCGGCCGGGGTTCACCGCGTGGTCAGTACGGCCACTCCCGCCCCCGGCAGCGTGATGCGGTGTGCGGGGGCCGCGCCCTGTGCCAGCACGTCGGTCATCGGCTCGGGCAGGGTGATCTCGGCCGGTTCCTGGCCGTGGTTCAGCAGGAAGACGAAGTGTCCGCCGTCGCCCGCGCGGACGGTTGCCTGGACGTGCTCGGGGAGCCCGGTGAGTACGGGGCCGACGTCCGCGGTACGGCACACCTCGTCGGTCAGGGCCCGCATGGCCTCCGGAGTGAGCCGTGTGGCGACGTACCACGCGGTTCCCGAGCCGAAGGAGTGGCGGGTGACGGCCGGCTGCCCGGCCAGCGGCCCGGAGCCGAACTCGGCCACGGTCCCGGCCCCTTCGGGTACGACGGCCTCCGACCACAGGTCGGCGCGGCTGATCGTGCCGTCCGCGTGCCGGACGTCGAGCGTCTCCTTTTCCGCCAGCGGCCAGAACTCCTCGATGCGCAGGCCCAGTACCTCGCGCAGCGGCGCGGGGTATCCGCCCAGGTGTACCCGGTCGCAGTCGTCGACGATGCCGGAGAAGAACGACACGAGCAGATGGCCGCCGCGGCGCACGAACGCGGTGAGGCGTTCGGCGTCCGGTTCCTTGAGCAGGTACAGGTTGGGTACGACGACGAGACGGTAGCCGGAAAGGTCCCGGTCGGGCGGTACGACGTCGCAGGCGATCCCGGCTTCGAACAGCGGCCGGTAGTGGGCGAGGGCGATCTTCATCTGGTCCAGCGCGGTGGACGGGTGCGAGTCCAGCTCCAGGGCCCACCAGCTGTTCCAGTCCAGCACCAGGGCCGCCTCGGCGGTCGACCGTGTGCCGGCGATCTGCGGCACGGAGGCGAACTCGCGCCCCAGGGCGCGCACTTCGCGGAAGACGCGGGTGTCGGTGCCGCCGTGCGGGACCATCGCCGAGTGGTACTTCTCGGCGCCCCCTCGGGACTGGCGCCACTGGAAGTACAGGACCGCGTCGGCGCCCTGGGCGACCGCCTGCCAGCTCCACAGCCGCATCCGCCCCGGCGGCTTGGGCCCGTTGCGCTCACGCCAGTTCACCGCGCCGGGCGCCTGCTCCATCAGCATCCACGGCCGGCCCTCGCGAGCGGACCGGGTGACGTCGAAGACGAACCCCGCCGAGATGTGCGTGTCCTGGTCGTAGGGGTCCTGGTAGAAGTCGACGGAGGCGACATCCTGGTGGGCGGCCCAGCCGAAGGTGTCGACGTGCTTGTACACACCGATGAAGTTCGTCGTCACGGGGACGTCCGGGGTGATGCGCCTCAGTACCTCCTTCTCCGCGAGACAGCACCGCAGGAGTGCGTCGTCGGAGAACCGGGCGAAGTCCAGCTGCTGGGCGGGGTTGGGGAAGGTGGGTGCCAGCCGTGGCGGCAGCACCTCGCCGAAGGTGTCGTATCGCTGGGCCCAGAAGGCCGTCGACCAGGCCTCGTTGAGCGTCCCGATGTCGCCGTACCGCTCGGACAGCCAGCGCCTGAAGTCGGCGGCCGACTCGTCGCACCAGCACATCGGGGTGTGGCAGCCGTACTCGTTCCCGATGTGCCACATCTCCAGCGCGGGGTGGTCGGCGTACCGGTCGGCCAGCCGCTCGACCAGGCGCGTGGCGTGCTCCCGGTAGACGCGACTGGAGGGGCAGTAGTGCTGCCTCCCGCCCGGCCACATCCGGCGGCCGTCGGCGGTCTCGGGAAGGATCTCGGGGTGCAGCCGGGACAGCCACGGCGGCGGGGACGCCGTCATGGTGGCCAGGCAGACGGCCACACCGGCCCCGGCGAGGTTGTCCATGACCCGGTCGAACCAGGCGAAGTCGAATGCGCCCGGCCTCGGCTCCACCTCGGCCCACGAGAAGATCCCGGCCGTCACCATGGAGACGCCCGCCTCCTTCATCAGCGCGACGTCCTCGGCCCACACCTCCTCGGGCCACTGTTCAGGGTTGTAGTCGCCGCCGAAGGCGATTCCGGCCGGGCGCAGACGCCGCCGGGCATCGGTCGCCACCGCATCTGAAGGTCGCATGCCGGTCAGATCTGAAGGTCGCATGCCGGTCAGTTTTGGAGCCCGACCACAGGCCCGTCAAGATATATGCATTATTAATTGAAAGAGCTAGTGTGGCTTCGGTACCGGACAAGGAGGACGTGGTGACCCTGCCAGGTAAGGGGCTGCACGGTCAGGCCGTGGAGGAGCTGGGGCGGCGCATCATCCGCGGCGACTACCCACCCGGCTCCGTGATCGACCCGGTCGGGCTCGAAGCGGAGCTGGGTGTCAGCAAGACCGTGGTGCGCGAGGCGCTGCGGGTGCTGGCCTCCAAAGGGCTGATCGAGTCACGGCAGAAGCGCGGCACGACGATCCGTCCCCGCGCCGACTGGAATCTGCTCGACAGCGATCTGTTGCGCTGGCAGGGCAGCAGCGCTCCGACCGACGGTTTCCTGGAGGACCTCGCCGAGGTGCGCGCCATAGTGGAGCCCGCCGGAGCCCGGCTCGCCGCGGTCCGTCGCACCGGATCCGACCTCGACGCGATGCGGCTGGCCCTCGACGCGATGGCCGCGGCGGGGTCGGACATGGACGCGATGGTGGAGGCCGATCTGGCCTTCCACCGCGCTCTGCTGGACGCCGCGCACAACGAACTCCTGAGCCGGATGGAGGTCGTCATCGAGGCCGGTCTGCGCATACGCGACCGGATCGTGCACGGCGCCCAGCGCTTCTCCGACTCCATCCCGGTGCACCGGGAACTGCTGCGAGCGGTCGAGGCCGGCGACCCCGATGCCGCGGTGGCTGCTGTCGAGTCGCTCCATGTGCAGGCGTCCCAGGACCTGGCGGCCGTACGGACGTCCCTGCCGACGCCATGACGGCAACTTCCGTGTCCGGGCCGCCGGTTCAGCCGTTTCGGGGATCGGTCATCCGTGGCCGGGCCGACTCGGCTCGCGGCGGTCCGGCAGCGGGACGGACGGCTGACAGTGTGTCAGGAAATATGTGTGCACTATGCGCACACGGTGTGCATGGTGTGCTTTGGGCGTGGCTAGTGTGACCGAAACACCTTGGGCGGCACAGGCCCTCGCGGCGCCGTAGCGCCGTACGAGCGACAACGCCCCGCCCCGTGCGAAGGAGCACACATGGCAGACCTCCGACCAACCCCGGCACCCGACGCCGATCCCCAGGCGGCCTCCCGTAAGCGCAACGCCCTGGCGGCCGTCGTGGGATCCGTACTGGAGTGGTACGACTTCTTCCTCTTCAGTACGTCCGCGGCGCTGGTCTTCAACAAGATCTTCTTCTCCGGTGAGTCGGAGTACGTGGCGACGCTGGCGTCGTTCGCCACGTTCGCGGTGGGTTTCGCGGCCCGCCCGATCGGTGGGCTGATCCTTGCCCACCTGGGCGACCGGTGGGGCCGTAAGCCCGTCCTCCAGATCACCCTGGTGCTGATGGGGGTGGGCACGCTCGCCATCGGGCTGCTGCCGACGTACGAACAGATCGGCGTGTGGGCACCCGTCCTGCTGGTGTTCTGCCGCATCCTCCAGGGGCTGGGCGTCGGCGCGGAACTCGGCGGCGCGTACGTGTGGACCACCGAGAGCGCCAAACCCACCCAGCGCGGTTTCTACGCGGCGCTGCCCGGCGGTGGCGAATTCCTCGGGGTGGTGTGCGCGTCCGGTGCGATGGCGATCGTGTCGTCGATGGACGAGGAGAAGTTCCTCAGCTGGGGCTGGCGCATCCCGTACCTCGCCTCGATCCTCGTGGTGATCGCCGGCTTCGTCCTGCGGCACATGGCAGAGGAGAGCGAGACGTTCAAGGACGCCGTCGCGGAGGGCAAGAAGGAGAAGGCGCCGCTGGCCGCCGCCGTCCGCGGCCATGGCAGGACCATTCTGCTGATGATCGGCGCGGGCTGCGCGACGGCTGTCGCCTCGTACTCCATCCAGGGCTATCTCCCGGCGTACACCACACAGCAGTTGGGGCTGCCGGCGAATGTGGCGGTCATCGCGATCACCATCGCCGCGGCCGTGTCGGTCTTCGGCGTGCCGATCGGCGGCTGGCTCTCCGACCGCGTCGGGCGACGGCCGCTGATGATCGGTGGTGCCATCGCGATAGCCCTGTTCGCGGCGCCGTTCTGGCTGCTCGTCGGAACGAAGTCGTTGCCGGTGATCTCCCTGGCCGTCAGCCTCGGGTTCGCGGTGATGCTCAATTCGATGATCTTCGGTCCCGCGGGCTCCTTCTACTCCGAACTGCTGCCGACCGAAGTGCGGTTCAGCGGCCTCGTGCTCGCCCGCGAAACCACGGCCGTGCTGTTCTCCGGCACCGCGCCGTTCATCGCCACCCTCCTGGTCCATGCCGGAGGAGACCGCCCATGGCTGCTCGTCGGCTACATGGCGCTCTCGGGGATCATCACCGCGGTTTCGGTGCTGCTGCTGCCGGAGACCGCCCCCCGAGCGCTGCGCCGCAAGGCGATCAAGTCCGGGGCCAGTGACGGCAGTACGCCGATCGATGTCGAATACGCGGAGGTGTAGAAGAAGTGTCGGACCACGAAGTGCTGTGCCTGGGCGAAGCCATGGTCCTGGTGGCACCCCGGCACGGGGAGCCGCTCGCCACGGCCCGGGACGCGGCCCTCTCGGTCGCGGGTGCCGAGTCGAACGTCGCACAGTACCTCGCCGATCTGGGCCACCGGGTGGCATGGGCGAGCCGGGTGGGCGGCGACCCCCTCGGCGACCGGGTGCTCACGGCGGTCGCCCGGCCCGGGGTGGACGTGCGCCATGTCGAGCGGGATCCGTCCGCTCCCACGGCCGTCTACTTCAAGGACCCGTCCCCCGAGAACGGCACCCGGGTGCACTATTACCGGACTGGGTCCGCGGCCTCGCTGCTCACCCCGGCGTACCTGGACACACTCCCGATCGCCGGGACGCGTCTGGTCCACCTGTCGGGAATCACCGCGGCGCTGTCGGCCGGCTGCGCCCGTACCGCCACGGAACTGTTCGACCGTGCGCGCGCGGCCGGGGTTCTCCGCTCGTTCGACGTGAACTACCGTCCCGCGCTATGGAGTACCGAGGACGCCCATGCGCCGCTGCTCGCCCTGGCCCGGCAGGCCGACGTCGTGTTCGTCGGGCTCGACGAGGCGGCGGAGGTCTGGGGCACCACGACCGCCGAGGACGTACGGGACCTGATCGGTCCCGCGGTGAGCGTGGTGGTGAAGAACGCGGACGTCGGCGCCGTGGTGTTCGAGCCGGGCACGGACCAGGGCACCTTCGTGCCCGCCGAGCCGGTCGACGTGGTCGAGCCGGTCGGAGCGGGGGACGCTTTCGCGGCGGGCTACCTGTCGGCGTGGCTGCGGAACGGCACACCGGCCGAGCGGCTGCGCCTGGGGCACCGCGTCGCCGCGTTCGCGCTCGGCTCGGTCGAGGACCACGCCGACGCCACGTCCCTGCGCCGGCCGGCACCCGGCCCGGGCGGAACGACCCGGTGAGCCAGACGGTCGAGCGGGCCATCCAGATCCTGGAGATGCTCAGCAGAGGCCCACAGCACCCGGTGGCGGTCGCCGAACGGTTCGGCGTGCACCGGACCACCGCGCTGCGCCTGCTCCAGGACCTCTGCCAGGGCGGTCTCGCCCGCAGACGGGAAGACGGCACCTTCGCCGTGGGATACCGCCTGGCCGGGCTGGCGGCGGCCGCCCTGGAACAGTTCGATCTGCGGGCGAGCGCGCACCCGTTCCTCGCCGAGCTCGGCCGCAAGCTCCGGCTCACGGTGCACATCGCCACCGTCGAGAACGGGCGCGTCATCTATGTCGACAAGGTCGAACCGCAGGGCACCGTACGGCTGTACTCGGAGATCGGAAAGCCGGTCGTGCTGCACAGCTCCGGTGTCGGCAAGGCGATCCTGGCGTTCCTGCCCGAGCCCGAACGCGTTTCGCTACTGGCCGGTTACGTCTACGAGCGGTTCACCGACACCACGGTGACCTCCGCCGGCGCGTTCGCCGCCCGGCTGCGCGAGGTCAGGGCACGCGGCTGGGCCGAGGACGACGGGGAGTACGAGTCGTTCGTCAACTGTGTGGCCGTCCCGGTCCGGGACGGCACCGGAACCGTACGCACGGCCATCTCGGTGACGGCGCTGAAAGCCCAGACCGACCTCACCGCCCTGCACACACATCTGCCGGCCATCAGACACACCGCACAGACCGTCTCACGCACACTCGGGTGGACCCAATGAACCCAACGAACCCAATGAACCCAACGAGCACCCCATCCGGACAGTTGTTCCAGGACGCATTCGACACGCTGCCGCTGATGGCCATCCTCCGCGGCTTCGACATCGCACGCACGGTGGAGGTGAGCCGACGGGCCTGGGACGTGGGCATCCGGCTCGTCGAGGTGCCCGTGCAGAACGAGACCGCGGTGGCCGCGCTGCGTGCCGCGGTGGAGGCCGGAGCGGAGCGCGGAGCCGTCGTGGGTGCCGGTACGGTGACCACCGTCGAGCGGGTCGAGCGAGCGGTGGCGGCGGGCGCGGGCTTCACCGTGGCTCCCGGCTTCTCCCGCGAAGTCGCCGAGGCATCACTCGCCGCGGGCCTGCCCCACCTGCCGGGCGTCGCGACCGCGACCGAGATCCAGCAGGCCCAGGCTCTCGGGCTCACCTGGCTCAAGGCGTTCCCCGCGGCCGACCTCGGCGCGGGCTGGATCGCCTCGATGCACGGCCCGTTCCCCGAGGCGCGCTTCGTCGCGACCGGCGGCATGAATCTCTCCAACACCGGGGAATTCCTCGCCGCCGGAGCCGCGGCGGTGTCACTCGGGTCCGCGCTGGCCGACCCCGACCAGTTCGCACAACTGCCCGCACTCATCACCTCGATCACAGAAAAGGCGGACCGATGAAGATCGTGGCACTGGAGACCTTCTCCGTAGCGCCCCGCTGGCTGTTCCTGGCCGTACGCACCGACGAGGGCATCACCGGATGGGGCGAGCCCGTCGTCGAAGGGCGTACGGCGACCGTTGCCGCGGCCGTCGAGGAACTCTCCGACTACCTCATCGGCCAGGACCCCTTCCGTATCGAGGACCACTGGCAGGTGATGACGAAGGGCGGCTTCTACCGGGGCGGCCCCATCCTCTCCAGCGCGGTGGCCGGGATCGACCAGGCGCTGTGGGACATCAAGGGCAAGGCGCTCGGTGTGCCGGTGTACGAGCTGCTCGGCGGCGCGGTGCGCGACCGGGTCCGTACGTACTCGTGGATCGCCGGTGACGAACCGGACAGGGTCGCCGAGCACGCGCTGGAACGTATGGAGCAGGGCTTCGACGCGGTCAAGATGAACGGGACCGGCAAGGCACGGGCGCTGGAGTCCAAGACCGAACTCGACCTGCTGGTGGGGCGGGTGGCCGCCGTACGCGAGGCCATCGGCGACTCGGCCGACATCGCCGTCGACTTCCACGGGCGGGTCTCCCCCGCGGTCGCCCGCGAGGCGTTGCGCCTGCTGGAGCCCCTGCACCCGCTGTTCGTCGAAGAGCCGATCGTGCCCGAACTGACCGCGGACTTCGGGCGCATCTGCTCGACCACGACCGTGCCGATCGCCACGGGGGAGCGGCTGTACTCGCGCTGGGACTTCCGCGACCTTCTCGGATCGGGGATCGCGGTCGCGCAACCGGACCTGTCCCACGCCGGTGGTATCTCCGAGGTCCGCCGGATCGCCGCGATGGCGGAGGCGTACGGTGTGGCGCTCGCCCCGCACTGCCCGCTCGGCCCGATCGCGTTCGCCGCCAGTCTCCAGATCGACTTCGCCAGTCCCAACGCGCTGATCCAGGAGACCAGTCTGGGCATCCACTACAACACGGGGGGAGGCTCCGATCTGCTCGACTACCTGGTCGACAGAAGTGTCTTCGACTTCGCCGAAAGCCACATCAGCCGGCCGACCGCGCCGGGGCTCGGTATCGAGATCGACGAGACCGCCGTACGCAAGGCCGCCGAGGTGGGCCAGCGCTGGCGCAACCCGGTGTGGCGCAACGCCGACGGATCACTGACCGAGTGGTAGGAGCCGGGCGGTCGGCGGGCCGGCAGTCCCCTCCGGAGCCGGTGAACCGTCGACGTGCCTTCAGGCCGACGGTCCGCCCTGCGCGGGATGCGCGGCCGACGGCGAGCGCGGTGAGCGGGAGCAGCGTCAGCGCCGCGAAGTTGGCGCCGACCAGGGCGGGTCCGGTCAGGCCCAGGGAGGAGTCCAGGGCCCGGCCGGCGATGACCGATCCGGCGGCGATGCCGGTGTTGTAGGCGGAGGTCGTCAGCGCGGAGGTGAGGGTGGGTGCGTCACCGGCGAAGCGGACGGCGAGAGAGGTGACGACCGGGTTGACGGTGAACCCGCTCAGCGCGACGAGAAAGACCAGGACGACGGCCGTGACCGGCCTGTTCGACAGCGGGACCAGCAGGCACAGTGTGACGGCGGTGGCCGCCGCGGCGGTGAGGGTCGTGGCCATGGGGCGGCGGTCGCCCAGACGTCCGCCGATGGCCGTGCCGCCGAGGGCCCCGGCGCCGAAGACGATCAGGACCAGTGGCACCGCGCCTTCCGCGATGCCGGTACGGCCGGTCAGCAGCGGGGTGATGTACGTGTAGGTCGCCAGGACGCCACCCATGATCAGTACGGCGGCGGCGAGCGCCAGCCACAGCCGGCCCTGCCGCAGAGCACGCACCTCATCCCGCACGGACACGTCCGTGTGCTGCTCCGTCCTGGGTATGAAGCGGCCGACGAACGCGGCCGCGAGGGCGGCGAGGACGGCCAGCGCCCAGAAGGGGCCGCGCCAGCCGGTGAACTGGCCGACGAGGGAGCCGATCGGAACGCCGACGACGTTGGCCAGGGTCAGGCCGCCCATCATCGCGCCGACGGCCCGGGTCGAGTTGCCGGGGCCCGCCGCCGAGGTGGCGATGACGAATCCCACGGCCCAGAATGCGCCGGTGGCGAGGGCGGTGACGACACGGGCGGCCAGGACGACCGTGAAGGAGCTGCTCAGCGCCGCGACGACATGCCCCAGCGCGAAGACGGCCAGAGCCAGGACCACGGTGTGGCGCCGGGGCAGCCGCAGGGTGGCCATGGCCATGACCGGCCCACCGACGATCATGCCGATCGCGAAAGCGGTGATCAGCAGTCCGGCGTGGGAGACGCTCACACCGAAGTCGCCGGCCATCTCCGGCAGCAGGCCGGCGATCACGAACTCGGTGGTCCCCATCAGGAACGTACCGGCGGCGAGTACCCAGACGACGAAGGGGAGCTTGCCGTGGGTGGGCCCGGACGGCGAGGGCATGGGTGTACTTCTCTCTTTGAGCGGGAACAGCGGCGGACCGGTGACCGGTGGAAACGGGGGAGGGCGGATCAGGAGCCGGCTTCGACGGTGATGCGGCCGGCCCCGATGAGGGCGAATACGGTCACGGGGAAGCGACCGTGCCCGGTGCCGCCCGTACAGGGCGCGGAACCCGTTCCCCTGGCCGTTGCGGCGGCCGGGAGGAGTGCCACGCCCTTCAGGTAACCGTTGTTCCGCCCGGCCGGCCAGTCACCACCGAGGGGTGTACCGCCGGTACATCCCTTCCACGGCACGCGGGACGTACCGTCGAGGTGTGGACAATCGTGAAGAGGTCCGCGAGTTCCTCACCTCGCGGCGTGCCAAGATCAGGCCGGAGCAGGCCGGGCTGCCCGCCGGCAGCCGGCGCCGTGTTCCCGGGCTGCGCAGAAGTGAGGTCGCGGCTTTGGCCGACATGAGCGTGGAGTACTACGCCAAACTGGAGCGCGGCAATCTCGCCGGTGTCTCGCCGACGGTCCTGGACGCCGTCGCGCGTGCCCTGCGGCTCGACGACGCGGAGCGTGCGCACTTCCTCCATCTGGCGCAGGCCGCTGACGGCTCCGACGCCTTGGTCAGGCCGCGGCGTCGCGCCACCCGGCAGTGGACGCCGCACCGCAGCCTGCAGTGGGCTCTGGACGCCGTCACCGCCGGTCCCGCCTTCGTCCGTAACGGCCGCATGGACCTGCTCGCCGTCAACCCACTCGCCCGCGCCTTCTACCACGACGTTTACGCCGACCGTCACAACCGGGCGAACCTCGCACGCTTCAACTTCCTGGACCCCGCCTCCCGGCGGTTCTATCCCGACTGGGATCTTGCCTCGGACATCGCCGTCGCCATCCTGCGCACCGAAGCCGGCCGCAACCCGCACGACAAGGAGCTGATCGACCTGGTCGGCGAGCTGTCCACCCGCAGTGACGCCTTCCGTACGCGCTGGGGCGCCCACGACGTGCGCCTTCACGGCACGGGAACCAAACGCTTCCACCACGCCGCTGTCGGTGAACTCACCCTCGCCTACGAGGGCTTGGAGATGGCCGCCGAACCCGGGCTCGTTCTGACGATCTACACGGCCGAACCCGGCTCACCGTCCGAGGAGGGCCTTCGACTGCTCGCTTCCTGGGCCGCCACCCGGCGCGCCGCCTCCCCCGCCGGGCAGGAGACGTCCCACTGAGCGCGCCGGCGCCGGCCGGTGGATCGGGCCGGTGATCCGGGACAGGGGCAGGCCCGTGGCGTGGTTCGTGCGGGCGAGGATCCCCGCCGTGATGGACACGGCCGTCTCCTGGGGGGTGCGGGCGCCCAGATCGAGGCCGATGGGGGAATCCAGCCGGGTCAACTGCTCCTCGGACAGTCCTGACTCCCTGAGCAGGTCCAGACGCTCGGTGTGAGTGCGCCGGGAGCCCATCGCGCCGACGTAGCCGACGGGCAGGCCGAGTGCGAGGGACAGGAGCGGAATGTCGAACTTGGCGTCATGGGTGAGGACGCAGACAACGGTGCGCTCGTCCACCGCGGTGTGCCGCAAGTAGCGATGGGGCCAGTCGACCACGACCTCGTCCGCGTGGGGAAACCGTGCGGTCGTGGCGAAGACCGGGCGGGCGTCGCAGACGGTGACCCGGTAGCCGAGGAAGCGGCCCGCCTGGCTGAGGGCGGCGGCGAAGTCGACGGCGCCGAAGATCAGCATGCGGGGCCGGGGCGCGTGGACGTGGACGAGGGCGGTCAGCCGGTCGGGGCAGCCCGCCGCGTCCCCGCTCACGGTGGCGCGTCCGCCACGGCCCGTCCGGAGCAGCGCCCTGGCCTGTTCCGCCACCGCCCGGTCCACCGCCCCCTCTGCCCTGCCGCCGAAGGAGGCGTGATCGTTTCCGAAGACGCTCAGCGTCGCGCCGAGGAGGGGCTCGGGTCCCTCCACGAGCTGTGCCACGGCGACCGGCCGGCCTTCAGCCACCTCGGCGAGGGCGGCGGCCAGGTGGCCATGGGCGGGTGTGGCGGGATCGATGTACTGGACGAGGACGTCGAGTTCACCACCACAGGTCAGGCCGACGGCGAAGGCGTCGTCGTCGGAGTAGCCGAACCGGGCCCGTTGCGGGCCGCCGGCCTCGCGCAGCACCTGTCGGCACAGTTCGTACACGGCACCCTCGACACATCCCCCGGAGATGCTGCCGACCGCGTTGCCGTCGCCGTCCACCGCGACCGACGTACCGACGGGCAGCGGTGCGCTCCCGGTGATGTCGACGATCGTGGCCAGGGCGAAGGGACGTGACACACTGCACCAGCGGTGCAGTGTGTCCGCTATGTTCAACATCAGAGAGGTCTCCAGGAGGCGCCGTCACCGAGACGGTGACAGGTCACATCAGTGACTCGGCGGTGATGGGCAGTTCGCGGACGCGGCGGCCGGTCGCGTTGAAGACCGCGTTGGCGATGGCGGATGCCACGCCGATATGGACCACCTCGCCGAGGCCCTTGACGCCGAGCGGGTCCGCCTCACGGTCCTCGCCGTCCAGATAGACGGCCCGGATGTCGGGGACGTCGGCGTTGACGGGGACCAGGTAGTCGGCCAGGCCGGCGTTGACGATCCGTCCGTCGCGATGGTCGGTGACGGTGTGTTCGAGCAGGGCGGTACCGATACCGCCGGTGATGCCGCCGATCGCCTGGCTCTCGGCGAGCTTGGGGCTGATGATGCGGCCCGCGTCGTACACACCGAGCATGCGCCGCACCCGCACCAGCCCGAATGCCGCGTCGACGGCGACTTCGGCGAAGGTGGCGTTGTAGGCGTAGAAGGAATGCCGCTCCTGGCCCGACGGTCCGGTGAACGTGCCGAGTGCTTCCAGGCGGGAGTGACCGTTGCGGGTCAGCAGGCTCGTGTACGTCTCGCCCCGGGCCGGGCTGTCCACGGTGTGCAGCCGGCCGCCGCGCACGACGACGTCGCTCGCGTCCGCCCCGTACAGCGGCGACTCGCGGTCCCCGACGGCCAGCTCGATCGCTCGGCGGCGTACCTGGTCGCAGCCGTCGAGGACGGCGGAGCCGACGCTGGCCATGGTCATGGAGCCGCCGTGCGGCGGGGTCGGCGGATAGCGGGAGTCGCCGAGGCGGAAGGTGACGGTGCGCATGGTCAGGCCGAGGGCGTCGGCGGCGACCTGGGTCTGGGCGGTGTAGGTGCCCGGGCCCATGTCGCTCGCGGCGGCGTCGACCACCGCGGTGCCGTCGGCGTTCAGCCGGACCCGGGCCTGAGCGGTGTTGCGGGCGGTGTCGTACACGCCGGCGGCCATACCCATGCCGATCAGCCAGTCGCCCTCGCGCCGTGAGCGAGGCTCGGGGCGGCGGCGCTGCCAGCCGAACTCGCGGGCGCCGACGGTGTAGCACTCGCGCAGCCGGCGGGTGGAGAACGGCAGGTTCGTCGATTCGTCCTGGGCCGGTTCGTTCCGCTGTCGCAGCTCGATCGGATCGATTCCGAGCTGGTGGGCGAGCTCGTCCATGGCCGATTCGATGGCGAAGGACGCCGTGGCGTAACCCGGCCCGCGCATGTAGAGCGGTGTGTTTACGTCCAGTGGCACCGTGCGGTACGCCTGGCTCACGTCCGGCATGCTGTAGAGCATTTGGCCCGGCGCCAGGACCGACTCCGTGAACGTCTCGTACGACGAGGTCTCCGCGTCGATCTGATGGGCCATGGCGCGCAGCCGGCCGCTCCGGTCGCTGCCCAGACGCAGCCGGTAGCGGTAGGCGGGGCGGAACCCGGTGCCGAAATACTGCTGCTTGCGGGTCAGCACCAGCTTGACCGGTCGCCCGGTCTCCCGCGCGGCCAGGGCCGCCACGACGACGTGCGGCCAGCAGCGCAGTCCGCTTCCGAAGCCGCCGCCGACGAAGGGCGAGATCACCCGCACGGACTCCGGGGGCAGGCCGAAGACGGCGGCGAGTTCGGTCTGCGTACCGACCACCCACTGGGTCTTGTCCCACACGGTGAGCTTGTCGCCGTCCCACCGGGCGATGGTCGCGTGCGGCTCCATCGCATTGTGGTGGTTGCGTGCCATCCGGTACGTCAGGTCCATCCGTACGGGCGAGGACCCCAGCCCGCCCTCCGCGTCGCCACGCGCATAGGTGGTCGGCTCGTCCGGCTCGGCCTTGTCCAGATCGGTGACGGGCCGCCCGGCGGCGTACCGTACGGCGACCAGGCCGGCGGCGTGTTGAGCGGCCTCCAGGGTGGTGGCGACCACCACGGCGACCGGCTGTCCGTGGAAGAGGACCTTCTCGTCCTGGAAGACCCGGAGCCGTCGACCGGCCGGGTTGTTCGACGCCGCGTTGTCACGGTAGGGGAGCTTCGGTGCGTTACGGCAACTGATCACCGTCAGGACGCCCGGGTGGGCCAGCGCGGCGCGGGTGTCGACGGAGACGATGCGGCCGCGGCCGACGCTCGCGTCGACGATGACGGCGTGGACGGCGCCGTCGACGTCGTGCTCGGCGGCGTAGCGCGCCGTGCCCGTGACCTTGAGCCGGCCGTCGACGCGGGACAGCGGGGCACCGACGGCCGCCTGCGGTTGGGGACTCACTTCGTACCTCCTACGACGCGCAACTGGCGTGCGACGGTCCGTTGCAGCAGCTCGACCTTGAACCGGTTGTGGCGCAGTGGGCGGGCCCCGTCCGCCGCCCGCGCGGCGGCGGACTCCCACAAGGACGCGGAGGGGCGTTCGCCGACGAGGTGCTGTTCGACGACGGGCAGCTTCCAGGGCACCGTGCCCACCCCGCCGGCCGCGACCTTCGCCGCACGGATCACCCCGCCCCTGATGTGCAGGGCGACGGCGGCGGAGGTCAGAGCGAACTCGTAGGACTGCCGGTCACGCACCTTCAGATAGCCGGACCGCAGCGGGCGGGAGTGCGCCGGGATCTCCACCGCGGTGATCAACTCGCCTCTGTCCAGGTGCTGTTCCCGGTCGGGGGTCCGGCCGGGCCGCAACAGGAAGTCGGCGAAGGGGATCTGCCGTGCCCCGTCGGGGCCCAGCAGATGCACCTGTGCCTCCAGCGCGGCGAATGCCACGGCGACATCGGAGGGGTGGGTCGCCACACAGTCGTCCGAGGTACCGAGGATGGCGTGGGTGCGGTTGAAGCCCTCCCGGGCGGAGCAGCCGGAGCCGGGCTCGCGTTTGTTGCAGGCGGCGGTCACGTCACGGAAGTAGCTGCAGCGGGTGCGCTGCATGATGTTGCCGCCGATGGTGGCCATGTTGCGCAGCTGCGCCGACGCGCTCAGCTCCAGCGCCTGGGAGACCACCGGGTAGAGGGTGCGTACCGTGGGGTGGGCGGCGGCTTCGGCCATGGTCACCAGCGCGCCGAGGCGCAGTCCGCCCCGCTCGGTGGCGGTGATCTCGCGCAGGGGCAGACCGCTGATGTCGACGACTTCCCCGGGGCGTTCGACGGTCTCCCGCATCAGGTCGACCAGCGTGGTGCCCCCGGCGATGTAGCGCCCGCCGCGGCGGCCCGCGGTGACGGCCTCACGGGTGTCGGAGACACGGGTGTAGGAGAAGGGGTACATGACGGTGCCCTCACTTCCGGTCCGCGGTCTGCTGGACCGCGCGCACGATCTTGACGTAGCAGCCGCACCGGCAGATGTTGCCGCTCATCCATTCCCGGATCTCCTCCGGCGAGCCGGTGTGGCCCTCCTGGAGGCAGCCGACGCCGGACATGATCTGGCCGGGGGTGCAGTAGCCGCACTGGAAGGCGTCCTGTTCGATGAACGCCTGCTGCAACGGGTGCAGCCGGTCGCCGTCGGCCAGGCCCTCGATCGTGGTGACGCGGGCGCCCTCCAGACGCACCGCGAGGATCAGGCAGGCGTTCTGCCGACGCCCGTCGACCAGTACCGTGCATGCTCCGCAGGCGCCGGCGTTGCAGCCCTTCTTGGAGCCGGTCAGGCCGAGGTGCTCGCGCAGCAGGTCCAGCAGCGAGGTCCGGTTGTCGACCGTCACGGTGCGACGGGTGCCGTTGACGGTCAGGGAAACGCGGCTGGTGGGCGCCGCTTCGGAGGAGTCGGCTTCGTCCGCCGCGAGAACGGACGACCCCCCGATCACTCCGGCCACCATCACGCCGCCGCCGACCGCGGTGCCGGCGGCGATGAAGGTGCGCCGCGTGGGCGGCGGAAAGGGCTCGTTGGTTCCGACGGGGGACGGAGCTGCGGAGTCGTGCGCATCAGTGGACATACGGAGGCTCTCGTGTCGCGGACGGACCGGCCGCACACAGCAGCACGGCAGGGGGGGCGGATCGTCGTCTGCAGAGGAATACGGGGCGGTCGGACCGTGGCCGACCTCGCCGTCGTGCGATGAGTGGTGCGTTGCCGGGAACGTCGGGTACCTGGCGGGAGTCTCCTTCCGCCGGCCCTGAGGCGATGATCTCCCCGCGCCCGTTCCGGCCGCCATCGGAGCGGCGGTGGCGGGGAGCCCGGTTCCGTGGGGGAACGCGGCGACTGCTTCGGGGCCGAACCAATGGGGCCGTCCGGGCCGTCCGGTCTTCAGGGAGTCAGGGCTTCAGCAGGACCTTGATGGCCCGGCGTTCGTCCATCGCCCGGTATGCCTCGGCGGCCTGGTCGAGCGGAAGGGTGAGGTCGAAGACCTTGCCGGGGTCGATCCGCCGGTTCCAGATCAGGTCGATCAGCTGCGGCAGGTACCGGCGGACGGGGGCCGGGCCGCCGTGCAGGTGGGCGTGGGTGAAGAAGACCTCCGCGCCGCTCAGTGTCACGTCGTGGGCGACGCCGACGTATCCGACGTGGCCGCCGGGGCGGGTGGAGCGGATCGCCTGGAGTACGGACTCCTGGGTGCCCACCGCCTCGATGACCGAGTGCGCGCCGTAGCCGCCGGTGAGTTCCTTGATGCGGGCGACGCCGTCGTCACCGCGTTCGGTGACGATGTCGGTGGCGCCGAATTCCAGAGCGAGCTTCTGCCGTGACGCGTGGCGGCTCATGACGATGATCCGCTCCGCGCCGAGTTGCCGGGCGGAGAGTACGGCGAGCAGGCCGACCGCGCCGTCACCCACCACCACGACCGTCCTGCCCGGCCCCGCCTGCGCGGCGGTCGCGGCGAACCAGCCGGTGCCGAGCACGTCGGAGGCGGTCAGCAGACTCGGGATCAGATCCTCGTCCGGCATACCGGGAGTGGCCACCAGCGTGCCGTCGGCCAGTGGGACACGCAGCCGTTCCGCCTGAGCGCCCATCGCGTTCACCCATTCGCGCTGAACGCAGGAGGTCTGGTACCCGGCGCGGCAGTTCTCGCAGGTGTTGTCCGAGGTGGAGAAGGCGCCGACCACGAACTGTCCCGGTCTGACCGTGGTCACGGAGCTGCCGACCTCCTCCACGACGCCCACGTACTCATGGCCGATCGGTGAGGGACCCTCGATCGGCTCGATCCCCCGGTACGGCCACAGATCGGAACCGCACACGCAGGTCGCCGACAGCCGGATGACCGCGTCCGAAGGGTGAAGGACCTTCGGGTCCTCCCGCTCCTCCACCCGGAAGTCGCCGGGTGCGTGCATGACGACACCGCGCATGGTGAGTTGCTCCTTGCAGACGGGGACCGGCCGCGTCGGCCGGGCGGGCTGGGTGCCACGTCGTTCAGCAAATCGGCACCTCGTACGGGCATCCAGTCACTGTCGAGGGGTGTACTGCCAATACATCCCTCGCAGAGGGGCGGGCGGCGCCCGGTCGGCGCCGTGAACGCGGACGGCGGCTTCGCCTGACGACCTCGGCAGTACTCAAGGGCAGCGGGCCGCACCGGCACGCGGTGCCCCTGACGCCTCCGCCGCTCCTGTCACGCGCGGCCTCGGCCCGAAGGGCACCACGTACCGGCTCTCTCTGCCGGAAAGTTCTATCTCCGGAACATCGACCAGGCGGTCAACCGCATGCTGTCCTGGTTCGCCGGCGCCGGGTCGCGGAGGGGCACCGCACCGCGGACGCGGCACGGAACCGGGTGTGCGGGGATGCTGGAGGTGCTAGAAGTGCCGCAGACGCAGCAGGAACTGGCAGCCGCCGGAGCGGCCGTCGGCGTCGATCTTCACCGTGGCCGGAGTGCCGACGAAGGCCGAGCGGAACTGGCCCGGGGGCAGAGCGTCCGGGCACTGGCCCGCGTCGCCGTCCGGGTAGAACTGGACGTCGAGGACGATGTTGCCCGTCACGGTGAAGGTGAGGTTGCACCAGCCCGGCTGGCCGTCGGTGTCGACCCTGACGGCCTGCCCGAACACCGGGATCGGCAGGATCGGCATCGAGTAGGTGTCCTGGTAGGACCCGCACTGACTGGCTTCACCGCCGGGGCTGGGCCGGAGCGAGTAGCTGATGGTGGAGCCCGCGAGGGTGCGGTCCGGGTCGTAGACGCCGAACGCCAGCTGGCAGCCGCCGGGACGGCTGTCGGTGTCGAAGCGGATGGCCTGTGTCCAGTCCGGCGAGGCGGCCCACTGCTCCCCGGTCCTCCCGCCGCACTGGCCCGCGTCGCCGTCGGCGTTGAACTGGATGCCGAGCTGCGGTTCGGCGCTGAGCGGGGCAGTTTCCGTCGCGTACGCCGCCGTACTGGACAGGCCGGCGACCATGAAAACGCCTGCGGCCAAGACGCGGGCCAGCGATCTCAGACGTCCGGTCATCCGTAATCCACTCATACGAGCGTCTCCTCGAAATCCGTGGGCGCGACGGCTGGACCCGCCGCGCCGCTGTCGTGTGCCGACCGGCCGGTACGCCCGGCTGGTCCAGACCGCAGTATGGGCGCTGACACTCCGCTCGTATCGCCGTGAACACGCCAATTTTTGAGGGCCCCGCCCGAGGCGGTCACGACGGTCGCGGATCCGGGCGGTCCGCGGCGCGGTCACGAGCTCACCGACGGCGGCCGGCGTGTCTTCACCGTCGGTCGTCGCCGCCCTGGAAGACCTCCTTGAACAGAGGCATGGCCATTGCCGCCAGCGAGGTGCCGTTCGTCGCCTGCACCATCCGCAGCAACTCGGTGGTCGCGTGGAGATCTTCGACGGTCAGGTCTTCTCCGTCACGCATGCGGATCAGAGCGCTCCTGAACGCTTCGACGGTGCGGGCCACGCGAGGGTCGGACATTGCCGAGTCCTTGAAGGGCGGGTCGATGGACGGTGTCATGGGGGTCTGCTCCATGGAGTGGGGCGTGGAACGGTGATGGGGCATCAGCCGACGGGGTACCGAAGAGGCGGAATCCTTCGCGCCTGATCGCGCCGCGGTGGGAATGCCACGGCGGCGCGATCAAGACAATGCGGGAGGCGACGCGATCTCAGCCCCTGACGACGATTTCGGCTTGGTCGCGCTTGGTGGTGTGCAGTTCCCAGTAGGCGGGGACGACGTCCTCTGCTGTGGCCGCCTTGAGCGTGGGGTCGATGGAGGTGCCTCCGAGCGCGACGTCGATGGCGATATGGGCGGCCTGGATGCCGGTGCCGTCCAGTTCCTTGTGCAGGTTGACGACCCAGTTGCGAAGTGCCGCGGCGGCGGCGTTGACGTTGCCGACCATCGGCAGCGGGTCGAGGGAGCCGGCGCCGGTGGTGTAGAGCAGGGTGCCCGTACCGGCCTCGCGCATCGCGGGCAGCACGGCCTTGGTGGCGGCGATCGCCCCGTAGAGCTGGAACTCGATCTGGTCCTGGTAGTGGGAGGGGTCGCCCTCGGCGGGGGTGGCCAGCGTGGTGGATTCGACGGCGAGGGGGGAGTACTCCAGGACGTCGATCCCGCCGAACCGGTCGGCGGCGTCCTTGAGTGCCCGGGTGAGCGAGTCCCGGTCGAGGACGTCCCCGGGGAACCCGGCGGCGGTGATGCCCTCGGCGGTGAGCTTGCCGACGAGACCGTCGAGGTTCTCGCGGTTGCGGGAGATCAGGGCGACGTCGAAGCCCTGCTTGCCGAAGGTGCGGGCGATGGCCAGACCCATCTGGGGGCCGGCTCCGACAATGGCGATGCTGGTCACAGCGATCCTTTCGAAAATCGGTGAGAGTAGCGGCTAATTCGGATAGGCCTATCCGAATCAAGAAACGGATAGGTCTTTCCGGCTTGCTGTGGCCACCATAGCACCAAAAATGGATAGGTCAGTCCGATTGCTAGACTGGCCGGTATGACTCCTGGCTCCCCGCACTCCGACGACGCCGCCGCTCAGCCTCTGCGCAGTGACGCCGAGCGCAACCGAGGGCGGATCATCGCTGCCGCGCGCAGGGTGTTCGCCCGTGACGGCCTCGGCGCGTCCATGGCGTCCGTGGCCCGCGAGGCAGGTGTTGGCATCGCCACCATGTTCCGCCGCTTCCCCACCAAGGAGGAGTTGGTCGCCGCCGTGTTCGCCGACCGTATGGACGCCTACGCCGACGCGGTCGCCGTCGGCCTCGACGACCCCGACCCCTGGCACGGCTTCACCGGCTACATCGAGACCGCGTGCGGGATGCAGGCCGCGGACCAGGGTTTCGCCGACGTGCTGACCATGACCTTTCCCACCGCCAAGGCCATGGAGGAACGCCGTGCCGAGGCGTACGCGGGCATGGTGCGGCTCATCGGCCGGGCCAAGGCCGCGGGGCGCCTGCGGGAGGACTTCGACCCCTCGGACCTGGTGCTGATCCACATGGCCAACCTCGGCGTCGTGAACGCCTGCGGTGACGCCGCCCCCGACGCCTGGCGGCGCATCGTCGCCCTGTTCATCCAGTCCCTGGAGGCCCCGGCCCGTGGCGCCCTGCCCCCCTCGCCCGAGCATGACGCCATCCACCAGGCCACGCTCCGCGCCAGCCTGGCCGGCCTCACAGGGGCGGATCCGGACGCGACCGGCTGACCCTGGACCTGTGACCGACCGTCAGGGCACGCTGAGGTCAGGGCGCCGCGTTCAGCAGGTCGAGCGCGCTGTGCTGGCGTGCCGCGTCCGTCGTGTCGAGCGGGCCGTTCCAGCGCAGCCCGTACTGGCCGAGCGGATTGCGGTCACGGGCGTACGCGGCCTCTGCCTGCCTGGACAGATACGCCGTGTAGGGGTGGTCGGTGAGCGCCGCGTTGAGCTTGCCGAGCCCGCGTACGTGGGCGCCCTTGAAGGACGGGCCGTCGGCCCCGCAGTCACCGCCCTCGCACGGGTCGCGCAGGATGCCGCCGGTGTTCAGGGACGAGGAGGTGGTGGCCGCGTCGGCGATCTGCCGCGCCGTGGTGAGGAGTGCGGCGTCCTGGGTGGCCCGGTTCAGCTCGGTGAGCGCGCCGAGCAGCACACCCTGGTTGTACGACCAGACGGCGGCGCCGTTGTTGCGGCAGGTGGACAGATCGATGCCGTCGTTCACCAGGCGCGAACTGTTGACCATCCCGGTCCCCTGGAACCACGACCAGCCGGCGCGGGCCCGGCCCAGGTGGACGGTGTCGCCGGGGAGGCGGTTGTGCAGTGCCGCGTTGAGCTGGATGTAGAGGGAGTTGGCGATGGCGTTCTTGTAGGTCTTCGCGGTGCTCCACCACACACCGCCGCCGCAGACACCGTCCCAGTAGGAGGCCATGTGATCGGCGTCCGCGCGTGCGGTGTTCAGATAGCGGCTGTCACCGGTCGCGTCGTACGCGGCGATCCAGGCCAGCCCCCACCAGCCGGTGTCGTCGATGTAGTCGTTGCGGAACTGGCCGCCCTGCGCGTTCAGTTGGCGGTTGTAGGTGTTGGCGATGGCGTAGCGGTAGCTGGGCATTCCCGAGACGCGGATGTTGTCGATGACCGCGGTGAGCGCGTTGGCCGAGTTCCACCAGCCGGTGGTGTCGAACAGTCCGGTGCCGTTGTTGTAGAACTGCATCTGCGCCGTGGCCGCGGCGGTCCGGCGGTCCCACGCGTTCCAGGTCGTACGCGCCCAGGGGGTGCAGGCGATGTCCGTACGGTCGCCGGCCTTGCCGCAGGCACGCAGGGCGCCGACCCCGTTGGTGTTCCAGTCGTCCACGTTGTACATGAGGGTGCGCCAACCGCGCTGTCCGGCGGGCACCGTGGTGGCGCCGAGGCGGCTGCCGGAGCTCCAGGTGCGCCCGCCGTCGAAGGACCGGTCGAGCCAGACCTCGTCGCCGGGGCTGCCGTTGTCCGTCGAGGCCCAGCCCATCGCGTCCCGGTCGTCGAAGTGGAGGACGATCGAGCGGGAGAAGAGCGTGGTGGAGACGGGGGTACGGTCCTGCGGTGAGAGCGCGGGGTCACGGGCGTCGCAGTACGTGTTGCAGACGGCCGCGGCGGGAGCGGCGGCCGCGGCCGCCGCCGGGGCTGCGGCTTGCGGGGTCAGGGCGGCGAGGAGTGCCACGGCGAGCGGCGCCACCAGATGACGTATCCGGGCTGACAACGTTATCCACATGGGCGGCTCCGGGATCGGCGGTGGTGACGGAGAGCGCTCCCGGAACGTATGGCAATGACGTGCCCGCGTCAATGTGCCCCGGAGGTTCTCCGTCCCCCGGCCGCGCCGCATCTTGTACGTTGCTCCAAAAGGCATGCCGTGGGGTGTGACTCCCACCAACGGGAAGGCAGCGTTCTCGATGACCAGCCAGTGGCAGTTGCGTGCCGCGTTCGCCGCGCGGCTCTCCGAGATGTACGGGCGGGAGGTCCCCGCCTACACCACGCTTGTCGACGTCTCCCGCGAGGTCAACGAGGAGGTGCTGCGCGCCCAGGGCGCAGGAGCCGAACGGCTGGGGTCCATCAGCCGTGTGACCGCCGAGCGGCACGGCGCGATCCGCGTCGGCACTCCACAGGAAATGCGGCAGGTCGCGCGCGTCTTCGGGGCACTGGGCATGCACCCGGTCGGCTTCTACGACCTGCGCGAGGGCGCTGCCGGCGCGGTCCCGGTCGTCTCCACCGCCTTTCGCCCCATCGCCCGCGACGAACTGGCGCGGAACCCGTTCCGCGTCTTCACCTCCATGCTCACCCCCGACGACCCGCGGTTCTTCGACGGCGGCCTGCGCGCCCGCCTGGAGACCTTCCTCGCCGGCCGTGAGCTGTTCCCGCCGGAGCTGCTCGCTCTCGCCGACCGGGCCGAAGCCGAAGGAGAACTGCCCGAAGCGGAGGCCGAGCGCTTTCTCCACCTGGCCGTGCGGGCCTTCGAGCTGTCCTCGGAGCCGGTCGACAAGGCCTGGTACGAGACCCTGGAGCGGGTCTCCGCCGTCGCCGCGGACATCGGCGGCGTCCGCAGCACCCATGTCAACCACCTCACCCCGCGCGTCCTGGACATCGACGAGCTCTACCGGCGCATGACGGAACGCGGCATCGAGATGATCGACACCATCCAGGGACCGCCGCGCTGGGACGGCCCCGACCTGCTGCTGCGCCAGACCTCCTTCCGCGCTCTCGCCGAGCCCCGGGCCCAGCGCGCCCCGGACGGCAGTGTGTTCACCGGGGCGCTGCGGGTGCGGTTCGGCGAGGTCGAGGCGCGCGGCATCGCCCTCACCCGCGAAGGCCGTGCCCTCTACGACCGGCTGCTCACCCTCGTCGACCACCAGGCGGCGGCCCATCCCGCGGCCGACCGGGGCGAACTCGCCCGCGCCCTGTGGACGGAACACGTGCCCGCCACCGAACGGCAGCTCGCCGCCCGGCGGTTGGCCTACTTCACCTACCAGGTGACGCCCGGCCGGCCGCAGGACGGAAGCCGGCCGCCCGCCGGCGTCGGCGCGTTGGTGGAGCAGGGCTGGCTGCGGGCCGACCCCATCGTCTACGAGGACTTTCTGCCCCGCTCCGCGGCCGGTATCTTCCGGTCCAACCTCACCGGCGAGGGGGTAAGGAACGACCAGTACGCGGGCACCGACTACGACAGCGAGTGGCTGTCCGGTGCCATCGGCCGCCAGGTCCTCGACCCGTTCGCCCTCTACGAGCAGCAGCAGAACGACTCCCTCGCACAGGCCGCCCGTGTCCTGGAACTCGACGGCGCGGGAGAGCCGCGGGCTACGTGACCGAGGTCGGCTCCGTCCGGTCGTCGGACGCGCCTTCCGTACGACCCGACCGGCCGCGCAGGGAACGTACGGCCACCGGGCCGACCAGGGCAGCAAGGGCCAGGAACAGGATGGCCGCGGACAGGGGGCGGGTGAAGAACACCGTCCAGTCACCCTCGCTGAAGGTGAGTGCGCGGCGGAACTGGGTTTCGGTCATGGGGCCGAGGACCGCGCCGAGGATCAGCGGGGCCACGGGGTAGCCGGTGCGGCGCATGAGAAAGCCCAGGATGCCGAAGACCACGGCGATGCCGAGGTCGACGGCGTTCTGCGACAGTGCGTACACGCCCAGCGTGGCGAAGACGAGGATGCCCGCGGTGAGCAGCGGCCGGGGCAGTCTCAGCAGCTTCACCCACAGTGGGATCAACGGGAGGTTGAGCACGAGCAGCATCACATTGCCGATGTAGAGGCTGGCGATCAGCGTCCACACCAGCGCGGACTGCGTCTGGAACAACTGCGGCCCGGGCTGGACGTCGTACATCTGGAAGGCGATCAGCAGCACACTGGCCGTCGCCGACGTGGGGATGCCGAGGGTGAGCAGCGGCATCAGCACACCGGAGAACGCCGCGTTGTTGGCGGCCTCGGGGCCCGCCACACCCTCGATCGCGCCTTTGCCGAACTGCTTCTTGTGGCGGGAGAGCCGGCGCTCCAGGTTGTAGCTGAGGAAGGTGGGGATCTCCGCGCCGCCCGCGGGCAGCGAGCCGATGGGCAGGCCGATGGCCGTACCGCGCAGCCACGGCTTCCAGGAGCGGCGCCAGTCCTCGCGGCTCATGCCTATGCGGCCGCCCACGGGGAGCATCTCCTCCTGGGGCGCGCGTCGTATGCGGGCGGCGGTGTACAGGCCCTCGCCGATCGCGAAGAGCCCGACGGCGACGGCCACCACCTGGACGCCGTCGTACAGTTCCGGCACACCGAAGGCGTAGCGGACCTGGCCGGTCAGACTGTCGATGCCGACGAGTCCGATCGCGAGCCCCAGGAAGAGGCTGCACAGCCCGCGGGCCGGGGCGTCGGCGACGACCGCGGTGACGGTGGCGAAGGCGAGGACCATCACGGCGAAGTACTCGGCGGGCTGGACGCTCTCCGCTACCCGTGACATGGCCGGACCGATGAAGGTGATCGCGACGGTGGAGACCGTGCCGGCCACGAAGGAGCCGATGGCGGCGGTCGCCAGCGCGGCCCCGGCCCGGCCGGAGCGGGCCATGGGATGGCCTTCGAGGGTGGTGGGCACCGAGGCGGTCTCGCCGGGGACGTTCAGCAGGATGGCGGTGGTCGAGCCGCCGTACATCCCTCCGTAGTAGATCCCGGCGAACAGCACCAGCGCGCCGACCGGGTCGAAGACGTAGGTCAGCGGGAGCAGCAGCGCGACGGTGGTGGCGGGGCCGAGACCGGGGAGTACGCCGACGAGTGAGCCGAGCGTGCAGCCGACGAAGGCCAGCAGCAGATGCATCGGGCTGAACGCGCTGGCGAACCCGTCTCCCAGATTGGTGAGCACATCCATGTCAGAACGCCAATCGGATGATGCCGGGCGGCAGATGGATGCCCAGCAGACGGTCGAAGAGGAAGTACACGGCCAGCGCCAGCACGAGCCCGGCCAGTGCGTCGCGCAGCGGCTTGGCGCTGCCCAGGACGCGGGCGACCAGGGTGAACAGCACCGCCGTGGACTGCCAGTAGCCGAGGGGGCTGAGCGCGAAGAGGTAGCCGACCAGCAGCGCGAGCAGGAGGGCGACCGGACGCCAGTCGGTGAGCCGGGCCTCCTCGTGGGCCTGTGCGTTCTGTTCCCGGTCGGCGCCGCGGAAGGCCTGCGTCACGGAGATCACGGCCGATGCGCACAGCCCGGCGCCGACCAGCAGGGGGAAGGCCTGGGGGCCCACATCCTGGTCGGTGGCCCGCTCGGGGATGGCGAACGCCCAGCCCAGTACGATCACTCCCGTCGCGAGGAAGAGCAGCGCCGCGACGCGTGGGCCCCAGAACGTCCCGGGGGCCTCGGGAGTCTCGGAGGTCTCGGGAGTCTCCGGGGACACCTCCTGCTGTGTGCTCATGAGGTCAGCCCCACTTCCTTCAGCACCTGTGTGACCTGTTTCTGCTGCCGGTCGATGACGGCCCCGAACGTGTCGCCCGGCAGCCACACCGCCTTCCAGTCGTTCTGGTCCAAGGTCTGCTTCCAGCACGACGTGCGCCGCATCCGGTCCACCATCCGTACGACGGCCTGCTGTTCGTCGTCGCTGAGTCCGGGCGGGGCCATCACACCGCCGATGCTTTCGACGCTGGCCTCGCCGTATCCGAGCTGCGTCAGGGTGGGGGCGTCCATCCCCTTCGGGGACTCCTTGCCACTGATCGCGAGGACCCGGAGCTTGCCGGCCTCGATCTGCGGCCGGATCTCCGTCAGTGTCGACATGCCGGCCTTGGAGGCCCCGCTGAGCAACAGGTTGAGCACCTCGCCACCACCGCCGGTCGGTACGTACGTGATCTCGCCGGTGGGGATGTTCTCGGCCTTGGCGAGCGAGGCTACCGTGATGTGATCGGGGCCGCCCAGCGAACCGCCCACCCAGGACATGCCCTTCGGATTCCGCTTCATCGCCGCCAGCACGGACTTCAGATCGCGGAACGGGGAGTTCACCGGCACCACGATCGCACTGGGACTGATGGTCAGCCCGGCGATCGGGGTGAGGGAGGAGAGCCGGACAGGGGAGTCGTTCTGCACCGCGCCCCCGGACATCGTGACCGTGTCCATGGTCATCAGCTGGTAGGGATCGCCGCCGCGGCCGACCATACGGGCGAGTCCGATGGCTCCGCCCGCGCCGGGTTTGTTGGTGACCGTGACCTCCTTGTCGATGATCTCGCAGTCGGTGAGCGCGGCGCCGATGCCGCGGGCCCGCGCGTCCCAGCCGCCGCCGACACTGCCGGGGGCGAGGATCGAAAGGCCGCGTGAGGGATAGCCGGCGGCCGCGGTCGAGTCGTCGGGGGAGCCGATGGTGCACGCGCTGCTCACCGTGGCCAACAAGGTGACGGTCAGAGCGACGCGCGGACCGTTCCGGAGGAAAGGGGGCATGGGAACGCTCCGTCGCAGGAAGTCGCAGGGGAGGATGAGTCGCGGGATCAGGAAGTCGCGGGATCAGGGGAATCGCAGGATCAGGGGAGTCGCGGGATCTGGGGGGATCTCAAGTGCGGGCGCGGGACGGGGAAATCGTAGGATCACGGAATCGAGCGTGGGGACCGTGGGGCCGGGCGGCCGGAAAGCGATGGGGAGACGTGACGCGGCGGGGGAGATGAGTCCGGAGCTTGCGCCCCGTGCGTCGTGACCACAAGACGATTGACAGGAAGGCGTCAATCACCGACGGTCGACCCATGCCCGTAGTGATCGACCTGGGAAGCTCCCCGGAGGAGCGCATCAGCACCCGGCTGTCCCCGATAGCCGAGTTGTGCGCCTGCCTGCACGCGCTGGACGGACCCCGGCATCATCCGGTCAGCCGGCGCTGGGTCGGCGCGGTGCGGCAGGGCGCGGACGAGGGGCTGCTGGCGCGGGCCGCGCAGTGGGCACCGCTGTGGGGGGCGTTCCGGGCCCGCTACCTGCTTCCCCTCGCACCGGGGCCGGAACGCACCCTGGAGGAGGAGCTGGCCGACATCGGCGGGCTGGCCGAAGGAGTGTTCACGGCCATGACCGAGCAGGCACTGATCGGAAAGAACAGCCACCAGCCGGAGGAGCCCGACCGGGCGCCGTACTTCGGACCACGCCCCGGACCGCGTTCCGGTTCCGGGAGCGCGCGGCACCTCCGTGGCCGCTCCTGGTCCCCGGAGGACTTCCTCGGCCGGCTGCGGCAGCTGTCCGAACGCCGGTTCGCGCTGGGGGTGCGGCTGCTCGCCGACCCCGCCGCGTTCCGGGCGGACCTCACGGCCTTCCTGTCCGCCGCGGCCGAGGAGCTCTTCGAGGCGGAGTGGATCCGGCTGCGCGGTGTGCTCACGTCGGACGTGCGCGTACGCATCCACGAGCGCCGGCTGCGCGGAGGCCGGATCCTGGCGGACTTCCCCACCGCGCGCCTGGAGGACGACCCGCCGCGGGTCGTCTTCGAGAAGCTGTACAACGCGCGGGTGAGCCTGACGGACGCGCCGTGCCTGCTGGTGCCCTCGCTCCACACCAACCCTCACCTGGCCATCAAGCACTACCCCGGATATCCGGTGGTGGTGCAGTACCCGGTGCGCGGTGAGGGCGACGGGGAACCGCCGGGCATGGACGAGGTGCTCCGCAGGGTCCGGGCGCTGGACGATCCCATCCGCGTCCGGCTGTGCCGCGCCCTCCTGCGGCAGTCCGTGACGACCACCGAACTGGCCCACCAGTTCGACATGACGCCGCCGCAGATGTCCCGGCACCTGCGCAGGCTCCGGGAGGCCGGCATGGTGCACACGCACCGGCAGGGCGCGCGGGTGCATTACCAGCTGGACGAGGAGGCGGTCCGGACCCTCGGCGTCGACCTGCTCGGCGCCCTGCACCGCTGACGCCTGCACCGCTGACGCCCACCGCACCGCCGGGCACGCGAGCGCTCCTCCACCATTGACGCACGCGCGGCAATCACCTTGAGCGGGCGCCCGCTCCGGCGTGATCGTGGCGGACACCACCCCGTGTCAGGCGACGGCCGGACACCACCCCGTGTCAGGCGGCGGGGCACCGCAGGAGGAAATGTGACACCGCGCATCAAGACCACCAAGGCGTTCTACCGCACCGGCTCCACCACCGTCTTCGCCTCCCAGCACGACCAGCGGTTCTCCTACTGCTTGCACGTGCCCTCCGCGCACGAGACCACCGACACCCCGCTCCCGCTGCTGGTGATGCAGCACGGCACCGGCCGTACCGCCGTCCAGTACCGGGACGCGATGGCGGACTTCTCCGAACGGCACGGCTGCGTGGTGCTCGCCCCGCTGTTCCCCGCGGGCATCGGGGACCCGGACGACCTGCACAACTTCAAGTTCATCGAGTACGAAGGCATCCGCTACGACGAGGAGTTGCTGGCCATCGTCGAGGAGGCGGGGACGCGCTTCACGATCGACACCGACCGGTTCATACTGCACGGCTTCTCCGGCGGCGGACAGTTCGCGCACCGCTTCCTGTACCTCCATCCCGAGCGGCTCAGCGGTGTGTCGATCGGCGCGCCCGGCCGTGTCACCCTGATCGACCCGGAGCGCGAGTGGTGGCTGGGCACGGCGGGCTTCGAGGAGCGTTTCGGCACGCCGGTGCGGCTGGAGGAGATCCGCAAGGTGCCGGTGCACATGGTGGTCGGCTCCGAGGACACCGAGACCTGGGAGATCAACAACCCGGGCGACTCCAACTGGATGGACGGCGCCGACGCCGTGGGCCGGACCCGCGTCGAGCGGATCACGGCCCTGCGTGACAACTACACCGCGCTGGGGATCGGCGTCACCCTCGACATCGTGCCGGGCGTCGCGCACCACGGCATGGGCGTACTGGACGCGGTCCGCGCGTTCGCCGCCGGTGTGCTGTCCGCCCGTACACCGGCGTCGGGGTCCTGAAGCCGGGCCTCTCGCGCCGCAGTTCCGACGGTTACGCGTCCGCCGTCTCGTCCTTCGTCCCGTCCTTGTGACGGAACAGGGTCCGGTATTCCTGAGGGGAGGCGCCGAGGCGCCGATGGAATGTGGCCCGCAGGGAAGCGGGAGCGCCGAGACCGGTCAGGCGGCCGATCTGCTCGATGGGCACGGTGGTCGCCTCCAGCAGTTCGCGTGCCCGGTCGATGCGCGCGTCGGTCAGCCAGGTCATGGGCGGGGTGCCGGTCTCCTCGCGGAAGCGGCGGATCAGTGTCCGCCGTGACATGTTGGCGCGTTCCGCCAGGCGGCCGATGGTCAGGGGCTCCGCGAGGCTGTCGAGCATCCACTCCCGCAGAGGCGCGAGTTCCTCTCCGCTCGCTTCGGGGCGGAACCGGTCGATGAACTGTGCCTGGCCTCCCCGCCGCCGTGGCGGCGCGACGAGATCGCGTGCGTGTGTATTCGCCGCCGCGGCGCCGCGGTCGGTGCGGATCAGGTGCAGGCACAGGTCGATTCCCGCGGTCACGCCGGCGGACGTGAGGATGTCGCCGTCGTCGACGTACAGCTGATTCGGCAGCACATCGACGTGTGGATAGCGCTGACGCAACTGCTCGGCGTGCCGCCAGTGGGTGGTCGCGGGGCGCCCGTCGAGCAGCCCGGCCGCGGCGAGGGCGAAGGCCGCGGTGCAGATGGAGACGAGCCGGGCGCCTCGGGCGTGAGCCGCTCGCAGCGCCGCCAGAAGCTCGGTCGACAGGGGCGCGTCGATGTCGTCGTACCCCGGAATGATCACGGTACGGGCGTCGTCCAGTGCTTCGAGACCGGCCGCGACGGTGATCGCGAAGCCGTACCCGGGTACCAGGCCGGTGTCGGTGGTACCGCACACGGTCAGGTCGTAGTGGGGGTCCATCGCGAAGATCTGCGTCGCGGTACCGAATTCGAGCGGGAGCGCACCGGGCAGTACGAGCACCGCGACGGGGTGTTTGTTCGTCCTGTTGGTCATAGTGGCACGATCGTAGCGCTGGATGGCATCCGTGCCACTTTTGGTGGGAGAGCCGCACTCATGGCGTCGAGCCATGGCCAAACCCTGATGCACGACCTGGGAACAGGCCCGGACGCACCCGGCCGGCTCCGGTTCGAGATGGAAGGCGCCGATCTCGCCGCCGCGGTACTGACCGGTCCCGGACTTCCGGCCCGGGACACTGCCGAACGCCCCGGGCTTCCGGTTTCCGCACGAAAAGCCCGGACTGTTCCGCGAGAATCGGAGTCAAGCATGGGACGGCATCTCCATCGCCGACTTCGAAAAGTCGCTCACCTACGACGTGAGCCTGATCAGCAACAGCCCGGGCACCCCGAAGCACATATTGGCTGATCGACACCTGGGCCGACGGCACCGGCGAACTGCGCCTGCCGTTCTCCGCCGGACGCCACGCCCCCATCGAGGAGAGCGACCAGGCGAAGGTGATCGCGGGCTGCTCGGAGGGGCGAGCCAGGGCCTCGGGACATAGTCTGGTACGTGGGGTACGCGACCGGGTTCCCGAACCGGATGGTTACCGGGGGACACGATGAGCAGTGCGGAAACAGGTCCCGGAATCTCCGAGGACCTGGCATACCCGACCCTCAGTCGGCGACAGCTGGATTATTTGTTCGATCTCGGAGTGGTCGAAGACGTCACCGTCGGTCAAGTGATACACCGCATCGGCGACGAGACGTACGATCTTGTCGTCATCGCCGACGGCGAGGTGGAGGTGGTGCGCGAGGCGACCGCCGACGCGCCCGAAGAGGTGATCGCGACCTTCGGCCCGGGTGCGTTCCTGGGTGAACTCGGTCTGCTGACGGGGCAGACCGTTTATCTGTCCGCGCGGGCCGTTCGGAACAGTCGGATCTACCGGCTCTCCACAGAGAATTTTCGCCGCCTCATGGCGACCGAGGCGGACATCGCGGACATCATATTGGCAGCCTTCAGGGCTCGGCGTCACATCCTGAAATACGCGGCAGCCCAGACCATCGAAATTATCGGAAGCTCCTTCTCCGCGGAGTCGATGTCGCTGCGCACGTATGCCGCACGCCTCGAACTCCCTCACTCCTGGCTGGACATCGACACTCCCGAAGCGAAATTTCTGATGGATGTGTCGGCGCTCTCCGTCGACGACCTGCCGGCCGTGCTGCTGCCCGGCGAGAAATTGCTGAAGGCCACTCCGGCCCAACTGGCCAGAAGCCTTGGCCTCTCCTATCGCAAGGGGCGGAGCGCGGATGTGGATCTCGTGGTCGTCGGAGGTGGTCCCGCGGGGCTGGCGGCCACCGTCAACGGTTCCTCCGAGGGGCTCGCGACCGTCATGCTGGACGCGGTCGGCCCCGGCGGACAGGCGGCGGCCAGCTCACGCATCGAGAACTACCTCGGATTTCCCCACGGACTCAGCGGGGCGGAGCTGACCCGGCTCGCATCGGTGCAGGTGCTCAAATTCGGCGCCAACATCTACAGTCCCAGCACGGTCGTAGCTCTCGGCACGGGTGCCGATCGGCTGGCCGTTCTCCTCTCCGACGGTACGGAGATTCCCACCAGGGCCGCCATTGTCGCCACGGGGGCGCGGTACAGGTCGCTCCCCATCGACCGGTGGAAGGAGTTCGAGCACGCTGGCATCTACTACGCGGCGACAGAGATGGAGGCGCGCTCGTGCGCCCGCAAGGAAGTGGCCGTCGTGGGCGGCGCCAACTCGGCCGGCCAGGCGGCTGTTTTCCTGGCCGGCCGAGGGTGCATGGTGCATCTGGTGGTCCGTGCGGAAGATCTTTCCGCTCGGATGTCCTCCTATCTGGTGAACAGAATTTCCGTCCACCCTCGGATCTCCGTGCATACGTCGACAGAAGTCACCGAGCTTCGGGGTGGGACTTCCCTCGAAGCGGTACGGCTGGCGAACTCCTCGCATCACGAGGAAGCCGTTGTGCCGTGCTGCGGACTGTTCTGTTTTATCGGTGCGTACCCGGCTTCCGGCTGGCTGAACGGCTGTTGTTCAACCGACGGGAAAGGGTTCATATACACCGGAATCCACATCCCTGACGAGGATCTGGGGCCGCAGTGGAAGATTCTCGGGCGCGATCCCCTCCCGTTCGAGACGAGCATGCCGGGCGTCTTCGCGGTCGGGGACGTGCGGTACGGGTCCACCAAGCGCGTCGCCGCCGCGGTCGGGGAAGGGGCGAGCGCCATATCCTCGGTCCATCAGGTGGTCGGTGCGCGGTTGTAGCGTCCGGTCAGTAGCCGACGGCGAAGCGCTGCCGGCGGTGGCGCGGCTGCTCGATCTCGTCGAGGAGGGCGACCGCGTAGTCCTCCACGGAGATGGTGCTGTTGCCGTCGTCGTCGGTGACGAGGTCGTCCAGGGCGGTGCGGTAGACGCCGGTGCGCGTGCCGGGCTCGATCATGGCCGCGGGGCTGATGCTGGTCCAGTCGACGTCGGTGACGGTCCGGTAGTGGTCGAGGGCGTCGCCGTGGGCGTGCATGATCTGCAGCAGGAAGTCGGGCAGGTCCGGGGCGTCCCACACCTGCTTGCCGTCGGGGGTGCGCAGAGAGCCGGCGCCGCCGACGGTGATCAGGCGGGGTGCCTGCGCGCCGAGGGGCCGCAGTCCTTCGGTGAGGGCGACGGCGGCAGGCTTGATGGTGGCGAGGTGGCCGGGGCCGTCACTGCCGCCGACCGCGCTGACGACGACGTCCTGGCCCTCGGCGGCAGCGGCGACCGACCGGCCGTCGAGGACGTCGCCGGTGGTGACGGTCAGGTTCGCGTGGCGCTCGGTGACCTTGGCGCGGTCGCGGACGACGGCGGTGACGGTGTGGCCACGGTCGAGGGCCTCGCGGACGACGGCGGAGCCGATGGTGCCGCCGCGCAAGGTTCCGCCCAGGTACGGTGAGGTCTCGGCGTGGTGACAAGCACTTCTCCCAGCGCACCGGCACCACACCGGCCGCCTTCCGCGGCCGGTACCGCCCGGCCCGGCCCGCCCACTGAAGCCGCCGGCCCAAGCCGCCGGCGCACCCTCCCTCACACCGGCGGAGTGCGTCGACGGCCTGGCCCGATCCTGGCGATGCACGGCACCCGGGCCTCTTCTCGCGCATGCACCGCCCTCGTACGGTCGGGGCATGAACGACATATTCGCCCTGCCCACGGGGCCGCTGGCCGACGCGAGCCTCGCCCTCGTACAGAAGTCGGAGAGCACACCGATCGCCGACCACAGCATCCGCAGCTTCCTGTTCGCCCGTCTGCTGGCCGAGCGGGAAGGCTGTCTGCGCGACGCGGCCTACAACGAGGACCTGCTCTTCGCCGCCTGCGTCATGCACGATCTGGGGCTGGGCACCCTCGCGGCCGGCCGGGCCCGGTTCGAAGTGGAAGGCGCCGATCTGGCGGCAACCGTGCTGACCGAGCACGGCGTGGCGGCGGCGGACGTAGACCGGGTGTGGGAAGCGATCGCCCTGCACTCGTCCCTGGGCATCGCCGACCGGCGCGGACTGCTCACCTACCTGACCCACAAGGGTGTCTTCATCGACGCCGGCCACTTCACCGACCTCGACGCCGCGGTGCTCCGGCCGGTCTACGCCACCTACCCCCGGCCCGCCGACGACCACTTCGTCCAGGACGCGATCGTCGCGCATGCCGCCCGCTCCCGGGCCGCGGCACCGCCGTACTCGATCGCGGCCGATCTGCTGCGCCGGAGCCGGGCCGGCGAGTGACCTCCGGTGCTCGGGCGCCTCGCGATCACCCGCACGGCCGTCACGGGATGAGCAGCAGTTTCCCGGTGGTCGTACGCGACTCGATGTCCGCGTGGGCCCTTGCCGCCTCGGCCAGCGGGTAGCGGCCGCCGATCCGGACGACCAGCTCGCCCCTTTCGACGAGCGCGAACAACTCGGCCGCGCGCGCCGCGAGTTCCTCGGGGGTACGGACATGGTCCCCGGTCACGGGGTAGGTGAGGCGGGTGCTGCGGGGGATGTCGTTCACGGCGATGGTCGGTACGTCACCGATCAACGGCCCGTAGAACACCATCGTGCCGTGCGTGCGCAGCACCTGGAGCGAAGCGGCGAACGTGGTCGCGCCCGCACCGTCGAAGACCACGTGCACCCCCTCGCCGCCGGTCAGTTCGCGCACCGGCTCGACGAACGCCCCACCGGAGGAGACCAGGACGTGGTCGGCGCCCGCGTCGGTGGCGTACCTCGCCTTCTCCGGTCGTGACACCAGGCCGATCACGGTGCCGCCACGGGCCTTGACGATCTGGGTGAGCAGCATCCCCACCCCGCCGGCGGCGGCGTGCACGAGCGCGACGTCCCCCGGTTGTACCGGGTGGGACACGGTGGCGAAGTGGTGGGCGGTCAGGCCTTGCAGGAGCAGGGCGGCGGCCGTCTCGTCGTCGACGGCGTCGGGCACCGGGACGACAACGCCCGCCGGGAGCACGAGCTGCTCGGCGTAACTTCCGTGGCTGTTGACGGTCAGCCACGCGACACGGTCACCCGGGGTGAACCCGTGTACGCCCTCGCCCGTCCCCGCCACCACGCCGACGCCTTCCGCGCCCGGCACCTCGGCCATGGCACCTCTGCGGACGGCGGTGTCGAAGAAGTTCACCCCCGCCACGCGGACGTCCACCAGGACTTCTCCCGGGCCCGGACGAGGTGCCGGCCGCTCGCGCAGCCGCAGCACTTCCGGTCCCCCTGCTTCGTTGACGACTATCGCTTTCATGCGGCCGAAGGTAGGTTCCAAAAAATGTACCTGCAAGTACACTTCGGGCGGTGACCACGAGGAAAGGCACCGCGACCCGCCTGCGCATCGTCGAAGCCGCCGCGGCCGAGATCCGGGAACGCGGCACGAACGCCACCACGCTCGACGACGTGGGCCGACGCAGCGGCACCGGCAAGGGGCAGATGTTCCACTACTTCCCGGAAGGCCGGGAACAGCTCCTGCTCGCGGTCGCCGAACTCGAAGCCGAGCGGGTCTTCGACGACCAGCAGCCGTACCTGAGCGAACTCACCTCGCGCGCGGCCTGGGAGGCATGGCGCGACCTCATCGTCGAGCGCTACCGCGACCAGGGGCTGCACTGCCCGCTCGGCGTGCTGATCGCCGACGTGGGCCGGTACAGCCCGGCCGCGCAGGCCGTGTCGGCACACCTGGTGCGACGGTGGCAGGAGTGTGTCCGGGCCGGTATCGAGGCCACGCAGGCGAGCGGCGAGGCCGACCCGGCCCTCGACGCCGAGCGTACGGCCGCGGCGGTGATCGCCACGGTCCAGGGCGGTGTCACCGTCCTGCTCTCCACCGGCTCCGCGGAACACCTGGAGGCCGGGCTGAACCTCTGTCTCGACCACCTGCTGCTGTGAACGCCCGCCGCGCTCGCACTCACATCCCCCTGACGGCCGGACCAGGAAGTGAGCCGACAGGACATGAGTCCTCCCGTGCTGCCCCAGAGCCCTCTCCTCGTTTCTTCCGGGCCATGGGAGACGGTGGCCGGACAGGCCCTCGCCCCGGAAGGGCCGTTCTCGGGCGCTTCGGCCCGACTGGTACCGGTGGAGTCCGGAGCGCCCGGGCACGTCCCGTCGGGGTCAACCGCCCGCCGGGGGCAGGATGTCGATACGGCGCCCCGTCGTGCGGGTGGGGGCGATCGACACCCACAGCCGGCGCTCGCCGCCCGCCCACGGCGTGGTGCGTGCGTGCCGGTCCAGACGCCGCACGTCGTTGTCGCCGGTGACGGCCCGCGCGGTCCCGACGACGTTGACGCTCCAGCCCCTGCTCATCGCGTCGTCGATGTGATCGGCTTCGAAGGCCACCTCCTGGCCGACGGCCTCGGCCGCCGCTGTTCCAGGAGCGGTGCGGTACGCGACATCGTCGCCGACGACGACGTAGTTGACGGGAACGACGGCCGGGCCGTCCCACGTGGAGACCGCCACTCTGCCGACCCCGTGGGTGGACAGCAGCTCACGGCATTCCTCGGTGCTGAGAGTCGTCAGCGACGGATGGTAGGCGGCCGACCCTGTGCCCGGAGGCAGTTCCGTCGTGCATCCGGTCAGTGTGTCGACCGTTGTCTCCAGGGCGTCGGCGAGCCGCAGCAGGAATCCGATGCCCGGGGTCGACTGCCGTTCCTCGACGAACTCGATGTAGCCGGGAACGGATCCCGCTCGCGCGGCCACCTCCTCCCGGCTCAGTCCCAGCTGTTCCCGGCGGGCCGTGACACGCCTGCCCAGGTCGCTGCGGGGTGCGTGGACGGTGCGCCCGCGCGATTCCCCTCGCCCGTGATCCGGCATGGTGAACGCACATCCTTCGGGTTCGGGAACGAGCCCCCTCCGGTCACTCCTCCCTGCCACACTGTGCGCCGGGCCGGGTCCGGCGCGTGGGCCGGACGGTTCCCCGAAAGGGCTGACCGGCCCCACGGGTCCGTGGAAGGACTACTCGGCCCTACGCGACCGGGGCGGTGGCCGCGCACCATGAAGATGCTGGGACCCCGGCCTCGGCGTGGGGCCGGTCGCTGCACGGAGGAGCCGGTGATGTCATCGAATTCCGGAGAAAGGCCGAGCGGCGCGGACATCTCGAGGGCCGCCGCGGTGGCCGAGACGCACACCGCGGTCGTGGTGTTCGTCGGACACCACGCCTACAAGGTGAAGAAACCCGTCGACCTCGGCTTCCTCGATTTCCGCAGCCCCCGTGCCCGGCGCGCGGCGTGTGAGCGGGAGGTCACGCTCAACCGGCGCTTCGCCCCCGACGTGTACGACGGAGTCGCCGAGGTCAGCCTGCCGTGGGGCGGCCCGCCAGAGCCGGTGGTGGTGATGCGCAGGATGCCGCCCGAGCGCGGACTCGCGCACCTGGTGGCCGTCGGCGCCCCGGTCGATGACGCGCTGCGGCGGACCGCCCGGGTGCTCGCGGCATGCCACGCCGATTCCCCGCGGAGCGCCGTGATCTCCCACGAGGGAACCCGGGATGCCCTGCTCGCCCGCTGGGAGGCGAGCTTCGAACAGATCCATGCCCTGGACGGGCGGCCTCCCCTGCCGCACATCGGTGAGATAGCGCATCTCGTCCGCCGCTATCTGGCCGGCCGGAAGGACGTCTTCGACACGCGTGTCCGTGAGGAGCGGGTGGTCGACGGCCACGGCGATCTGCAGGCCGAGGACATCTTCTGTCTCGACGACGGTCCCCGTGTCCTGGACTGCCTGGAGTTCGACGACACCCTGCGCTACGTCGACGGTCTCGACGACGCCGCCTTCCTCACCATGGACCTGGAACGGCTGGGGGCGCCCCAGGCCGCCGCGTACTTCCTCGCCCGGTACAGCGAGTACTCGGGTGACCACGCGCCACCCTCCCTGCGCCACCATTACGTCGCCTACCGCGCCTTCGTCCGCGCCAAGGTCTCCCTGTTCAGAGACGTGCAGGGCGTGCCCACCGCACGGTCGGAGGCGGAACGGTTCGCCGACATCACGGTGCGCCACCTGCGGACCTCGGCGGTACGGCTCGTCCTGGTCGGCGGGCTGCCCGCCAGCGGCAAGTCGACCCTGGCCGGCGCGCTCGCCGACAGGCTCGGCCTCACCCTCCTGAGCAGCGACCGGCTGCGCAAGGAACTGGCGGGCCTCCCGCCCGAGCGGCCCGCGCCCGCCGAGTACGAGAGGGGCGTCTACACCCCTGAGTGGACGCGGCGCACCTACGGCGAGCTGATCGACCGTGCCTCGGCACTGCTGTCCGCCGGGGAGTCCGTGGTGCTCGACGCGACCTGGAACGCGGGGGAGTGGCGGAGGGCCGCGGCCGAGGCGGCCCGGCGCCACGGTGCCGATCTTGTCCCGCTGCGCTGCGAGGTCCCGCGTGAGGTCGCCGCGCACCGGCTCGCGGCCCGCCCGCCGGGCCCGTCCGACGCCGGCCCCGATGTGGGCGAGGCCATGGAGGCGGCGGCGGAACCGTGGCCGGAGGCCGTCACGCTGGACACCAGCGGGCGCCTGGACGCCGCGGTCGGGCGGGCGGTCGCGGCGGTACGGCCCGACGGCGCCGAGCGGACGAGCGTCTTCCGGCGGCCGTACATGGCGCCCGACTGAGCGGTCCCCGTCCCGGCCCCGTCACGGCTTCTGGGCCCCTTCGGCCCCCGAAGCACCCCCGTCGGCCCTCGCCGCGTCCGCACCCGCCTTGACAGCGTGGGAAGGGCCACGGGAGACGAGACCGCTCCTCGTACTCCTCGGCGGGCATCGCAAGCGCATCGGACCAGGAGGAGGTCGGCCATGGACGGCAGCACAAGCGACAACAGCATGTTCGGTACGCGAGTACTCGGGCCGGTGGTGGCCGGCACCGACGGATCCGACCCTGCCACCAGGGCGGTGCTCTGGGCCGCCGGCGAGGCGGACTCGCGGAAAGGCCCACTGACCATCGTTCACGCGATCGGCGTCGGACAGGCGCGGTACCTGGCCTCCGACGACACCCACACCGTCCTCGGCAAGGCGCGGGAGGCGCTCGACACCGCGGCGGCGCGGGTGGCGCGTGAGTACGCGGACGTGCCCGTCTCCACCGTGCTGAGCCGTGACGAGCCGGCGGAGAGCCTGCTGGAGGCGGCGGGAGAGGACGGCACCGTGGTGGTGGGCTCCCGGGGGCTGGGCGGGTTCACCGCCCTGCTCATGGGTTCGGTCGGACTGCGGACCGCCGCGCGGGCGAAAGGCCCGGTGATCGTGGTGCGCCACGTCACGGAAGGCACGGGCGGGGTCGTGACGGTCGCGGTCCGGGACGACGGCGACCGGGACGCCCTGACGTTCGCCGCGCGGACCGCGCGGCTGCGCCACGCCTCGCTCCGGGTGGTCAGCGTCTGGTTGTTCCTCCAGAACGTGGGGTCCATGGCGACGATGGTCGACGATCTCAGCGGTATGGCCGAGGCGGAGGGCGAGGCCACGTCGCACATGGTCGAACCGGTCCGGAAGGAGTTCCCGAACCTGGAGGTCGTGGTGGAGACCGTCCGGGCCACCTCGGTCGCCGGAGCCCTGGTCGAGGCGGCCGCCGACGCCGCGGCGGACCTGCTCGTGATGGGCGCCCGCAGGCCCGCACACCGTATCGGCTCCCCGCTGGGGCGGGTCACGCACGCGGTCCTGCACCACGCGCCCTGCCCGGTCGCGGTGGTCCCGCGCGTCTGACGCCGCCGCGTCAGCGGCCCCCGACAGACGTCCGGTGCTTCACCACACGGCACCACACATACCGCCACCACACATGGCGTCACCACACATGGCGTCACCACAGGGACGGATCGGCGGGCCCGGTCAACTGCACGATGTCCTTGGACGCGACATCGTGCAGACGGACCGCGAGGTCCTCCAGCGCGCGGCTCGCCGCCAGTTCGTCGCCGATCTCGGGGATGGAGCGGTCGATCGGATTCCGGCGCGCCACCCCTCTGCCCACCACGTGCGAGGTGTCCGTGCGTGCGGAGTCCTGCGTCACCAGGACCGCACGCGCCCGCGTCTCGTCACCGTCCTCGGTGAGGTAGATCTGCGCGCTCCACTGCTTGGCCTTCATGGTCGCTCCCTTCGTGGGCCCGCGTTCTTCCCGTGGGCTCGGTCTCTTCGGCGCGGTCCCCGCCTCCGGCCGTTCAGCGCCCTTCCGGGATCACCGCGACGGGGCACGGGGCGTGGTGCAGCATCGCGTGATTGACCCGGCCGAGCTGCAACCCGACGACGCCTCGTCGCCGTTGTGCTCCGACGACCAGCAGGTCCGCGCCTTCCGACTCCTCGATGAGCGCCTGGTGCGCCGTGCCCTGGACGAGTTTCCGCCGCACGGTGACCTCCGGGACATCGCGGACGGTGACACCGAGTACCCGGTCCAGGTACTCGTCGGCCTTCTGCCGGTAGGCCCGCGTCTGCTCCCCGTCGACCAGCGGGTACGGCATGTTCTCGTACGGGGGACACCGCCAGACGCGTACCGCGGTCAGTTCGCAATTCCTCGCCCGCGCCTGGCGGAGGGCGAAGCGGGCCGCGGCGGTGGACCCGGTGGTCTCCCCGACGCCGAGCACGACACGGCCATAGGTGGAACGCCTGTTCGGTTCGGCGCCGCGGGTCACGACCACCGGGCAGGACGCCCGGGCGGCGACGGCCAGGCTCACCGATCCCAGGAGCATGCCCGCGATCGGGCCGTGGCCGCGTGGTCCGACGACGAGGAGTGCCGCCTCGGTCCCCTCGTCGAGCAGTGCCGTCACGGGATCGTCCGGCCGCACATCGGTGGAGACCTTTACGTCGGGGGCCTGCCGGTGTGCGCGCTCCTCGGACGCCGCGACGAGATTCTCCGCGAATACCTGTTCGGACGGTCGGTCCTCCGAGAGCCTCGGCCGTATCCCCTCGTAGTGTTCCCACAGCGAGGCGTGCACGAGTCTCAGGGGCTGACCGGAGCGCTCGGCCTCGGCCGCCGCCCAGTCGACCGCCTGAAGGCTGCCCTCCGATCCGTCCACTCCCACTACCACGGGAAGCTCCATCCCTCCCACCGCCTTTCCTTCGAGTTCGTCCGATGACCGGTGGTCAGTCCTCGATCTCCAGTACGTGCCGCACGGGACGGCGGGGCGTCCTCGGTCCCGCCGGTCCGTAGCCCAGCCTGATCACCATCTGGACGTGTCCCGCCCCCGAGTCCGGGTCACGCAGCACCCAGCGCAGGTCGGGCCATTCGAGCGCCTGGGTGGCGAAGGAACTCCTCAGACCGTGGAGCGTGGCGATGAGCAGGACCCGTTCCAGCGCCTGCCCCGCGCGCAGCCAGTCGGCCGGTGCGTCCCGCAGGGTGCGCAGCAGGGCCAGTTGGGGCCGGTCCTCGAAGTCGGCCAGGCCACGCCCGTGGGCCGGGGTGCGGCCGGCGAAGTCCCGGACGGGAGCCGATCCGCCCCGCTTGAGCGGCCCGAAGGCGTACTCCGGTATGCCGTCCATGGGCGCGTCCGTGGTGGTGTCCCGCGTCCACCGTTCGGTCTCCGCCTCCCGGCAGGCGTCCATGTGGCCGTATCCCTCGGCGTCCCGGATCAGGTCGAGCACGCTCCGGAGCTGGGACCCGGCCGGGAAGACCAGATCCGCGCCCTCGTGGCGTGCCGCCTCGGTGAGCGCGCGCCGGACCTCCGCCGGGACGCGCCGGCCGGTGAAGGGATACCGGCTTGTGTGACGCTCGTGGATCGCCGGGTGGAGCACGGCGACCCCGTCGCGGGCGCCGTCGGCGCCGCCGGGGTCGTCGAGCCGTACGGTCGCCAGCAGCCCGGGGACCGCGGGGTCGGGAAGCAGCCGGGTGACCGGCCGCAGACGGGCGTGGACGGCGGCGACCCGCAGGTTGAACAGGGCCGCACCACAGCCGATGTGCAGCCCGCGGGTGGTGGGATCGGCGTGCGGAAGGGCGCGGGTCAGGTCCGCGTAGAGGCTGAAGGTCCGGCTGCCGCGGGCGTAGTGGAACCGCCAGGGCTGCGCGTTGTGCATGGACGGTGCGGCGGTCGCGTCACGGACGAGGTGGCTCACGGCCACCTTGCCCGGAGTGTGTACGGACACCAGGTCCTCCCGGTCGTGTCGTGTGCTCCGTTTCCAGAGTCCGACGGGGTGGACCACTCGCGGCAGGGGCCGGTAGGCCCTGACCCGTGCCTCATGGCCCCATTCGGACTACGGCCCGGGGCTTCACGGTCATGCCGAAGGGGCCGGGTGGCACCTGCCGTGGACCGGCCGCGGGAGCCCACGCTGGGGTCGTGGTCTCGGCCCGGGGCCATGGGCGACGAGAGGGAGCCTTGACATGGATCACCGCAGGATCAGTGAACTCATGACCCATGATGTCGTGAGCGTGCGGGTCGATACACCGTTCAAGGAAATTGCCCGGACGCTCATGGAGCACGACGTGAGCGCCGTACCCGTCCTCGACGGCACGGGCCGGCCGGCCGGGATCGTGTCGGAAGCGGATCTGCTGCGCAAGGCGGCAGACCGTTCGGACCTGTCGGGCAGGACACCGCTGCCGCACCTTGAGGCGTGGGAACGGGCCCGGGCCGAGGGCCGCGACGCCGGAGAGATCATGTCCGCCCCCGCGGTGTGCGCGCACCCGGAGTGGACGGTCGTGGAGGCCGCGCGGCTCATGGCCGTGCAGAACGTCAAACGGCTGCCGGTGGTCGACGAGGCGGACAGGCTGCTCGGCATCGTCAGCCGGGCGGACCTGCTCCGGGTCTTCCTGCGGCGTGACCCGGCGATCCGTGAGGAGATCACCCACGACGTGCTGGGCACGACGCTGGGCCTCGCGCCGTCGGACGTCACCGTCGAGGTCACCGAGGGGCAGGTCTTCCTGCGCGGCACGGTGGACGACAGCGGGATGATCCCCGTACTCGTACGGCTGTGCGGCAGCGTGGACGGCGTCGTCTCGGTCTCCGAGCGGCTCACCTGCCGGGCGGATCGCACCGGGCGTGACGTCCGGGCCGGAAGCGGAGCCGCGCCGTGACGGACGATGCCGTTCCTGCGGGTGGTGCGGATGGAAGCCCGGCCCGCGAGGCGGCAATTCAGGAGAGAACCAGAAGGAGGCAGACATGAGCGGGAAGATCGAACGCCGGATGGGCTGGCCCTCCGGGCTGCCCGACCTGCTGGGATGGGCCGAGGAAGGCGCCCCCTGGCTTCACCAGGTACCGGGACTCCACAGCATCCGTATCGAGGAATCCCTCACGGACGGCACATACGCCCTCCGCGCGGAGCTGCCGGGAATCGACCCGGCCAAGGACCTCGAACTCACCGTGGCGGAGGGCATTCTGACCCTGCGGGCCGAACGCAGTTCGGAGTCCGAGGAGAAGAACCGCACGGAATTCCACTACGGCACCTTCATGCGGTCCGTGCGGCTGCCGCCCGGCGCCCGGGGCGAGGAGGCCACAGCCGCGTACAAGGACGGTGTACTCACCGTCTCCGTTCCGGTCCCCGGCGCGGAGACCGCGACCCGGACCATCCCGGTTCAGCACGACTGAACACCCGGGCCACGCTTCGTGGCCGTGAGGAGGTGACGACATGAAGGCACTGGTCTTCCACGGGCCCGGACAGTCCTCCTGGGACGAAGTTCCGGATCCCGGCGTCAAGGACGCGGCGGACGCGATCGTACGGATCGACGCCGTCACGATCTGCGGCACCGACCTCCACATCCTCAAAGGGGATGTACCGGACGTCGAGCCGGGAACAGTCCTCGGCCACGAGGCCGTCGGTGAGGTCGTGGAGACCGGCGGCGAGGTGCGGTCCGTACGGCCCGGGGACCGGATCCTGATCTCGTGTATCTGCGGGTGCGGCCGCTGCCGTTACTGCCGGGAGTCCTGGTACGGCCAGTGCCTGGGCGGCGGTGGCTGGGTGCTGGGGCATCGGATCGACGGGACCCAGGCCGAGTACGCGCGCGTTCCCTTCGCCGACTTCTCCGTCCACCCGCTGCAGCCCGCTCTCGGCAGCGACGCCGCGGTCCTGTTCGCGGACATCTTCCCGACCGCCTACGAGGTGGGGGTCCTGAACGGGCGAGTCCGGCCGGGCGACACCGTGGTCGTGGTGGGCGCGGGCCCGGTCGGACTCGCCGCGATCGCCACCTCGGGGCTGTTCGGCCCCGGCCGGGTCATCGCCGTCGACCCGGACCGGTCCCGGCTGGCGGCGGCACGCGGGCTCGGGGCGGACGCGGTGGTCAGTTCGGAGGAGGATCCCGCGCGGCTGGTCGCCGACCTGACCGACGGGCAGGGGGCGGACGTGGCCATCGAGGCCGTGGGCGTGCCGGAGAGCTTCGAGCTGTGCACCCGGGTGGTGCGTCCCGGCGGCCATGTCGCCAATGTCGGGGTGCACGGCAAACCGGCCCCGCTCCACCTGGAGGAGCTGTGGATCAAGGATGTGACGATCACGACCGGGCTGGTCGACACCCACTCGACGCCGATGCTGCTCCGGTTGGCGACAGCGGGCCGGCTGCCCACGTCGGCACTGGTCACGCACCGCTTCGGCCTCGACGCGATGGAAGAGGCGTACGGAGTCTTCTCGGAAGCCGCGGCCAACGAGGCCCTGAAGGTGGTCCTGGAACGGTCCGCGGGCTGAGCTGATCCGTGTGATCCGCTCACGTACGGTCATGGGGGCGGGGCGCCGAGATGCCCGGCCGCCGTGGACCGTTACCGTGGACACGTGGAGCACTGCGCTCCGCTCGGCTGGGGCCGACGGAGGACACGGTGACCGAGGACGGCGGCAAGCGGGGGGACGGCGCGCCTCCCGGGCTGGACGTGCTGCCCCGGGAGCTGCGGGCGCATCTGGCCGCAGTGGAGCGTGGAACCGGGGAGACCATGCGGAGCCTCCTCGAAGCCGTCCTCGCGGTCGGCCGGGAGCTGGAACTCCCCCAGGTGCTGCGGCACATCGTCGAGGCGGCCACGGTGCTCGTGGACGCCGAGTACGGAGCCCTGGGCGTCATCGGCGAGGACTCCACCCGCCTCTCGCAGTTCCTCACCACCGGCGTGAGCGAGGAGCAGATACGGGCCATCGGCCCCCTCCCCTCCGGTCACGGAATCCTCGGCGAACTGATCCGGCACCCCGAGCCCTTGCGCCTGCCGGAGCTGTCCGAACACCCGGCCTCGTACGGATTCCCGCCGAACCACCCGCCGATGCACTCGTTCCTGGGGGTGCCGATCAAGGTGGGCGACAAGGTGTTCGGCAACCTGTATCTCACCGGGAAGCGGGGCGGCAAGGCGTTCGACGGTGAGGACGAGACCGTCCTCCTGACCCTGGCCATGGCCGCGGGGGAGGCCATCGAGAACGCGCGGCTGTACGAGATGTCGCGCGACCGGCAGCGCCGGCTGGAGGCGAACGCGGAGATCGTCGCCGCCCTGTTGTCGGGGCAGGGCGAGGAGGAGGTGCTGCGCCTGATCGTGGGTCACGCGCGCCGGATCCTCTCCGCCGATCTGGGCGCGCTGGCCCTGCCGGCCGGAGACGGGAGCCTGCGGGTGGCGTGCGCCACCGGAGTCGACGCGGACATCCACGACGGGCTGGTCCTCCCCCGCGAGGGTTCCCTCGTCGGCGCGTCGTTCCGGTCCGGAAAACCGCTCATCAGCGTGGACGTACGGCACGATCCGCGCATCACCGCGGGCCCGCCGCGCTGGCGCGGTCTGCGGTACGCCGTCGCCGTACCCCTGGCCGCCGGCGACACGGTGCACGGTGTCCTGCTCCTGGCACGGAGCGCCGCAAGGGAACCCTTCACCGAGGCCGGTACGGATCCGCTGCTGGCCTTCGCCGGGCAGGCGGCGCTCGCCATGGAACTGGCCGAGCGGCGCCATGACGCCGAACAGATCGCCCTGCTGGAGGACCGCGACCGGATCGCCCGTGACCTGCACGACCTGGCCATCCAGCGGCTGTTCGCGACAGGCATGACCCTGCAGAGCTCCCTCCGGTTCGTGGATCATCCGCAGGCACGTGAACGGCTGCTGCGCGCCGTGGACGATCTCGACGAGACGATCAAGATCATCCGTTCGACGATCTTCGGACTGCGGTCCCGCGGGACAGGGCGCGCCCGCCAGGGGCTGCGGGCCCGGGTCACCACCGCTGTGGAGGAGGCCGCGCGCGCCCTCGGCTTCACCCCCGCGGTCCGGATGGAGGGCCTGATCGACACCGATGTACCGGTGGCGACCGGGGACCATGTCGTGGCCGTCCTGGGCGAGGCGCTGAGCAATGTCGGGCGCCACGCCCACGCCGACGCCGCCGAGGTCTCCCTCGTGGTCCGTGACGGCCTGCTGACCCTGACCGTCTCCGACAACGGCACGGGTATCGCGCCGGACGGCCGCCGCAGCGGGCTCGACAACCTCGCCCGGCGGGCGGAGGGCCTCGGTGGCGGGCTGACGGTCGGAACACCGCGGCAGGGGGGCACCCGGCTCGTCTGGACGGTGCCGCTCCGCCACACGTGAGCCGGTGTCCCGGTCCTTCGCCCTCGGGTCAGCGGTGTCCGTGCCCGCCCGTGACGGGGCGCGCGGCGGACTGGGTGGCGAGAACGGCGGCCTGGACGCGCCGCGAGACGCCCAGCTTGGCGAGCAGACGCGAGATGTGGTTCTTGACGGTCTTCTCCGACAGGTACAGGCGCCTGCCGATCTCCTGATTGGTCAGCCCCTCACCGATCAGGACGAGGATCTCCCGCTCCCGTGGCGAGAGCTGCGACAGCGCGTCCTCCTCCGCACCGGCGGCGTCCTCCTCGCCACGCAGGCTGCTCATCAGCCGGGTCGTGGTCGCGGGGTCGAGCATGGACTGACCGGAGGCGACGGTCCGTACGGCCGCGACGAGGTCCGCCCCCTTGATGTCCTTGAGCACGTAGCCGGCGGCCCCGGCCATGATCGCGTCCAGCAGCGCGTCGTCGTCGTCGAACGAGGTCAGCATCAGGCAGGCGAGTTCCGGCATCCGCGAACGCAGCTCCCGGCAGACCGTGATCCCGTCCCCGTCCGGCAGCCGTACATCGAGCACGGCCACGTCCGGCCGCAGGGCGGGCCCCCGGGCGAGCGCGTGGTCGACCGTGCCCGCGTCGCCCACCACATCGAGGTCCGGCTCCGCGTCGAGCAGGTCCCGCAGGCCCCGCCGGACGACCTCGTGGTCGTCGAGCAGAAAGACCCGGATCGGGCTCTGCGGTGAGAACCGCCGTACCTCGCTCATGCTCGCTCCTCCGACGCGCTCGCGCACCAGGCTTCCGTACGCCTGCACCAGGCTTCCGTACGCCTTCCATCGCTTCCATCGTGGCCCCGGCCCGCCGGGCGGGCCAGGGCCGAACGGGCCCTGGGCGCCCCGCATAGGGCGGGTCACCCGGACTGACCTCCGTGGCGGCCTCCCGCGGCCGTTCGCGCCCGCCGGGGGACAGCGCGCCGAACAGGTTTCCCGACCCGGTCAGCGTCGTCGTAGCTCATCCGGAAGCCCGAGGGCGCCGACCGGGCCGGTCAGCTCGTTCACCACGGCGACCACCCCGGCGACGCGGGCCGTCATCCCCGCCGCGACGGACACGTCCGCCGCACGCCCCAGGCGGCCACGCAGGGTCACCACGCCGTCGACGACCGAGACCGTGAGCGGCGCCGGATCCAGCCACAGGGCACGGACCACGACCTCGTCGAGGATCTCGTCGCGGAGGTCGGAATCGGGGCGGACGAACACCCGCAGCAGATCACGCCGGGTGATGATGCCGACGATCCGGGCCTCCTCGTCCACCACCGGCAGCCGGCCGACGTCACGGTCGGCCATGGTGCGACCGGTCAGCGCGACGGAGTCGACCGCGCGGACCGTGACCGCCGGAACCGACATCAGTTCCCCGGCGGTGGGGCCGGTAGTGCCCGGCCGGCCGGAGAGCCCCCGCCCGCCCCCGCGCCGCGTCAGATCGGAACGGGTGACGACACCGAGCACCTTGTCGTCGTCGTCCACGACCGGCACACCGCCGATGCCGCGCTCCGCGAGCACCCGGGCCACGTCCGCGACCGGCGTGGCGGGGCCCGCGCGGACGGCGTCCGAGGTCATCAGGTCACCGGCCCTGCGAAAGCGCATCCCGTGCCCTTCAGCCGATCGCGGAAGATACCGACTCCCAGCCTCCGCCCCCGCGCAGGCGGCCCGCTGGGGCCGACCGGGGCGTCGTGCGGACCGTTCGGCCCTCCGGCGGGGACCCGCCGGCACGACCGCGCCCGGGAATGCGCGGGGGGAACGCGGAGCCGACACTGGAACGGACCGGCCGCAACGTGTTGTGCGACGTCCCGCGGCGCGGAGGAAGGCGGAGACCATGAGGGTGGGCGTGCTGACCGGCGGCGGTGACTGTCCCGGCCTCAACGCGGTGATCCGCAGCGTTGTCCGCAAGGGAGTCGAGGAGTACGCCTTCGATTTCGTGGGCCTGCGCGACGGCTGGCTCGGTGCGCTCCGCAACGACGTCCTGCCGCTGGACGTCTCCACCGTACGGGGGATCCTGCCCCGCGGCGGAACCATCCTCGGTTCGTCCCGTACCAACCCGTTCCACCACGAGGACGCGGTGCGGCGGATCCAGGACACGCTCGCCGAGCACGACGTCGACGCCCTCGTCGTGATCGGTGGCGAGGACACGCTCGGCGTGGCGGCCGAGCTGAGCCGTCACGGGATCCGGCTGGTCGGCGTGCCGAAGACGATCGACAACGACGTGCCCGGCACCGACTACACCTTCGGTTTCGACACGGCCGTGGGCATCGCCACCGAGGCCATCGACCGCCTCCACACCACCGCCGAGTCGCACCGGCGCACCCTGGTGGTGGAGGTGATGGGGCGGCACGCCGGGTGGATCGCCCTGCACGCCGGAGTCGCGGGCGGCGCCAACGTGATCCTCATCCCCGAGCGGCCGTTCGACATCGATCAGGTCTGTTCCTGGGTGAAGAGCCGGTTCGAGTTCAACTACGCGCCGATCGTCGTCGCGGCCGAGGGCGCCGCGCCCCGGGAGGGCCGGATGATCCTCAAGGACCGTTCGCTGGACGAGTACGGCCATGTGCGGCTCTCCGGTGTCGGCGAGTGGCTGGCCCAGGAGATCTCGCGGCGGACCGGCACGGACGCCCGTACGACGGTGCTCGGCTACACCCAGCGCGGTGGGACCCCGAGCGCCTTCGACCGGTGGCTGGCCACCCGCTTCGGGCTGCACGCCGTCGACGCGGTCAAGGACGGCGACTTCGGCACGATGGTCGCCCTGCGCGGCACCGACGTCGTCCGTGTCCCGCTGCCCGAGGCCGGGACGAGGACCAAGGTGGTGGATCCGTCGCTGTACGACGAGTTCGGGGTGTTCTTCGGGTGACACCGGACTCGGCCCGGTGGTCGCCGAGAGGAGTGCCGACCGTGCGAGCCTGGACCTGGACGTACGAGGGCTACGACCCCCGATCGGAACGGCTGCGCGAGACCCTGTGCACGCTGGGAAACGGCTACTTCGCCACGCGCGGCGCCGCGTCCGAGTCGCCCGCGGGTCCCGCGCACTACCCGGGTACGTACGTGGCCGGCTGCTACGACCGGCTGGAGTCCACGGTGGCGGGACACCGGACCGGGAACGAGGACCTGGTCAATCTGCCCAACTGGCTTCCCCTGCGCTACCGGGTACGTCCCCGAGGGGCGGATCCGGGGCCCTGGCTGTCCCAGGACAGCGGCCTGCTCGTGGCGGACCTGCGGACGCTGGACCTGCGGCACGGCACGCTCACCCGGACGTCGCGGTACGCGCTCCCCGGAGGCCCGGGGCGGCTGAACGTGGAACAGTGCCGGCTCGTCCACATGGGAGAGCCCCATCTGGCGGCCCAGCGCACCTCGTTCACCGCCGACGGGTGGTCCGGGGAGGTGGAGGTGGAATCCGGGCTGGACGGAGATGTGCGCAACGCAGGGGTCGAGCGCTACCGCGGGCTGGCGGACCGGCACCTGACCCACTGGCTCACCGGAGCCGAGGAGGACGACACGGTGTGGCTGCGCTGCCGTACGGTGAACTCCGACATCCGGATCGCGTCGGCCTCGCGCATCCGGGCCGCCGGTCTCCCCGCGATCGCTTCCCGGCCCCGGCTCACCGCGCGCGGGGCGTTCCGGACGCTGACGGTCCCGGTCGAGGCCGGGGGGACCGTCCGGGTGGACCAGACGGTCGCCCTGTACACCTCGGGCACCCCGGCCATCGGCAGCCCCCGGCAGGCCGCCGTGGCGGCGGTGCGCGAGGCGCCCGGCTTCCCCGAACTGCTGGTCTCGCACCACGACGCCTGGGAACGGTTGTGGCGCCGGGCGGAGCTGGAGGTGCCGGGGGAGGCGGGCCGGATCCTGCGGCTGCACCTGTTCCACGTGCTCCAGACCCTCTCCCCGCACACGGCCGAGCTGGACGTCGGCGTCCCCGCCAGGGGGCTGCACGGCGAGGCGTACCGGGGCCATGTCTTCTGGGACGAACTGTTCGTCCTGCCGTACCTCAACCTGCACTTCCCCGAGGTCTCCCGCGCCCTGGTCGGGTACCGTCACAGGCGGCTGCCCGCCGCCTGTCACGCGGCGCGTGAGGCCGGCCGGAACGGGGCGATGTTTCCGTGGCAGAGCGGCAGCGACGGCCGTGAGGAGACCCAGGAGCTGCACCTCAATCCGCGCTCGGGGCGGTGGCTGCCCGACCACTCACGGCTCCAGCACCACGTCGGCTCCGCCGTCGCCTACAACGTGTGGCAGTACTGGCAGGCCACCGGTGACACCGCCTTCCTCCAGGACGAGGGCGCGGAGACGCTGCTCCAGGTCGCCCGTTTCTGGGCGGACAGCGCGGTCTGGGACCCCTCGCTCGCCCGGTACCGTATCCACGGCGTTGTCGGCCCTGACGAGTACCACGACGGTTACCCGGGAGCCGCCACGCCGGGACTGGACGACAACACCTATACGAACGTCACCGCCTCATGGGTGCTGATGAGGGCGCGCGAGGTGTTGCGCGCGCTCCCCGCCTCCCGGCGGAGCGAGCTGTACGAGCGGCTCGGGCTCGCCGCCGACGATCCGGAGCGCTGGGCGGACATCGCCCACCGGCTCCATGTGCCGTACCACCGCGGGGTCGTCAGCCAGTTCGCCGGCTACGGGGAACTGGCGGAGCTGGACTGGGCGGCATACCGCGAGCGGTACGGCGACATCCGCAGGCTGGACCGGATCCTGGAGGCCGAGGGCGACACGGTCAACCGCTACCAGGCGTCCAAGCAGGCCGATGTGCTGATGCTGGGTTACCTCTTCCCGCCCCGGGAACTCGGCGGCCTGTTCCGGCAGCTCGGCCACCGCCTCGACGACGACCTGTGGCGGACCACCGTCGACTACTACCTGCGCCGCACCAGCCACGGCTCCACTCTCAGCGCGCTGGTCCACGCGTGGGTACTGGCCCGGGTCCGCCACGACGAGGCATGGACGTACATGGAGGAGGCCCTGACCGGCGACGTGGCGGACGTCCAGGGCGGGACCACTCCGGAAGGCGTCCACCTCGGCGCGATGGCCGGCACCGTGGATCTCGTGCAGCGCGGCCTGACCGGTCTGGAGGCCGGCGCCGACGCGCTGCGGCTGGACCCCTCGCCGCTGCCGCAGCTGTCGAAGTTCGGGTTCCGTATCCGCTACCGGGGCCACTGGGACGTGGACCTGAGGTTCCGGGCGGGGCGGGTGCGCGTCGCGGTCGCCGACTCCGACGAGGATCCCGTAACCGTGCTGATCCGCGGCCGGACGGCCACCGTCGCCCCCGGCACGGCCCGCTGGCTCGATCCGGGCGGGTGACCCGCTCTGGTGCGGATCCCGGTGCGGTTCACCTGAGATCGCGGCGCGGTTCACCAGAGCACGTGAAGCCGTCCGGGTACGCGCTCGATGTCGCCACGCCCGTTCCGGGGCCGGGCGCCGAAAGGGGACCACCGAAGTGATCCCCCGAGGTGGGAACGTCCGGGCCGGCCGGATGCCGGCCGGCCCGGACGCCGTGGGTCAGACCAGGTCGAACCGGTCGAGGTTCATGACCTTGGTCCACGCCGCGACGAAGTCCTTCACGAACTTCTCCTTCGCGTCGTCGCTCGCGTAGACCTCCGCGAGCGCCCGCAGTTCGGAGTTGGAACCGAACACGAGGTCGGCGCGGCTGCCGGTCCACTTGACCTCGCCCGTGGCACCGTCACGGCCCTCGAACGTGTTCGCGTCCGCGGACGTCGCCGTCCATGTGATGCCCAGGTCGAGCAGGTTGGCGAAGAAGTCGTTCGTCAGGGACCCGGGGGTCGCGGTGAGGACACCGAGCGACGACTGCTGGTGGTTCGCGCCCAGGACGCGGAGACCACCGACGAGGACCGTCATCTCGGGGGCGCTCAGGGTGAGCAGGTTCGCCCGGTCGATCAGCAGGTACTCGGCCGGCAGGCGGTTGCCCTTGCCGAGGTAGTTGCGGAAACCGTCGGCGGCCGGTTCGAGCGCGGCGAACGACTCCACGTCCGTCTGCTCCTGCGACGCGTCCACGCGGCCCGGCGTGAAGGGGACCTCGATGTCGACGCCGGCGTCCTTAGCGGCCTTCTCGACGGCCGCGCCGCCGGCGAGGACGATCAGGTCGGCGAGCGAGACCCGCTTGCCGCCGGTCTGGGCGGTGTTGAAGGACTCCTGGATCCCCTCCAGGGCGCGCAGCGTCGCCGCCAGCCGGTCGGGCTCGTTGACCTCCCAGCCGCTCTGGGGCTCCAGGCGGACGCGCGCACCGTTGGCGCCGCCGCGCTTGTCGCTGCCGCGGAAGGACGAGGCGGCCGCCCACGACGTGGACACCAGCTCGGACACCGACAGGTCCTGGCCGAGGATCTGCGCCTTGAGGGCGGCGATGTCCTCGGCGCCGACGGGCTCGTGCGCCACCGCGGGCAGCGGGTCCTGCCACACGAGCTCCTCGGCCGGGATCTCCGGGCCGAGGTAGCGCGCGATCGGGCCCATGTCGCGGTGGGTCAGCTTGAACCAGGCGCGGGCGAAGGCGTCAGCGAACGCGTCGGGGTCCTGGAGGAAGCGCCGCGAGATCTGCTCGTACGCCGGGTCGAACCGGAGCGAGAGGTCGGTCGTGAGCATCGTCGGGGCGTGCGTCTTCGACGCGTCGTGGGCGTCGGGGACCGTGCCCGCCCCGGTGCCGTCCTTCGGCCGCCACTGGTTGGCGCCCGCCGGGCTCTGGAACAGCTCCCACTCGTAGCCGAACAGGATCTCGAAGAAGCTGTTGTCCCACGTGATCGGGGTGTTGGTCCAGATGCCCTCCAGACCACTGGTGATCGTGTCGCCACCCTTGCCGGTGCCGAACGAGTTCTTCCAGCCGAGGCCCTGCTCCTCGATCGAGGCGCCCTCGGGGTTGGCGCCGACGTGGTCCGCCGGGCCCGCGCCGTGGGTCTTGCCGAAGGTGTGACCGCCCGCGATCAGGGCGACCGTCTCCTCGTCGTTCATCGCCATCCGGCGGAAGGTCTCACGGATGTCGCGGGCCGCGGCGATCGGGTCCGGGTTGCCATTCGGGCCCTCGGGGTTGACGTAGATGAGGCCCATCTGCACCGCGCCGAGCGGGCTCTCCAGCTCGCGGTCGCCGGTGTAGCGCTCGTCGTCGAGCCAGGTGGTCTCGGGGCCCCAGTACACGTCCTCGTCGGGCTCCCACACGTCCGCGCGGCCACCGGCGAAGCCGAAGGTCTTGAAGCCCATCGTCTCCAGGGCGACATTGCCGGCGAGGATCATGAGGTCGGCCCAGGAGAGCGCCTGGCCGTACTTCTTCTTGACCGGCCACAGGAGACGGCGGGCCTTGTCGAGGTTGCCGTTGTCCGGCCAGCTGTTGAGCGGGGCGAAACGCTGCTGCCCGGCGCCCGCGCCGCCGCGGCCGTCGCTGATCCGGTAGGTGCCCGCGCTGTGCCACGCCATACGGATCATGAACGGTCCGTAGTGCCCGAAGTCGGCCGGCCACCAGTCCTGCGAGTCCGTCATCACCGCCGCGATGTCCTGCTTCACGGCCGGGAGGTCGAGGGTCTTGAACGCCTCGGCGTAGTCGAACTCCTCACCGAGGGGGTTGGCCACGGCGGGGTTCTTGGCAAGGATCTTCAGGTTGAGCCGCTCCGGCCACCACTGGCGGTTGCCGCCACCCTGCGTCGGGTGCGGGGCGCGTCCGTGCACGACCGGGCAACCGCCTCCGCCCTCAGCCTTCGCTTCTACGACGATTTCATCATGGTTCTCAGACATCGGAATCCTTCCGGACCAGGTCGATCATGGTGCTCAGGAACACTGGGGCGGTGGCACAGCCGGGGCCCGTCGGATGCGGGGAAGGCCTGGTCGTGAGGGCCTCCCGCGCCACTGGAGTCTTCCTGTCCCTTGGCTATTGCCGGATCCGATCCTACAATGGACAGAGTCTTAGTCAAGAAGAACGCCAAGCGGAAGAACGCCACGTACGTGGCGGGATCGGAACCTGGGCACCCACCGGTAAACTTCGGGTGTCCCACCAAACCTGAATAGGTGAACCGACATGAGTGACCTGCTGGAACGACTGCGAGGACGTGGCTGGCGGATGACCTCCCAGCGGCGCGTCGTTGCGGAGGTCCTCGACGGCGACCACGTCCACCTCACGGCCGACGAGGTGCACGCCCGCGCGGCCCAGCGGCTGCCGGAGATCTCCCGGGCGACCGTCTACAACACGCTGGGCGAGATGGTCACCCTCGGCGAGGTCATCGAGGTCTCCACGGACGGCCGGGCCAAGCGTTACGACCCCAACGCCCACCACCCGCACCAGCACCTGGTGTGCTCCGCCTGCGGCACCATCCGCGACGTCCACCCGACGGGCAACCCGCTGGCGGACCTCCCGGCGGTGGAGCGGTTCGGCTTCACGGTCTCCGAGGTCGAGGTCACCTACCGCGGACTCTGCCCGTCCTGCTCCTGAGGCCCGCCGTTCGATCAGGCCTTCGTCCGTACCCTCCTCCCCCTCTTCCGTCGCCGGTCGGCCGCCGTCCGTCACCCGTCCGGCCGCTCTCCGCGCCGGGACGGGAATAACGGGCGCCCCGCCGTGACTTGGCCCCGGACATGACTGTCACCCCGTTCGATCCACGCACACTCCTCGCGGAGAGCCGGCTCGGTGTCCTCGCCACGATCAAGGCGGACGGCCGTCCCCAGCTCTCTCCCGTCACGCCCTTCTACGACCGGGGGACCGAAGTCCTCCACGTGTCGATGACGGAGGGCCGCGCCAAGACGGCGAACCTGCGCCGGGACCCGAGAGCCGCTCTGGAGGTCACCGCACCCGACGGGCGGTCCTGGGCGACCGCCGAGGGCGCCGTGATCCTCACCGGGCCGGGGACCGACCCCCACGGTCCCGAGGTCGAGGCACTGGTGCGCTACTACCGCCTCGCCGCCGGCGAGCATCCCGACTGGGACGAGTACCGGGCGGTGATGGTCTCCGACCGCCGGGTGCTGATGACGATGACCGTCGACCACGTGTACGGCGCCCGGATCGGCTGACCGCGCTCCGGGCCGCCCTCCGTCACCCGCGCGGGTCACGGAGGGCGGCCCGGAGCACGGTTTGACACCGGGGCGACGGGTGACACGGTGAGGAGAGCGCGAACCGGCGCCCTTCCGAGGCGGACACGCCGGAAGCCGGTACCGCCCGAAGCGCGACGCCCTCGGCGCCGCGCGGCGGAACGTGACGAGGGACGGAGAGCGGGGAAGCGGCGTGAGGTCCACCGACGGTGGCGGGGCGGGTCCCCGCGCGGCGAACGGCCGCCACGAGACGGACGAGGAGCGTGCCGACCGCAAGTGGGGTGAGCTCATCCAGGAGGTGAGGGTCGCCCAGACGGGCGTACAGATCCTCTTCGGTTTTCTGCTGACCGTCGTGTTCACCCCGGCGTACCAAGGTCTCGCCCGGACGGACAAGACGATCTACGTCGTCACCGTCGTGCTCGGCGCCGCCGCCACCGGGGCGCTGATCGGGCCCGTCTCCTTCCACCGGATGGTCGTGGGGCGGCGGATCAAGCCGCAGGCCGTACGGTGGGCCTCCCGTCTCACCTTCGCCGGGCTGATCCTGCTGCTGGCGACCATGACATCGGCGCTCCTCCTGGTCCTGCGCGTCGCCACCCACGACCCGTATGTGCCGTGGATCGTGGCCGCGGTCGTCGCCTGGTACACGTACTGCTGGTTCGTCCTGCCCCTCTGGGCCCGCCACCGCCACACCACCGCGCGGTACGGATCCGCGCCCTGAGCGGGGACGGGGACACCCGGTAACAGCCGCTTCACGCGGCGGGCTCCTGGCGGAAACAAGCGCTCCCTACCCTTCCTCGTCATGGATACGGGCCGGTACGCGCCGTCCGGTACGGGGACCGCCGCGGCCCGCACTCTCCCCAGGAGGCGCGGCATGAGCAGCGAGCCACAGCTCATAGTTCCCACGGGTGACCACGAGCCGCCCGCCGCACCACGGGGCGCCGGTCCGGCGGCCGACGAGACGCTGGAGGACTACACCCTCCGGTTCGCCCCGCGCAGTTACCGCCGCTGGACGCCGATGGTCGTGGCGACCACCGCGCTCGGCGGGATCGCGTATCTCGCGGACTTCTCCATCGGCGCCGGAATCGGCCTCAGCCACGGGACCGGGAACGCGCTGGCCGCGATCGCCCTCGCGGCGGCCGTCATCTTCCTCACCGGTTTTCCGCTCGCCTATTACGCGGCGAGGTACAACATCGACCTCGACCTGATCACCCGCGGCTCCGGATTCGGCTACTACGGGTCCGTCCTGACCAGCGTCATCTTCGCCAGCTTCACCTTCATCTTCTTCGCCCTCGAAGGCTCGATCATGGCCCAGGGGCTGAAACTCGGCTTCGGGCTGCCGCTGTGGGCGGGTTACCTGGTCTCGACGCTGCTGGTGATCCCGCTGGTCGTCTACGGCATGAAGGCGCTCAGCAAGCTCCAGGTCTGGACGACCCCGGTGTGGCTGCTGCTGATGGCGGGCCCGCTGATCCACCTGATCGTCACCGACCCGGGCACGGTGGACCGCTGGCTGGCGTACGCGGGGACCGACGGCGACGGCGCGGTCGACACCGCGTCCGTGCTGCTGGGCGCCGGGGTGTGTCTGTCGCTGATCGCGCAGATCGGCGAGCAGATCGACTACCTGCGCTTCATGCCGCCGAAGACCGACGCCAACCGCCGCTCCTGGTGGACGGCCGTGGTCATGGCCGGTCCCGGGTGGGTGGTGCTCGGCGCGCTGAAGCAGGCGATGGGTGTCTTCCTCGCCGTCTACATCCTCTCCGAGGTCGGCCCGGTGGCCGCCACCGAGCCCATTCAGCAGTTCCGCGGCGCCTTCGACGCGATGATGCCGTCCTGGCTCGTGGTCCCGCTGGCGGTGGTCCTGGTCGTGATCAGCCAGATCAAGATCAATGTGACCAACGCCTACTCCGGCTCGCTGGCCTGGACCAACTCCGTCACCCGCGTCTCCAAGCGGTACCCGGGCCGGATGGTCTTCGTCCTCGTCAATCTGACGTTCGCGCTGATCCTGATGGAGGCCGACATGTTCAGCTTCCTCAACAGCCTTCTGGGCTTCTACTCCAACTGCGCCATCGCCTGGGTCGTCACCGTCGCCACCGACATCATGATCAACAAATATCTGCTGAAACTCTCCCCGCATGCCCCCGAGTTCCGCAGGGGCATGCTGTACGCCGTCAACCCGGTGGGGGTGGTCTCCTTCGTGGTCGCCTCCGGGCTCTCCATCGCCCTGTACTTCCACGCCCTGGGCGACACCCTCCAGCCGTACTCACCCGTCGCCGCCGCGCTGATCGCCTTCGTCCTCACCCCGCTGATGGCCGTGGCCACCCAGGGCCGTTACTACCTCCGGCGCGCCGACGACGGGATCGACGAGCCGCTGCTCGACGCCACGGGCAACCCCAGCGCGCGCACCTACCCCTGCCATGTCTGCCGCCAGGAGTTCGAGCGGCCCGATCTGGCCGCCTGCCGCACCCATGACGCGGTGGTCTGCTCGCTGTGCCTGAGCACCGACCGGCTCGGCGATCACATCCTGCCCGCCGAACCCGTCAGCCCGCGGAGTGCATGGCGTGCGAGGGGCTGAAGCTCACCGGGAGGGACGTCAGGCCGCGCGCCCACGGGGAGGGCCGCCGGGTCAGCGAGTCGGCGGGCACCGCGAGGTCGACGTCGGGGAGCCGGTCGATCAGTACCTCGATGGCGGTACGGGCGATGGTCTCGGCGATCTCCTGTGCGGCGAACGGGCAGCGGTACTCGCCGTGCCCGAACGAGAAGTAGGCGTTGTTGCCGCCGGTGAGCGCGGAGCTGTGGGTGCGGACCTGCGGGTCGTTGTTGGCGGCGGCGATCCCGAAGAGCAGCAGGTCGCCCGCCTTGATGTGGCGGGCGCCGAGACTGGTGTCGCGGCTGGCCCAGCGGCCCACCGCGTTCTGCGCGGGGGTGTCCTCCCAGAGGACCTCGTTCATCGCCTCGGCGACGCTGTGCCGGCCGCCGGAGAGCGAGGCGGCGAACCGGTCGTCGGTGAGCATCAGCCGCAGCGAGTTGCCGATCCAGTCGGCGGTCAGCGTGTGGCCCGCGATGACCAGCACGATGAGGTCGTGGAGCACCTCCTCCTCGGTGAACCCGGCGGTGTTCCGCAGCAGCCGGGAGGCGACGTCGGGAGGACCCGCGCCGTCCTTCTTCGCGGCGAGGAGCGACATGGTCGCCTCGAAGAGATAGCCCTGCGCCGCCTGGGCCCGCTCGCCGCCCTCGGCCAGATCGATCGCGGCGGCGGCCAGACCGGGCCCCTGGTCGTCGGGGAAACCGTAGATCTTGGCGAGGACCCGGACCGGGAACGGCATCGCGTACCGGGAGATGATGTCCGCGCCGCCCTCGGCGCAGAAGCCGTCGATCAGCTCGTCGGCGAGCTGCTCGGCGAAGTACCGCAGCACGAACGGGTCGACGGCCTCCAGGGCGTCGCTCACCATCGTGGCGCGCTCGCGGTGGCGTTCCCCGGTCGTGTAGAGGATGGACGGCTGGCCGCGGCCGATCAGCGGCGCCAGCGGCCAGTCCTCGGGGACGTTGTCCCACTGGTTCCACAGTTCGGAGTCGCGGCTGAAGAGCACCGGGTCGCCGGTGACCTGGTGGAGTTCGCGGTAGCCGAGGACCAGCCAGGCCGGTATGCCGCCGTCGAGGAGGACGGGGGCCACGGAACCGTGGTCCCGCCGCATCTCCCGGTAGAGCGTGGCGGGTTCGGTCTGGAAGCGGGGGCCGCTCAGTGGCACGGCGGAGCCGCGTCCCCCGTCCCCCCGGTGCGCGGGGCACCCGGGCGGTGGGGCGGTCGCCCCGGAGGGCTGGGCGGTGGGTTCGGCCGGTGTCATTGCTGTTGTGTCTCCGGGGTCGGGTACGTCCGGGGCTGTGCGTCACCAGCCGGTTCAACCAGCGGGTTCAGGGACCGGAAGGCCGGCCGGTGTCCTCGAAGGTGAGGGTCAGGGCCCGTTCCGGGCAGAGGTCCACCGCGTGGCGCGCGGCTCCCACCGTGTCCTCGGGCAGCGGCGAGCGGATGACCACGGGGTCGCCCTGGTCGTCGCAGTCGAGGATCTCCGGCGCGGCGCCGTAGCACAGGCCATGTCCGGCGCACGCCTGCCGGTCGACGCTGATTCGTACGGTCATCACGGCCCTCCGGGTGTTCCGGGCACTATAAGGGGTTCCTGTCACCCACCGGGAGGGCGGAACCGCCCCACGCGCCCGGCGGCGAACCCGATTCAGCCCCAACTCGGCGTTGTAGCATGCGCGTTCACGATCCAAGGGACATCCAAGAGACTGGACAGGGGTGCGACCGCATGACCGTGCGAGCCACAGAGATCCCGGAACATCTGCCGGAGCACCTGTGCGTGGACTTCGACATCTACGATCCGTCCGTCGCGGCTCCGGTCGACACCCTCCAGGAGCGGGTGGCCGAACTCGCCGCGCTGGGACCGGTGGTCTTCTCCCGCGCGCACGGCGGGCACTGGCTGGTGACCCGGTACGCGGAGATCCACGAGGTGCTGCGGAACCCCGGGACGTATTCGAGCTACCCCAACAACCTGGTCAACGCGGGGGACGGCAAGTTCCTGCCGCTCGAACTCGACCCGCCGGAGCACACCCCGTACCGGCAGGCGCTCCAGCCGCTGTTCAACCCGCCGCGGATGAAGGCCCTCGAACCCGAGATCCGGGGGATCGTGAACGGGCTGATCGACCGGTTCGCGGGGCGCGGGGAGTGTGAGTTCGTCGAGGAGTTCGCCCACGCGCTGCCGACCGCGGTGTTCCTCGCGCTCATGGGATGGCCGCAGCGGGACGCGCGGATGTTCACCGAGTGCACCGACACCGCGTTGCAGGGCAGGCCCGGCGCGAGCGAGGAGGAGTCGAACGCCGCGCGCGCCGAGGCCGCACAGCGCATGTTCGGCTACTTCGCCGAGGTGATCGCGGAACGGCGCGGCCGGCCGGACGCGGGCGACGACGTCACGGCGGCCATCATCAACACCCCGCTCAGGATCGGCGACACGACCCGCCCGCTGACCGACGACGAACTGTGCCGGATGTTCTTCCTGCTGCTGATCGCCGGGCTGCACACGGTGCAGGGCTCGCTGGCGTGGGGGCTGATGCACCTCGCGGCCAACCCGGGGGAGCGCCGGCGCGTGGTGGACGACCCGGCGCTCGTGCCGGGCGCCGTCGAGGAGATCCTGCGGCTGGAGGCCGCCGTCTCGGCGGGCCGCCGGGTCACCCGCGACACCGAACTGGGCGGCGTACGGCTGCGCGCGGGCGACCAGTTGCTGCTCCTGCTGAACGGCGCCAACCGGGACGGCGGCGAGTTCACCGACCCGGACGTGGTGCGGATCGACCGTACGCCCAACCGCCATCTCTCGTTCGGGTCGGGGCCCCACCGGTGTCTCGGCTCGCATCTCGCCCGGATCGAGCTGCGCATCGCGCTGGAGGAGATCCACCGCCGTATCCCCGACTACCGGATCGACCCCGAGGACCGGGTGGTCTCGCACGCCACCCAGGTACGGGGCGTGGTCCGGCTGCCGCTCGTCTTCACCCCCGAGGAGCGCTGAGCGGGGCGGCGGTCCCGTCCGGCTCGGGGCGGTCGCCGGACGGTGGGGCGCCGGAGGGCGTGGGCGACGTGGCGGGCCCCGCGCGGCGCATGGCGCGCACGGCGCGGGGTGAGGCGCCGAGTTCGCGGCGGCACGCCTTGTTGAACGCCTGGAGGTCGGGGATGCCGACGGACGCGGCGACGGCCGGGATCGAGAGGGTGGACTCGCGCAGCAGATGCCGCGCGCGCTCCAGCCTGCGCCGGCGCAGATAGCCGATCACGGTGTCACCGGTCTCGGCGCGGAAGAGCCGCGTGAGGTGGTTGTGCGAGACCCCGGCGGCCCGCGCGATCTCCGGGACGGTCAGCGGATCGGCCAGCCGCGCCTCGACATGGACGATGGCCGCCGTCACGGCGGGGTGCGGCCCCGCCGGGCTCTCTGGCGGGGCGAGACGGGCCACGCGCCACAGTGCGGCCCAGACCTCGGCGGTCACCCGGGCGGGGGTGCTCGGCGCGGCGGCCACCGCCTGGAGCAGGAGGGCGGAGAGCGTGGGGAACTGCGCGCCCGACGGCTGGACGACGGGCAGCGTACGGGCCGTACCGCCCCCGGTGAGCCGCAGATGCGCGTAAAGGTGCTCGGAGCGGCCCCGGTAGCGGTAGCGGACCGTCGCGCCGGGCGGTACGAGGCTGACATGACCGGGCCGAACCGGGTGCGCGGTGCCGTCCACGGTGAGCTCGGCCGCGTACCGGTAGAGATGGAGCTGCCAGAGGTCGGGGAGGCGGAAGACATCGTTCAGCCGGCCCTCGGTGCCGTGCACGCCGATCCCGATGTTGACGACCTCGGGAGGCTCGTCGAGCCGTACCTCCACCGTCCGCACGCGGCTCCCTCCCGGGAGACCCGGAGTCTCTCCGCGAGGGTGAGAATCTACCAGTAGTGGTGAGCCGGGGCCACGCGCCGCCGGGCCCCGGCTTCCTAGCCTGGGACGCATGACAACCACACCGACCGACGCTCGTCACCCTCTGCTGAGCTCCGTGCGGATGGCCCGATTCGTCGCCCACGGTTCGCTGCGGCTCGACGCCGTCGTCCCCGGAGCCATGAACGCCGAGGCGCTGGACGTCCTCGCCACCGGGATACCCGGCGCACCGGCCGGCACCCCGCTCGACGAGGCATACGCGGCAGGCTCCTTCGCCCGGCGACTGGTGGAGATTCCGCAGGTGGCGGGCGCGTTGCGCAGTCTGGTCGGCCCGTCGCCGCTGGTGGACCACCACGCGGTGCACATCCGCCGGGCGCGCGAGGGCGAGGCGCAGCCGCTGCACGCCGACGCGATCATCGACACGCGTACGGACGCGTTCGACGTCCAGCTCATGTACTACCCGCAGGAGGTCACCCTGGACATGGGCGGCACGCTGAGCGTCCCCGGCAGCCATCTGCGGCGTACGAACGAGTCGGACACCGGCCGGTACCAGAATCTGCGCGGCCAGTCCCGGCTGGTGTGCCCGGCGGGGACGGTGGTGTTTGTGCACCATGGGCTCTGGCACGGCGGACGCCGCAACGACAGCGACACCGACCGCTACATGTTCAAGATCCGCTTCAACCCGACGGTCCGTCAGGTGCGGCTCTGGGACACCTCGGACCTCGCGGACCCTGCCGTGGCGGACGAACTCGGCGTCACCTTCCCGTGGTACGAACAGGCCGCCGCGCGCCTGGAGGTGTACAACCGGACGCGGCTGTGGTGGGCCCTGACCGGCGACCCCACCTACGACCCCGCCTACTGGGTGACCCGGGTGACCAACCGTCCGGGGCGCGTCGCACCGCAGCGGCCGTCCGTCCCGTCCGTGACGCCTGTCCTGCCCGTTCCGCCCGTCCCGTCCGTGACGTCAGAAGCCGCAGGGAGCCACGCATGACCACCCCGACCACCCCGGCGGCCGAACCGGCCCCGCGCCAGCGCGTCCTGGTCCTCTACCTGTCCACTTCCGCGCTCGACTCGGACGTCATCGGCTGGGCCGTCTACGACGGTACGGGCGAGACCTCCCCGACGACGGGCGACAGCGAGGTGCCGCCGTACGACACCGGGGTGGCGGCCCTCAGGGACGGCTGGCGGCTCTTCCAGGCCTCCCCGCTGCTGCCACCGCAGGCCGGGCACGAGTACGAGACGTCCTTCCTCAAGCACGAGTTCTTCTTCGAGAAGCTCATCGCCACCGGCTGACGGACGGCACGCGCGGAGCCGGGCCCGGCCCTTCCAGGGGGCCGGACCCGGCTTCCGCCGTACGACAGACCTAGGCGGTTTCGGCGGCCGCCGCCCGGCCCGCCTGACGGCCGGAGAACAGGCACCCGCCGAGGAACGTGCCCTCCAGGGACCGGTATCCGTGCACACCGCCCCCGCCGAACCCGGACACCTCACCGGCCGCGTACAGCCCGGGAACGGGCGCGCCCGAGGTGTCCAGCACCCGGCCGGAGAGGTCCGTCTGGAGCCCGCCGAGGGTCTTGCGGGTGAGGATGTTGAGCCGTACGGCGATCAGCGGTCCCGCGCCCGAGTCCATGATCTTGTGCGCCGAGGCGGTACGGCTCAAGGTGTCCCCGGGGTAGGCGAGGGCGTTCCGGATGCCCATGACCTGGGCGTCCTTGGTGTACGGGTTCTCGATCTCACGGTCCCGCGCGTCGATCTGGCGCTTCAGATCCGCCAGGTTGATCAGGCTGTTCCCGGTCAGCTTGTTCATGCCGGTGACCAGTTCGGAGAGGCTCGTCGCGACGACGAAGTCGACCCCGTTCTTCTTGAACTTCTCGATCGGCTCGGGGGTCTGCCAGATGCGCGAGAGCAGCTTGAGGATGTCCTTGTTCGTCAGGTCGGGGTTCTGCTCCGAGCCCGACAGGGCGAACTCCTTCGCCAGGATCTTCTGGGTCGTCACGAACCAGGAGTAGTCGTATCCGCTCGCGGTGATCGACTTCAGGGTGTTCAGGGTGTCGTACCCGGGGAAGTCGGGGGCGGAGAAGCGCTTCCCGGTCGCGTCGAACCACATCGACGAGGGGCCCGGCAGGATCCGGATGCCGTGGCCGGGCCAGATCGGGTCGTAGTTCCGCAGCCCCTCCGTGTAGTGCCACATCCGGTCGGGGTTGACGATCCGTCCGCCCGCCTGCTCCGTGATGGCGAGCATCCGGCCGTCCACATAGGCGGGCACACCGGTGATCATGGTCTTCGGCGGGGCGCCGAGGCGGGCCGGCCAGTTCTGCCGTACGAGATCGTGGTTGGCGCCGATACCGCCGGAGGTGACGATCACCACCGGGGCGCGGAGTTCGAAGTCACCGACCACGGTACGGGAGGTGGCCTTGCCGCGGGCCGCGGTGCTGGGCTCCAGGACCGCGCCGCGGACGCCGGTGACGGCGCCGCCGGTCCGGACAAGCCCGTCGACCCGGTGCCGGAACTTGAACGTCACCAGGCCCGAGGCGACCGCGGCCCGTACCTTCTTCTCGAACGGCTCGACCACGGCAGGCCCGGTGCCCCAGGTGACATGGAAGCGGGGCACCGAGTTGCCGTGCCCCTCGGCGAGACCCCCGCCGCGCTCGGCCCAGCCGACGATGGGGAACCAGCGCACGCCCAGCCCGTACAGCCAGGACCGCTTCTCCCCGCCGGCGAAGTCCACGTACGCCTCGGCCCACTTGCGCGCCCAGTGGTCCTGGCCGCGCGGATCGTCCACGCCCCGGTCGAAGCCGGCCGCGCCCTGCCAGTCCTGCCAGGCCAGTTCGTGCGAGTCCTTGATCCCCATGAGCCGCTGCTCGTCGGAGTCCACGAAGAAGAGGCCGCCGAACGACCAGAACGCCTGCCCGCCCAGATTGGACTCGGGCTCCTGGTCGAGGAGGAGCACCTTCCGCCCCGCCGCCGCCAGTTCCGCGGTCGCCACCAGCCCCGCGAGACCGCCGCCGACGACGATCGCGTCGGCCTCCGAGGACGAGGCGGAGCCGGCGGCCGCGAAGGCCGGCACGGTCCCGGAGAAGGCGGTCGCGCCGGCGATCACCCCGCCCGCCACCGTCAGCGCGCGGCGGCGGCTGAACACGGTTCGTTCCGCCGGCTTCTCCGGCTCCGGTGCGTTCTCCGTGCTCTGCGGCTTCTCCGTGCTGTGCGGCTTCTCCGGATGCACCGGCGTCTCCATGGGGGGCCTTCCGAAAGGGGGCGCGTGGGAGGTGTTGTCACGATGACCCTGCTGTTACCGTGCGGTAGCTCACAGATAATCAGGTCGCCACAGAAGCGCGGTAGTAGCCGGACGCCAACGCATCCGCCCCGTCGTTGTCACCCGGCGACAGTGCTCCCGCGACGGTGCTCCGCGACCGCGCTCCGACGGAGAACGCAGAAGGGCGAGGCTCATGACGGTCACCCATCAGCGCGAGCCGGTCACCGGGATCCTGCGGGCCATGGCCCTCGACCCGGCCGTGTGCGGCGAACTCGTCCACGCGGCGCGGAGCCGTTCGCCCGAGGTCGCCCGGCTCGCCGAGGCGGAGAACCGCCGGCACGTCACCGCCCTGGTCACCGCCGCGGGCCAGTGGGCCGCCACCTTCGACCGGGTCGAGGAACAGAACTTCGCCGCCGCCCTGCTCCTCGGCGCCGACCGGGCGGGCCAGGCCGTCCCGGTGACCGCGGTCCTGCGCGGCGTGCAGGCCGCCCTCACCCGCGCGGTGGAGATCACCGTCGACCGCGGCCGGGCCGCCGGGATCACCGACGGCCTGCTGCTCCCGGCGGTCCTGCGACTCAAGGAGTACGGCGACGCCGTCGAGCGCCATGTGGTCCACGGCTACCGCACCGCCGAACAGGGCGCGCCGCACCCGGCGGACGGGGCGCGGGCGCGCGTGCTGCGACACCTCCTGGCCGGTGGCGCGCCCCCGGGCCCCGACGAACTGGCGCGGGCCGGCCTCCGGCCCGGCAGTGTGCGCCACTGCCTCGTCACGGAGGCCGCGGGCCCCGCGCACGCCCGGCCGCCCGCACCCGGGGCCGCCGCCGGACCCGGCTCCCTCTGCGGTGACCTCGCACGGGTCGAAGGGCGCCTGGTGGGCCTGTGCGCCCGGCCGCCGAGCGGTGACGAGATCCCGCCGGGCGCCCTCGTCGTGCTCTCGCCGGCGGTGCCGCTGGACGCGCTCCGTCCGGCGTACCGGCTCTGTGTCCGCGCCCTGGACATCGGCTCCCGGCGCGGATGGCACGGGCTGTACGAACTCACCGACTTCGCCGCCGAGATCGCCCTGGCGGACCAGCCGCTCCTCGGCACGTACCTCACCCGCGGCCTGCTGGGATCCCTTGACCCCGCGGACCAGTTCCACCGCCAACTCGCCCTCACCGCGCTGACGTTCCTGGACCACGGACGCCGTCTCGACCAGACGGCTGCGACCCTGTTCACCCACCCCAACACCGTCCGCTACCGACTCGGCCGACTCCAGCAGATCACGGGGGAGTCGCTGACCGACCCCCGCTACGACGGCCGGCCGGGGCCGCTGGCCACCCTGCACTGGTGGTGGGCGCTGACCACCTGGCTGCGCCCGGATCCCGACCCGGGCCCGGACGCGGGGTGAGACTAGTGCCGCGACTGGCAATGTTTGCCCCGAAGGAGCGTGCGTGCTGGGCGGCGCGACGGGGCAAAGCTTGCCGGGAGGGGCACTAGGGTCTGTGGGTGTCGAGCGCGGTGCGGGCGGCCGTGGCCCAGTGCGGCGCGCCGGCCCTCCGCGCGACCTCCAGCGCCCGCCGGTAGTGGTCCGCCGCGCGCCCGCGCTCCCCGAGCGCGAGCGCGAGGTCGCCGAGGTGGCGTCCCACCGGGCCGAGACAGAGCAGACCGCTGCCCGCGCCGGCCAACTCGCCCTCGGCGGGCAGCAGTCGCTCGTACGTGGCCGCCATGACCGGGCGGTCCCCGACGGCGACGGCGGCCCGGGCGACCAGACACAGCCGGGCTTCGAGGAGCAGATCGCGGGGCGACTCGGGGACGGTGCGCAGGGCCGCCCCTGCGGCCTCGCGGCGGCCTGCGGCGAGCAGCGCCAGCGGGCGGATCCAGGGCGCGTGAGGCCCCCACTCCGCCTCGTCCCCCACCTCCTTCGCCTCGTGGCCCACCTCCTCCGCATCGTCGCCCACGTGCTCCGTGTCGGCGGCCGACTCCTCCGCGCCGGTGGCCGGCCGCGCCTCCTCGCCCGCCGGTGTCTCCTCGGCCCACCCGTCCGCCTGGAGGCGCAGACACAGCAGCGCGAGCGGGAGGATGCCCTCCGCCAGGCCCGGCATACCGCTGCCGGCCAGGGCCCGGCCGGCCGCGCGGTACGCGGCCTCCGCGTCGGCCCGCCGCCCCGCGACGGTCAGCCGCAGGGCGGCGTACCACCGGGTGAACACGCCCGCGAGCGGGATGTCGTACCGCTCCGCGAGCCGGTCGGCGGCTGCCGCGTGCGCGTCGGCCGCGGTGAGGTCCGCGAGCGCCGAGCGGGCCTGGACGAGGACCAGGCGGCCCAGCACCTCGAAGGTCACCAGGCCGTGGCGGCCCGCCAGTTCGACGAGTTCCGTGCCGATCCGGGCGCGCTCCGGGGCCAGCCCCGCCCGCTGGAAGGAGTGCAGGAAGCGGCCGTTGAGCGCGAGGCCGAGCAGCGCGGGGTCGTCCAGCCGGCGCGCGGCGGCCTCCGCCTCCCGCGCCGCCCGGTCCCCGCGGCCGGGGGCGGTGGAGCGCAGCTCCAGGGCGAGGGCGCCCAGCAGCCGGGCACGCCGCGCCGCCTGGTCCCCGGGGAGCGCCGCCAGGGTCCGCCCGATCGTTCCGGCGATCCGCCGGGACAGGTCCTCGTCGTCGTTACGGGTCCAGATCGCGGGCACGTCGAAGGCGCCGGCCACCTCGGCGGTCAGCGCCGGATCACCCAGCGCCTCGGCCGTGGCGACCGCCTCCGCGCGGTGCGTCCGCGCGGCCTCCAGGCTCCCGGTCACGGCCAGCGCGCGCGTCAGCCCCATGACCGCCTCCAGCCGGCCCCGTACATCGCCCTCACCGCCCCGGTCATGGGCGGCGACGGCCTGCCGCCACAGCCGTACCGCCTCGTGCGGGGCGAATATCCGCTCGGCCTCGACCGCCGCCGCCCGGGCGTAGCGCGCCGCCCTGGCGGCCGTGGCCCGGCTCTCCGCGCGGCCGAAATGATGGGCGAGGGCGGCGGTGTCGTCGGGGCGCAGCCGTTCGACGGCCTCGCCGACCGCGGCATGCCAGCGGGCCCGGCGCGGCCCGGAGATGTCGTCGTACAGCGTGTCGCGCACCAGGGCGTGGGCGAACCGCGGCCGGCCGGGCCCCTGTTCGGTGAGGAAGCCCGCCGCCAGCGCGGACTCCAGCGCGTCGAGCACCACGTCCTCGTCCGTCCCGAGGGCGAGCAGCACCTCCACGTCCACGTCGGGGCCGGCCACCGCCGCCTGCCGCAGCACCGCGCGCGCCGCGTCGGGCAGCCGCGCCAGCCGGTGCCGGATCACGTCCCGTACCCCGGCGGGGACGGCGTCCAGCGCCGCGCGCCCCTCGCTGTCGACCAGCCGGGCCAACTCCCGTACGAAGAAGGGGTTGCCGCCGCTGCGCCGGTGGACGGCGCGGGTGGTCCGCGGGTCCACGTCGTGCCGGACGAGGGTACGGACCAGGGCGTCCGTGGCCGTCTCCGGCAGGCCGCCCACGTACACCCGGGCCGGTTCGGCGCGGGCGAATCCGGCGAGCGCGTCGGTCAGCTCCGGGGAGATCTCCGTGGCGCGGTAGGTGCCGACGAGTAGCACCGGGCCCGCGACGGACGCCGTGACCAGGGCGGTCAGCAGGTCCAGGGTCTCCTCTCCCGCCCGGTGCAGATCGTCGACGACCAGCAGCACGGGGCCGTGGTCGGCCGCCACGCCGCTCAGATACGAGGCCGCCTCCTGGTGCGCGCGGAAGCGACCGGCGGCCTGGGAGCCCGGGGGGACCCGGGAGTCCGGGGGGAGCCCGGCTCCGGAGGCGGCCAGGGCGCTCACGATCCGGGTCCAGGGCCAGCCGCCCGGTGCCCCGTCGTGTTCCGGACAGCGGCCCCACGCGGCGGTCCACCCCCGCCCCGTCAGCACGCCGGTCAGCGCGTCCGCGAGCGCGGTCTTGCCCGCGCCCGGGTCGCCGGAGACGAGGGCGAGGGCGAGGCCGCCGCGCCGTACTGCCGTCGCGGCGGCCTCCTCCAGCAGGGCCAGCTCCCGGGCGCGGCCCACGAACGGCCGTCCGGCGGGCGCCCCCGTGGCCGGTGCTTCCCCGGCCGGGGGCGCGGTGCCCCGGGGAACCCCTGTGTCGCTGTCCGGTCCGCCGCTCGCACCCGTGCCCCTGCCCGGTCCGCCGCTCTCCTCGGCGGTCCCGGCGGGCGCCGTGAGGCGGGGGTGCTGGGCGAGGATGTCCGCCTCCAGCCCGCGCAGCCCGGGGCCGGGGTCCACCCCCAGTTCTTCGGCCAGTGTCTCGCGGGCCCGGCGCAGCGACGCGAGGGCGTCGCCCTGCCGCCCGGACCGGTACAGCGCCAGCGCCCACAGCCGCCAGGCGTCCTCGCGCAGGGGATGGGCCCCGGCGTGGGCCGCCAGATCTGGCACGGCCTCGGCGGCCCGCCCCAGCTCCAGCAGCGCCTCCGCGCGCCGCTCCACGGCCAGCAGCCGCAGTCCGTCCAGCCGGGTGATCTCCCCGTGCGCCCACGCCTCCGCGGTGAACTGCGCGTACGCCGGACCGCGCCAGAGCGCCAGCGCCCGGTCGAGACGGGCCAGCGCCTCCCCGGCACGCCCCGCCGCCAGCAGCGGACCGGCCGCGCCCGCCACCGCCTCGAACCGCCAGGCGTCCACCGCGTCCGGGGCGGCGCGCAGCGCGTAGCCGGGGGAGTCCGTCACCAGCAGCCGCGCGGGGGCGCGGGGCGGCCGGTCGGGTTCCAGGGCGCGGCGCAGCGCGGCGACGAACGTCTGGATCGCCCCGGCGGCACCGTCCGGGGGCCGCTCCCACAGGTCGGCGGCGAGCCGGTCCACGGGGACGACCCTGCCGCGGGCGATCAGCAGCCGGGCCAGGACCGCCCGGTGCCGGGGCCCCTTCAGGGCGAGGGGGCCGTGCCGGTCCGCCGCCTCCAGCGGGCCCAGCACCCCGAAGGTCACGTCCGGTGGGGCCGCCTCGCTGGTCATCCGGCCAATGTAGCGGGCCCGCGTCCACGGCCCCGGCCGTGCCACCGGCCCGTACGCCCAGCCGTGCCACCAGCCCGTACCACCGGCTGTGGCACCCGCTCGTACGCCTGGCCGTACCCGCTCGTACACCCTCCCGTACCACCGTCCGTGCACCTTGGTCAGCCGTTGCTGACCGGTTGCTGATCGACGGCCCGCAGAGTGGCCACGTACCCGAGGGACGACAGACCGAGTACCCGACGGGACGACACATCGAGCGAAAGGGCCGCACCATGGAGCCCAGGATCACCGGATTCGACTACCGGCGCGTCACCGTCGCCGACGGCGTCTCCCTCAACGTCGCCGTGGGCGGCTCCGGCAGCGCCGTCGTGCTGCTGCACGGCTTCCCCCAGACCCACCTCATGTGGCGGCACGTCGCCGCCGACCTGGCCGCCGACCACACGGTCATCTGCCCCGACCTGCGGGGGTACGGCGACAGCGACAAGCCCGCCGACACCGACGGGTCGGTCTACGCCAAGCGCACCATGGCCGCCGACACCGTCGCCCTCGCCCGGGCCCTCGGCCATGAGCGGTTCGCCCTGGCCGGCCACGACCGGGGCGCCCTGGTCGCCGTACGCGCGGGCCTCGACCACCCCGAGGCGGTCACCCACCTCGCCTCGCTGGACGTCCTGCCGACGCCGGACATGTGGGACGTGCTGCACGGCACCTCCGCCGCCGTCGGCTTCCACCTCTATCTGATGGCCCAGCCGCCCGGCCTGCCCGAGACGCTGATCGGCGCCGCCCCCGACGCCTTCTTCGGCCACTTCCTGGACATCTGGGCCCGCGACCCGGAGGCGATCCCGGCCGAGATCCGCGCCGCCTACCTCAGGGCGTCCCGGGCGGCGGTCGTCTCCATCGTCGCCGACTACCGGGCCTCGGCCACCGTCGACCTGGACCATGACCGGGCCGACCGCGAGGCCGGCCGCCGGCTGCGGATGCCGGTGACCGTCCTCCAGCAGGACTGGGGCGCCGCCCTCGGCTTCGACGCCGCCGCCCGGTGGAAGGCGTGGGCCCCCGATCTGGTCCACTCCTCCGTCGGCCTGGGCCACTTCATGGCCGAGGAGGCCCCGGCCGAGGTGGTCGAGGCGCTGCGGAGCCTCCTGGCCCGGTAACGCCCGTCGGGGACACGGGGCCGGCTGCGAGGGCCCCGGCTCAGTGGTCGGCGCAGCAGGGGGTCGGGTCCGGTACCTCGAAGGGGACGAGGACCCCGCCCACCGCCTCCATCACCGTCAGCACCAGCCGTCCCTCCCGCCACTCGGGCCGGAGGTGATCCCGGGTCATGATCCGCCGCTCACCGGACGGCCGGTCACCCGCCCCGAGGAGCACCACCTCGTCCACGGCCGAGGCCGCGAGCAGTTCGGCCACACCCACCGTGCCGGTGAGCCCGTCCGCGCCGGGGAAGAGGACCGCCCGGCCCGCGCCGTGGACCGTCCGCTCGGCCACCGCGTGCGCCGCGCCCCCGGAGAGTCCGGCGGGTCCGTGGCGCCGCTCGCCGTAGGCGAGTCCGACCGGGCCCGGCGCCGCGCGGCCGGTCAGCGCCCGCCACACCCCGTCGGCCGTGTCCGCGTCCGGCAGGGCGAGCGAGAGCGCCAGGTGCGGCCGGCCGGCGCGCACCGCGTGCGTACCGACCGACGCGGTGTCCGGCAGGCCCAGTTCGTTGGCGAGCGCGCGGGCCAGGTGATCGGCGTCGCGCAGCCCGGGCGTGGCCGCGTCGACGCCGATCACCGTCGCCGCTGTCATGCGGGCAGCACCCAGATCGGGTTGGAGTAGAACCACAGGTCGCGCCACGGGTCGGCGTCGCCGACCACGTCGAGCGCGGGACCCGCGGGGTCGACGGCGGCACCCCGCGCGCCGACGGCGGAGCGGTTGCCGTCCGTGCCGCGCAGCCGGACGTAGAGCGGCCGGTCCACCCGGCCCAGGGAGTAGGTGAGCCGGACCGTGCCGGCCGACTTGCCGACGTCGTACGACGAGACGACCTTGGCGGTCGGCGCGGTGAACGTGTCCTTGTCCTTCACCTCGCCCGTCACATCGCCCTTGATGACGTCCACCCGGGCCAGCTTCGGCACGAACTGCGCCCAGTTCGCGCCGTTCGCCAGCGAGATGTCGACGGTCAGCGTCACGTTCGTACCGCGCCGCACGTGCAGGGCGCCGCCCAGCGTGGCCCAGCGTCCGCCGCCCGCGACCCGGGCGTCGAGGCCGCTGATCAGACCGCCGTGGTCGACCCAGACGCGCCCGGCGCGGATGCCGTCCATGACCGCCGCGTACGAGAAGCCGTCCGCGCCCACGTGCGTACGGCTGTACTGGCCCGGCCAGTAGTCGCCCTCGGTGAGGTCGAGCCCGCCCCGGTAGACCGGGTCGGTGTGCTTGCCGTTGGCGGCGAAGTCGGAGTCGGGGCCGCCCCGCTTCGCCGTGTCCGCGTACACGTTGTGCGAGTCCGAGTTGGACGTGATCCACCACGGCTTGCCCTCGGCGAGCAGGCTGTCCCACAGACCGCCGACCGTGGCGGTCATCCAGTCGAACCCGCCCCAGGTGCGGTAGCTCTCCAGCGGGTAGCCCGCGAAGGAGGCCGCGCCCGGGCTGCCGTCGTACAGGCCCCGCGCGCGGCCCATCCCGGTCGGCGCGGGGATCCCGGCGGCCTGGTGGCCCGGCGCGCCCTCGAAGCCGACGGCGATCTGGTGGTCCCGGGACGTGGCGTCGCGCCAGGCGCGGATCTCGTGCGGGGAGTCGATGCCCTTGCGCGACGGGTGGTTGGCGAGCATCAGCGCGTCCTGCACCTTACGGCGTCTGACCTGCTCGGAGAGGAAGGAGAGTCCGGCGATGGCCAGGGCCTCGTTGGCCGGGGTGGAGTCGGTGGCGCCGCGCACCGCGCCGTCGTAGGAGGTCTCGAACTCCTTCAGGACCGCGACCTCGTTGCGCCCCGGGTGGACGAAGACCGTGCCGTGCTCGGCGGCCGGGATGTTCCACTCCAGACCCTGGAAGACCAGCGTGTCCTCGTACGCGGCCCGGGCCTCCTTGATGTCCGGATTGACCTTCTCCACACCGATCTTGGCGTGCGTCTCGCTGCCGTGGTCGGTGATGACCATCCAGTCCAGACCGTGCTTGGCGCCCTGCCGCACCTGGTCGGCGACACGGTACTTGCCGTCGCTGCTGTACTGCGTGTGGATGTGGTGGTCACCGGCGAGCCACAGGAAGCCGCCCTTGCGGCCCGCACCGGAGTCGCCCGGTCCGCCCTGGCCGCCGGAGGCGTACGCGGGGGAGCCGGCCACCGCGCCGCCCACCACGCCGCCCGCGGCGAGACCGGCGCCGAGCAGCCCCGTCCTGCGGAGCATGGAGCGGCGGGAGAGCTGGGCGGGGGTGAGGGCTTCGTCGGGCACCGAGGTGTCGAGCGCCGGCGGCAGCGCCGTGCTCCCCTCGTGCGCGGGGGAATGCGCGTGGGAGTGAGGGTGAGGGTGGTGGTGCCCGTGTCCCATGGAGACTCCTGTGTCCGGTTGTTGCCGTTGTGACAGAGAGGCTCCGGGGAAAACATGAACACCCGGCGATCCCGGGATGATCGGCGGGTGACCGCCGCGCGGCGGGACGGCGGGCTCGCCGCTCCCACTGACCGATCGGGCAACTGCCCTTGTGCGTCAAGGCACTTGACCGTACATGATGACTGCGCGGTAACTTCTCCGTACCTTTCTCCCGCCCTCTCGGGAAGGCCCCCACATGCGAACTCCGATCCGCGCGCTGGCCGGTGTCCTCGCCGCCGGCGCGCTGGCGCTCACCGGCCTCGCCACCGGCGCGGCCGCGCCGGCCGCCGCGGCTCCGGTGGCCGAGGCGGCCCCGGCGGCCGACTCCGGCACCCTCAAGCTGCTGACGTACAACATCGCCGGGCTCCCGCTCGGCCTCGGCCAGAGCGATCCCAAGACCAACACCCCGCTCATCGGGCAGCGCCTGGGCCCGTACGGCATCGTCAACGTCCAGGAGGACTTCAACTACCACGCCTCGCTGTACGCCAACGACGCCCACCCGTACCGCACCGCCACCAGCGGCGGCGCCGCCTTCGGCGACGGCCTCAACACCCTTTCCGACCACCCCTTCGACGACTTCGAGCGGGTCCGCTGGAACGACTGCACGGGCACCGACTGCCTCACCCCCAAGGGCTTCTCGCTCGCCCGGGTCCGGCTCGCCGAGGGCGTGTTCGTGGACCTCTACAACGTCCACACCAACGCCGACACGACGGACGCCGCGCTCGCCGCCCGGCGCGCCAACATCGTCCAGCTCTCGTCCTTCATCCGGACGTACAGCGCGGGCAACGCGGTCATCGTCATGGGCGACACCAACACCCGCTACACCCGCACCGGGGACAACATCCGCACGCTCCTCTCGGAGAACGGCCTCACCGACGCCTGGGTGAAGCTGGTACGCGGCGGCTCCGCCCCGGCCCTCGGCAGCGAGGCGCTGGTCTGCGACTCCGCCGCGCCCACCGACACCTGCGAGGTCGTCGACAAGGTCCTCTACCGGAGCGGTCCGCTGGTCGGCCTCGACGCCACCTCGTTCACCAACGACTGGCGCGCCTTCCTCGACGGCGCGGGCAAGCACCTCTCCGACCATTACCCGCACGCCGTCGGCCTCTCCTGGTCGCTGCCCGCGAACCGCCGCGCCTCCGACTTCTTCGGCGGCCCGCACGGCACCGCGTTCAACGACGCCCGCGCCCTTGCGGCCACCCCCGCGCCCCGCACCCTCACCCTGCGCGGCGGCAGTCGCCTCGACGCCGTCGGCCTCACCTTCGACGGCGGTACGGTGCTGAACCACGGCGGCACGGGCGGCACCGCGTCCTCGCTCACCCTCGCCGCCGGCGAACATCTCACCTCGGTCAAGCTGACCAAGGGCCAGAAGGACGGCCGTACCCGGATCTTCTCCGCCGCGTTCACCACGGACGCCGGCCGCACCCTCGCGGCGGGCACCGCCACTTCGGACGCGGTGACCTGGACGGCTCCGCCGGGGTGGCGGATCGTCGGCTTCACCGGCCGCGCGGACGACGAGATCGACAAGCTCGGCGTCGTCTACGCGCCGAAGTAACCGAAGGGGTACGTCACCCGCACGCCCAAGCAGCCGAAGGGGTACGTCACCCGCGCAGCCGGATCCGGCGGACCGGGACGAGCGCCGCCGAGTCGACCGATGCCCGGGTCCTGGCCGCCGCCAGGCCGTGCCGAGCCGAGGGGTCGACGTACACCCCGCCCGCGCGGCCCAGGGGGAGCACCCGGATCTCGACGCCGTGCTCGGCGGCCGCCGCCGCGTGCCGCCGCAGGCCGATGTCCCACGCGGGGCCGTGCCAGAAGTGGTCGGCCACGAGCCGCCCGCCGATGAAGGCGCGGGCCACGTCGCCGGTGTACGTGAGCCGCAGCAGCACCTCCCCGCCCTCGTCGAACACCGCGGCGGGGACGGCGATCCGGTGGACCGCCGCCTCCGCGAAGTCGGCGTCGACCGGGGCCGAGGCGCGCCGCTGCGGGCCGCCGTCACGGGCGGGCGGCGCCACGGCCCGCGCGCGTACCCGGTCGACGGTGACGGCACCGGCCCCGGCCACCTGCGGGACCCCGACCGTCCAGGTGGTGAAGAGGCCGTCGGCACGGGGCCGGGAGAGCCCCGCCGTATCGGATCCCGCCGGGTCGGATCCGGGCGTACGGGATCCCGCCGGATCGGATCCGGGCGTACAGGATCCCGTCGGGCCGGCCCCGGGCGCGCGGATCGCGGTGGCTGGCGCGGGCGCCAGGGAGAGGGAAACGGTCTCCGCCTCGGTGTGGACGCGCAGTTCGCCGCCGTCGGCCAGGACGGCGTCGTCGCAGAGCACCAGCCGCTCCGCGCCCCAGATCCGGACCCGCTGGAGGCGGCGCGCCTGCTCCTCGGTGAGGAAGAGCAGCCGGACCGGCCCCTCGGGCCCGCTCACGGTCACCGCCGCCTCCGTGCCCGGTGCGGTGACCTCCACGACCACCGCCGCGCCGTCCCGCCCGGCGGTCCGCGCGGGACCCGACACCACGGCCCCGGCGGGCAGCGGGAACTGCGGGGTGATCCCCGCCGTGGCGGCGAACACCGCGGTCGGCACCCCGTCGATCTCCAGCCGGGTCAGCGGCTGCGCGCTCACCCAGTCGAGCCGTACGCCGGGCCCCGCCTCGTACCCGAGGGGCCACACGAAGTGCGCGCCGCCGGGCACGGTCACCGGCGTGGCGGGCAACTGCCGGGCGCAGCCGTCGAGTTCGACCCGGAAGCGCACCTCGCGGTGGTCGGGGAGGGGCTCGTGGGGCTGGTGGTTGTTGACGAAGAGGAAGCCCTCCGTACCGCTGGAGCGCACCGCCCAGCGGAGCGTGGACCGGTCGTCGAGGCCGGCCGGTGTCACGTCGGGCAGCCGCAGCGGCATGTCCGCGAGCCGCGCCCCGGAGTCCTGGATCAGCAGGTGCTGCGCGCGCAGCGCGTGGAACGAGGGGCGCACCTGCCCGTACTCACCCAGCGGGGCCTGGAAGTCGTAGCTGACGGCCGGCAGGTCGTTGGGGTAACCGGTGGCGTGCGACTCCTGGTTGGGCAGCGCGAGATCCAGCCGCTGCGAACAGCCGTGGTACAGGTAGTACCCCTGCCAGACCGAGCCGCTGCCCAGCTTCGCCAGCGCGAGCGCGGAGATGTCCGCGGTCCGTACCAGGGGCCGCCGGTGGTACGCGACGGCCATGCCCGCGCCGAGTTCGCAGGTGATGTACGGGTAGCGGCCGTCGTCCGGCACCCCGTGGCCCGCCCGCACCGCGGGGCGCAGATCGGCGCCGATGTTCGGGTCGTCCCTGACCGGGGTGAAGACGTAGTGTCGGCGCATCTCCCGGGCCCACCCGCCGTGCGCCGGGAGCCAGAAGGCCTCCGGATAGCCGCCGTACACCGGCAGCAGGACGTCGCGCGGCAGATCGGCGGCGTCCCATCCGGTGGCGGTCCACAGCGGGGCGGCGATGCCCGCGGCCGCCGCGAGGCGGCGGAGCGTCGCGAGGTGGCCGGGCGCGTCGTACAGCTCGTTCTCGATCTGTACGGCGACGACGGGGCCGCCCTCGTCGTACGAGAGGCCGCGCAGCTCATGGCCGATCCGGGCGAAGTACCGCTCGACGAGGGCCAGATAGGCCGGGTCGTCGGTGCGCGGGGCGCAGCCGGTGCCGTCGAGCCAGTCGGGGAAGCCGCCGCCCCGGCACTCGCCGTGCGACCAGGGACCGACCCGTACGGCGACGGACAGCCCGAGTCCGGCGCAGAGCAGGACGAAGCGGCGCACATCGAGACCGCCGTCGAACCGGAAGGCGCCGCGGGTCTCCTCGTGCTGGTTCCAGAAGAGGTAGGTGGCCACGGTGTCGACCCCGCCCGCGCGGATCTTCAGCAGTTCCTCGCGCCACTCGGCGGCGGGGTAGCGGCTGAAGTGGAACTCCGCCATGACGGGCAGCCAGGGGACCCGGCCCCGCAGGATTCTGCGGCTGTCGGGGACCAGGGGAGCGGGGACGCCGTCCGGGCTGCCCATCCTCAGGTGCCCCGTCGGGCCGGGGAGCGGAGCGGTCAGGTCATGAGTGCGCAGCGACAACACGACGGGCGGCTCCTGCGTCGACGACGGCTCGGGAGATCGCTTCATCGTCGGCACGCTCCCGGACCGTGTCAAGAAGTATTCCTAATTAATGAATGGCCTGATGGTGGTGCCGGTGCCGACGCGGTGGCGCCCGGGTGGCGGTGACGCCCGGCCACGTGGGCAGATATTTATACAGCTTTGTCCTGAATCGTCCACCCTGTGATCGAGGTGTGATCATCATGTGATCCGCCTCATCTTCAGAAACCAGCCACAGAGTGTTACGTTTTTGGCCGTCACGAGTCCCAGCGACAAGCCCCGGCTTGCTGGGCGGCAACCCTCCTTCTGCGGTGGGGTGCCCCGGGTGATGACACGGCTCCACGCGCACACCGATGTGCCGGGAGCAAGCGCGGACCTGTCACCCAGGTCCAGTACCTGTGACGGGAGCACGAGATGACAGCGGACGTGATGCCTCAGGGCACGTCGTCATGGTGCCCCGCCCAGCGGCCCCCGCTCGACGAGCGGCCGGCGAACCATCACCCACGGGCCGGCGCGCCGTTCGCCGTCACCCCGCACCGAGGAGTCCTGCCCTCATGAGAGCTGCCCTGCCACGCCCACGCGGGCGACGCCCCCTGCTGGTCCTCGCCTCGGCCGCCACTGTCCTCGCCGCCGTCGCCGGCTGCGGGGTCGACACCGGCGGCTCCTCCGGCGGCTCCGGCGACGGAGGGTCCGGCTCCAAGGGGGAGCAGATCACCGTCACGGCCTTCGCGGGCCCCTGGGGCGAGCTGTTCAAGAAGTCCTTCGTCGCCCCGTTCGAGAAGGACACCGGCATCAAGGTGAACCTCGTCTACGGCGCCGACTCCGCCTGGCTCACCAAGCTCCGTGCCGCGGGCGGGAAGAACGCGCCGTTCGACGTCGTCGCCCTCACCCCCGGCTCCCTGCACCAGGCCGTCGGCGGTGGCCTCCTCCAGCCGCTGAAGACGGGCGACCTCAGCCACTGGAAGCAGCTCGACCCGGTGCTCACCCAGCAGTCCACGGTCGAGGGCGCCTCCTACGGCGTGCCGCTGACCACCGGCTCCAACGGGCTGCTGTACCGCACCGACAAGATCAAGCAGGCGCCCCGCGACTGGACCGACATCTTCGACAAGAAGTACTGCGGCCATGTCGCCCTGCCCCCGCTCACCTACAACGCGGGCCTGGAGTTCTTCTCCGCGCTGGTCTCCCAGGACGGCGGCAAGCTCTCCGACCCCGCCGATGTCGACAAGGCGTTCAAGAAGCTCGAAGGGCTCAAGGACTGCGTCTCGGCGTTCCCGGCGGACGCGGGCAGCGTCTCCACCGTCCTCCAGAACGGCGACGCCTGGATCGTGCCCTTCTGGGACGGCCGGGCCTTCGCCATGGCCAAGGAGGGGCAGCCGATCGGCTTCAGCTACCCCGCCTCCGGCGCCGTCGGCGCGCTGACCTCGTACTACGTCCCCGAGGGCAGCGCGCACACCGAGGCCGCCTACAAGTTCCTCGACTACCTCAGCGCCGCCCAGTACCAGAAGCCCTTCGCCGAGGGGACCTTCTACGGCGCGGGCAACGACACCATCGACTACAGCCCCGACTTCAAGGCGAAGGTCAAGTACGGCGAGGCCGTCTACAAGACGTTCACCTGGGTCGACTACAAGACGGCGACCCCCAAGCTGAATGAATGGCAGCAGCGGTGGAATCAGATCTTCAAGTGACCGGGCAGCGTGACGACGCCGGCGGCGGGACCGCCGCGCACATCGAGATCGAGGGCCTGGCCGCCGGGTACGAGGGGCAGCGCATCCTCGACGTCGGCCGGCTCTCCATCAGGCGCGGCGAGTTCCTCTCCGTCCTCGGCCCCAGCGGCTGCGGCAAGACGACTCTCCTCAACAGCCTGGCGGGGTTCGTCCGGCCCACCGCGGGCCGGATCACCCTGGACGGCACGGACCTCACCGACGTTCCCACGCACCGCAGGGGGCTCGGCCTGGTCTTCCAGAACTACGCGCTCTTCCCGCACATGACCGTCGCAGGCAACGTGGCGTACGGCCTGAAGGTGCGCCGCACCGAGCGCGCCGAGCGGGACGAACGCGTCGCCGAGGCGCTGCGCCTCGTCGGCCTGGAGGCGTACGCGGACCGCAGGCCGCGGCAGCTCTCCGGCGGCCAGCAGCAGCGGGTCGCCGTGGCCCGCGCGCTGGCCACCCGGCCCGCCGTGCTGCTGCTCGACGAGCCGCTGTCCAACCTCGACGCCAAACTGCGCCGCGAGATGCGGGTGGAGCTGCGGGAGCTCCAGCAGCGCCTCGGCATCACCATGGTCTTCGTCACGCACGACCAGGAAGAGGCGATGTCGCTCTCCGACCGGATCGCCGTGATGAACGGCGGCCGGGTCGAACAGCTCGGCACGCCCACCGAGGTGTACCGGACGCCCGCCACCCGCTTCGTCGCCGAGTTCATCGGCGCGGCCAACATCCTGGAGGGCACCGGAGCCCGCGACGGGACGCTCCACGTCGGCGGGGTACGGCTGCATTCCGGCCTCGCCACGCTGCCCGACGGGGACCCGGTCACGCTCGCCGTACGGCCGGAACGCGTCACCGTCACGGCCGCCGAGACGGAGGCCGAGGCGGCGGCCAAGAACGACGGCGGCGCGGACGCCGGAGCCGCGGCCGACACGGACGCCGGAGCCCCGACCGGAGCCGTCCGCGGCTCCGGGATCGTCGGCTACCGGGCGTTCACCGGCGAGGCGTGGCAGGCGCAGATCGTCGTCGCCGAGGGCGTCGCGGTCAACGCCAGAACCGCCGAGGAGCCCCCGGCCGTCGGCGCGCGGGTCACCTTCGGCTGGTCGGCCGCCGATGTCATCCTCCTCGGGCCCGGTCAGGGCGGCGGGGGAGTCGCCGAGGCCGGGGAAGCCCCCGCAGTCGGCGGCGCGGCCGGAGCGGGCGCCCGGGACGTCGCCACGAAGGAGGCGACGTCCGGATGAGCGCGCCCGCCGCCCGCGCGCCGCGCCGGCTGCGCGGGCTGCTGCCCGTCACGCCGGTCGTGGTCTTCCTGCTGGCCCTGTTCGTGATCCCGCTCGTGCGGGTCCTCGCGCTCAGCTTCCACCCGTCGGACGCCAACGGCTATCCGCTCGACGGCTACTCGTTCACGCAGTACCACAGGGTCTTCACCGAGGCGTTCTTCTCCGAGTCCCTGTGGCAGAGCCTGCTCACCTCGCTGCTGGTCACCGTCCTGTGCGTGCTGCTCGGGTTCCCCGCCGCGTACGCGCTGGCCCGCGCCCGCAAGGGAGTGGTGCGCACCCTGCTCTTCGTCGCGGTCGTCTCGCCGCTGCTCACCAGCGTCGTCGTCCGCAGTTACGGCTGGGTCGTGCTCTTCTCCGCCAACGGCGCGGTGAACCGGACCCTCATGGGCCTCGGCATCCTGGACCAGCCCGCGCCGCTGCTGACCAGCTACCTCGTGGTCGTCGTCTCCGTCACCCATGTCCTGCTGCCGTTCGCGATCCTGCCGCTGACGACCGCGCTGGGTGGCATCGACGACAACCTCTCGCGCGCCTCGCGGAGCCTGGGCGCCGGGCCCGTACGCACCTTCTGGAAGGTCACGGTGCCGCTCAGCCTGCCCGGCATCGCGGTGGGCGCCACCGTCGTCTTCCCGCTCGCCATGGGTATCTACATCACCCCGCTGCTGGTCGGCGGCGCCAACCAGCCGCTCGCCGGACTGCGCGTCTACAGCCAGATCACCAGCGTCTTCGACTATCCGGTGGCGGCGGCGCTCAGCCTCACCCTGCTCCTGCTGACCCTGCTGGGCGTCTCCGCCCTCGGCACCGGATTCCGCTTCTGGGAACGGAGGCTCCATGGCTGACCCCGCCGCCGACCGTACGCACCACCACCCCGCCCCCGACGGTCCGCCCGCCGGGACCGGCACACCCGCGAAGGCCGGGGCGTCCGCGACCTCCGGCTCATCCACGGCCTCCGGCCCGCCCGCGAAAGCCGGTGCGGGCCGGGGCGCCGCCCTGCTGCGCCGCGCCGGGCGGACCGCCGCCGCGCTCCCCGCCGTCGCCGTCTTCCTCTACCTGCTCGCCCCGCTCGCCGTGCTGGCCCTCAGCTCCCTCAACTCCACCAGCTCACTGAGCTTCCCGCCCAGCGGGCTCTCCCTGCGCTGGTACTCCGAGGTCCTGTCCTCCCCGGACTGGCTGGTCTCCTTCCGGCTCAGCGGCGTCCTGGTGCTGCTCGTCGTCCTCACCACCGTGACCATCGGCACGCTCGCCGCGTACGGGCTGGTCCGCGGCGACTTCCCGGGCCGCGGCGTGCTCTCCGGGCTGGCCCTCGCCCCGCTGATGGTCCCCGAGATCATCATCGGCCTCGGGCTGCTCTACTACTTCCAGGGCCTCGGCCTGGTCAACACCCTGCCCGGGCTCTGGCTGGCGCACTCCCTGGTCGCGCTGCCCTTCGTCATCCGTACGGTGATGGTCAGCGCCCAGGCGCTCGACCCGACGCTGGAACGCGCGGCGGCCACGCTCGGCGCCGGACGGGTCGGTACCTTCCTCACCGTCACCCTGCCGCTGCTGCGCCCCGGCATCCTCGCCGGAGCGGTCTTCGCCGCCGTCACCTCGCTCGGCGAGGTCGCCGTCTCGGCGCTGGTCTCCGGCTCCAACACCACCACCGTGCCGGTCCGTATCTTCTCGGCGGTCCAGTTCCAGCTCGATCCGTCGGTGGCCGCCGTCTCCACGCTCCTGATGCTCGTCAGCGTGCTCGTCCTGGTGGCCGTCGACCGGTTCACCAACTTCTCGGAGGTGCTCTGACCGTGCCCGACGACCCCACCGCTGACCTCACCGCGGCAGCCCCGCGTGCCCGTGTCGGGATCGACGTGGGCGGCACGTTCACCGACTTCGTCCTCGCCGTGCCCGGCGACCGGGGCGCTCTCCTCCACCACAAGGAGCCCAGCACCCCCGGCGATCCGGCGCGCGCCGTCGCCGACGGGCTCGCCGCCGTCCTCGACCGGGCCGGACTGCACCCCGGAGATCTCGCCGCCGTCACCCACGGCACCACCATCGGGCTGAACGCGATCATCCAGCGGCGCGGCGCCCGGATCGCCCTGGTCGTCACCGAGGGCTACCGGGACATCCTGGAGATCGGCCGCAGCCGGATGCCGTCCTCCTTCGACCTGCACGCGGCCAAGGAGGAACCGCTCGTCCCCCGGGACCGGATCGTGGAGATCCCCGCCCGGCTCGGCCCGGACGGCCGCCCCGTACGCGTCCCCGACGACCGTGAACTGGCCCGGGTCGCCGAGGAACTGCGCGCCACGGGCGCCGAGGCCGCCGCCGTCCTCGTGCTGCACGGCCACACCGACCCCGCCTTCGAGGCCGAGATCACCCGGCGGCTCGCCGCGCTCGTCCCCGGACTGCCGCTCACCTCGTCCGCCGCGATCTGGCCCGAGGTCCGCGAGTTCGAACGCGCCCTCGTCACCTGCCTCAACGTGTACATCCAGCCGCTGATGCACCGCTACTTCGACCGGCTCGAAAGCCTGCTCGACGGGCTCGGCGTCACCGCCCCCGTCTACATCGCCGCGTCCAACGGCGGCTCGCTCAGCCTGCGTTCGGCCACCGAGCGCCCCATCGAGACCGTGCTCTCCGGACCGGCCGCGGGCGTCACCGCCGCGACCCGGCTCGGCCGCGCCGCCGGGATCGGCCGGCTCGTCACCTTCGACATGGGCGGCACCAGCAGCGACATCGCCGTCGCCGTCGACGGCGAACCGGAGTTCGCCACACACACCACCATCGGCGGACTCCCGCTGATCCTGCCCGTCGTCGCGGTGAACGCCATCGGCGCGGGCGGCGGTTCGGTCGTACGGGCCGACGCGTACGGGGCCCTCAAGGTCGGCCCGCAGAGCGCCGGGGCCGACCCGGGCCCCGTCGCCTACGGCCGCGGCGGCACCCGCCCCACCGTCACCGACTGCTATCTGCACACCGGCGTCATCGACCCCGCCACCTTCCTCGGCGGCCGGATGATCCTCGACGCGCCCGCCGCCGCCCGCGCCCTCGGCCTGGTCGGCGACGAACTCGGGTTCACCACCGCCGAACCCGGCGCGGCGGCGGACCGGGCGGCCGACGGCGCGCTGCGGGTCGCCACCGCCGGCATGGCCGTCGAACTCCAGAAGACCCTCGCCGGACGCGGCCTCGACCCCGCCGAGTTCACCCTCGTGCCGTTCGGCGGCGCGGGCCCCACCCACGCGGCCGTGCTCGCAGAGGAGGTCGGCATCCGCGAGATCGTCGTCCCGCCCGCCGCCGCCACCTTCTGCGCGCTCGGCGCGGTCGGCGCCGACCTGCGCCGCGACTTCGCCCGCAGCCTCCGCCGCGACCTCGACGACACCACCGTCGCCGCACTCCGCGACATCCTCGCCGGGCTCGAAGGACGGGCCCGTGCCTGGCTCGCCGAGCAGGGCCCCGCGAGCGCCCCGCCCGTCCTCACCCTGGCCGCCGACATGAGCTACACCGGCCAGGCGTACGAGCTGCGCGTACCGCTGCCCGACCGGCTCACCCTGGCCGCGCTCACCGAGGCGTTCCACCGGGAACACGAACGGCTCTACGGCTTCCGCGACGCCGCCGCGGCCGTCCGGCTCGGCACCGCCCGGCTCGCCATCAGCGCCGCCGGATCCGATCTCGCCACCGCCCCCGCCGAGGCCGCCCCGGCCGGCGGCCCACCGCCCGCGCCCGACGGCCACCGCACCGTCCTGCTCGCCGGAGAACGCGTCACCGCCGACGTCCACCGGCGCGACGCGCTGCGCACCGGGCACACCCTCACGGGACCGGCCGTGATCGAACAGGACGACACCACCGTGCTGGTACCGCCCCGCTGGTCGGCCACCGTCGACCCGCTCGGCAACCTCCGGCTCCGGCACTCCTGACCACCAGCACAGCACGCCACGGCAAGGCAAGGACACCCCCGACCATGACGCTCGACCCGGTCACCCTGGAGATCATCGGCAACAAACTCGGCGCCCTCACCGAGGAGATGTGCCTCACCCTCCAGCGCACCAGCCGCTCGCTGTACGTCAAGGAGACCGCCGACTTCTGCTGCGCGCTCGCCGGACCCGACGGCGCCTTCACCGCCTACCCGCGCGGCATCGGCGTCTCCGGCTTCGTCGGACTCGACGTCCGTACGGCCGTCGACCACGTCGGACCGCTGGAGCCCGGCGACGTCATCGTCACCAACGACCCGTACACCTCGGGCGGTCTGGCCACCCACCTCACCGACATCCAGCTCATCGAGCCGTACTTCCACGACGGCGGGATCATCGGCTACGGGTGGGCGTTCATCCACTGTTCCGACATCGGCGGCCGGGTCCCCAGCAGCCTGGCCCCCACCAACCACGAGATCTACCAGGAGGGCCTGCGGATACCGCCGGTCAAGCTCCTGCGGGCCGGTGAGCCCAGCCGCGACATCGCCGCGCTCCTCCAGGCCAACAGCCGCACCCCCGAGGCCAACGACGGGGACCTGCGCGCCATGCTCGCCGCCCTGCGCACCGGCCGAGAGCGGCTGGCCCGGGTCGTCGCGCAGCACGGCGCCGCCGATGTCGCCGCCGCCCACACCGACCTCGTCGACCACACCGCCGACCAAGCGACCGCCGCGCTCGCCACCCTGCGGGACGGCACCTACCGGTTCACCGACTACCTCGACGACGACGCCGTCTCTCCGGTGCCCGTCCGGATCTCGGTCACGGCCACGCTCGACCGGGGCGCCCTGCACCTCGACTTCACCGGCACCGACCCCCAGGTCGACGCCGCGTTCAACATCGCCAGCCACGGCCGCGCGCACGCCTGGATCACCACCCGCGTCCTCGCCCTGATCTGCACCCTCGACCCGGGCATCCCGCTCAACGGCGGGCTGATCAGGCCGGTCACCGTCACCGCCCCCGAGGGCTCCGTCGTCAACGCCACGCCGCCCGCCGCCGTCGGCATCCGGCACGCCACCGCCTCCCGCGTCAACGACGCCCTCGGCGGGGCGCTCGGCCTCGCCGCGCCCGAGGTGATGCCCGCCGCCAGCAGCGGCCTCGTCGTGCCTGTCGTCGTCGCCGAGAGCGCGCCGGGCGGCGGCCAGAACGTCCAGGTCCTCGAACCCATGGTCGGCGGCACCGGCGCCCGCGACGGCGCGGACGGCGTCGACGGCCGCGACAGCGGCATCTCCAACCTCGCCAACAACCCCGTGGAGACCGTCGAGACCGAGATCGGCGCCCAGATCCTCCGCTACGCGCTGCGCCCCGACTCCGGTGGCCCGGGACGGTGGCGCGGCGGCTGCGGCCTCGAACTCGTCTTCCGCGTCCTCGGCGACGACAGCAGGCTGCTCGCCCGCGGCCTGGAGCGGATGCGCTTCCGCCCCTGGGGCACCGCGGGCGGCGGCCCGGGGGCGCCCGCCGAACTCGTCATCAACGAGGGCCTGCCCGGCGAGCGCCGGTACACCAAGATCGACATGGTCGCGCTGCGCCGCGGCGACACCGTCACCCTGCGCACCTCCGGCGCGGGCGGCTACGGGGACCCCTGGACCCGTGACCCGCGCGCCGTCCTCGCCGACCTCGGGCGCGGGCTGGTCACCGAACGGGCCGCGGCGGCCACGTACGGAGTCGCCGTCACCCCCGGGGCCGACGGCCGCCCCGTGCTCGACGAGGCCGCCACCGCGGAGCTGCGGCGCACCCCGCCGGCCCCGCCCGCCGGGGCCGGACCCGAGCGCGCCGCCTGGGACGCGGTCCACGACACCGAGGCCGCCGACCGGCTGGTCGCCGCCCTCTTCCGGCTCCCGCCGTCCCGCCGCTACACCCGCCGTGCCGCCGTCCACACGGCCGTGCTGGACGCCCTGCCCGAGGGCTTCCCCTCCGCCGCCGCGTCCGCAGCGCAGCTGGCCGAGGCCCGGACCGTACTGCGGAGGCACATCGCCGCGCTGGAGGAGGAGACCACGGGCTGACCCCCCTCCGCCGGTCCGTGCCCGCGGACGACCTGTCGCTATGCTGCCGCTCCAAGTGCTCATACGAAACAATCAAACGAACAAGCGCGTGGTACGGCGAGCGGTGGCGGAACAGACCCTAGGGGGCAGGCGGTATGCGGGAGCCGGTCGAACTCAGGCGGCAGCGGATCCTCGCGGTGGTGGAATCGCGCGGCGCGGTCAAGGTCAGCGTGCTCGCCGCCGAGCTGGAGGTCTCCGTCGTCACGGTACGGCGGGACGTCGAGGAGCTGACCCGTGCGGGCCGGCTGCGGCGCGGCCACGGCGTGGCACGAGCGGTCGGGTCCGTCGAGGAGGCGGCGGCCCCGGCGGCGCGCCCGTCCGAACCTCAGGCCGAGGGCGGCGCGGTCGCCCTGGTGGTGCCGGAGCGCCACTCGTACCTGTACGAGGCGGCGTACGGCGCCAGACCCGTGCTGGAGGCGGCCGGATTCCGGGTCGCCCTGCACATCGCCCCGCAGGCCCCCGGAGCCGAACGGCCGCTGGTGGAACGGGCGTTGGAGGGCGGGGCGCGGGGTCTGCTGATCGCCCCGAGGTGGCGCAGCGCCGCGGCGGAGGAGGCGGACTACGGCTGGCTCGCCGAGGTCGGCGTGCCGACCGTCCTGATGGAGCGGCGGCCCCGCCCCGGCAGCGCGCTGCACGCCCTGGACACGGTCTGCTCGGACCACTGGTACGGCGTGCATCTGGCCGTCGACCACCTCGTTCGCCTGGGCCACCGCCGTATCGTGCTGGCCGCCCGCGACGACAGCCCCACGGCGCGCAGCGTCCGCGCGGCGTTCGCCCGCATCGCCGCCGACCGGCCCGAGGTCACGGACTGGACGACGGCGCTCTCCTCGCCCGACGCGGTGCCCGGCCCGGTCTCCGGCACCGGGGAGGACATGCGCCCGAGCCGGGGCCGCAGCCCGCTGGACCTCGCGGGGCTGCTGCGCGAGCACGGCGCCACCGCGGCGCTGCTGCACGGCGACGTGGACGCCCTGATGCTGGTCCAGGGCCTCGCGGAGCGGGGCGTACGGGTGCCGCGGGACTGCTCGGTCGTCGCGTACGACGACGTGGTCGCCGCGCTGGGCTCCATCCCGCTGACGGCGGTGGCCCCGCCGAAGGCCGAGGTCGGCCGGGCGGCGGCGGAACTGCTGGTGCACCGGCTCTCCCGGCCGGTGGGCGTGGCGGTCCCCGTACGCAGGATCGAGCTGCTGCCGGAGCTGAAGGTCCGCGGTTCGACCCAGCGTCCGCCCGCCGTGCTGTCCGACGTGCCGCCCGCCGTGCCGTCCGACGTGCTGGAAGGTGCGTCGACGGAGCTGCCGTCGGACGTGCCGACCGCCTCGCCGCTTCCGGCTCCGATCCCCGCCTCGATCCCCGCCTCGATCCCCGTCCAGAAGTGAGCGTTTGACTGTTTCAACTTTCTTCTGAGCGGTCTATTGACCAATTGTGATCAGCCGATCAGGATTCCCCGTGTCTCGAACCGGAGCCGCGGGAGGCCCCCATGCCTGGTCGACAGAGCCGTCGATCCGTGCTGGCCACGATCGCCGCGCTGCCCCTGACAGGTGCCCTGGGCGCCTGCACCGGGGGCGGCGCGGACACCCGATCGGGCAGCGCGAGCACCACCAGCACCAGCGGAAAAGCCACACACATCACCTTCTGGTCCGCGCTGCGCGGCAGTCAGGAGGTCGTGGACGCGTTCAACAAGTCCCACGACACCATCCAGGTCGACTTCCAGCAGATCCCTTCCGGGGACGCCGGCGGTTACGCGAAGCTCAGCAACGCCGCCCGGGCGGGCAACGCCCCGGATGTCGCCACGCTGGAATATCCCCAGGTCCCCGGCTTCGCCATCGACGGCGTCGCCCGGGACATCACGGACCTGGTCAGCGACGGGCTGCGGGCGAAGCTGCTGCCGCAGGCGCTGAGCCTGACCACCTTCGAGAAGCGGATCTTCAGTCTGCCGCTCGACATCGAGCCGATGGTGATGCACTACCGCGTCGACCTCTTCGAGAAGTACGGCCTCGACCTGCCCCGCACCTGGGAGGAGTTCGAGTCCCTCGCCAGGACCGTACGCCGCAAGGCCGGGGACCGCCGGCTGGTGCTCTTCCCCACGGACGGCTTCACCCAGTTCGGCGCGTGGTCCTGGCAGGCCGGCGCCCAGTGGTTCGACACGGCGGGCGGCGCCTGGAACGTCTCGCTCGCCGACGAGCCGACCCGCCGCGTCGCCGCGTACTGGCAGCGGATGATCGACGACGACCTGGTCTTCATGAACGCCGTCAACAGCCGGCAGAGCGACGCCCAGATCGGCAACGGCCTCGTCCTCACCCGGCTCACCGGGGCCTGGGAAGCCGGGGCGCAGATGAACAAGCAGCCCGGCCAGAAGGGGCTGTGGAAGATCGTCCCGCTCCCGCAGTGGGACGTCGACCGGCCCGCCGTCGGTACCCACGGCGGCTCCACCTTCGCGATCACCAAGGACAGCCGCCACCCGGAGGCCGCCATGGAGTTCATCGAGTGGCAGATCTCCCACCCCGACGCCCTCCGGGCCCGGCTCTCCAGCGGCGCCAGCAGCCAGTACCCGGCGGCGCCCGGTCTGATCGCCGTCGGCCGCGAGGCCTTCGACCGCGGCTACTACGGCGGTCAGGACATCTACACCCTCTTCGAGCAGCAGGCGCACACGATCCGCGACGGCTGGATCTGGGGCCCCCGGTCGAGCGCCACCGGGCGGGTCATGCAGGACGGGTTCGCCCGGGCGAGCGGGGGGCGGGGCTCCCTGATCTCGGCGGTGCGCGCGGCGCAGGACGGCACCATGCCGGACCTCAAGGCCCTGGGCCTCACCACCACCGAACGCAGCACCTGAGCACCGCGCCCCTCCACCCCCGTCCCAGCACTCGAGAGGCAGGTGACACCTCATGACCAATCCCATGACCAGCCCAATCGCCACCCCCAGGCCCCCGGCGTCCGGCAGCACCCCACGGTCCACCGCGAGCCGCGGCCCCGGCGGCCCCGCGACCACCGCCCGCTCCACCCGGAAGTCGGCCCGGCGCCGTGAACTCGGCGCGTGCGGGGTCCTGATGACCCCCTTCTTCGCCCTTCTCGTCACGGTCTTCCTGATCCCCGTCGGCACGGCCGTCTGGCTGAGCTTCTTCAGCAACGACCAGCCGGGCCTCGGCTTCGGCCCCGAACGGACCGTCTTCGTCGGACTGCGCAGCTACGCCGCCGTCCTGACCGACCCGACCTTCCTCGGCGGACTCGGCACCGTCGCCCTGTACTGCGTGATCTACATCCCCCTGATGGTGATCGGCGCCCTCGTGCTGGCCCTGCTGCTCGACTCCGGGGTGGTACGGCTGCGTTCCTGGGCACAGCTCGGACTCTTCCTGCCGCACGCCGTGCCCGGCATCATCGCCGCCCTCATCTGGCTCTACCTCTACACCCCCGGCATCAGCCCGATCATCGACTTCTTCGGCAAGGCCGACATCACCATCGACTTCCTCGGTGTCAACACCGTGCTGCCGTCCATCGTGAACATCGCGCTCTGGAGCAACCTGGGCTACAACATGGTCGTCTTCTACGCCGCGCTCCAGGCCGTACCCCGCGAGGTCATCGAGGCGGCCGTCGTCGACGGCGCGGGACCGGTCCGTACCGCCTTGCAGGTCAAGACACCGCTGGTGCGTCCCTCGATCGTGATGGTGGCCATGTTCACCCTCATCTTCGCCCTCCAGCTCTTCACCGAGCCGATGCTGCTCAGCGAGTCCACACCGATGATCAACTCGCGTTTCTCGCCCAGCATGTACATCTACGACGCGGCGTTCACCCGTAACAACTACAGCCTGGCCGCGGCGGCCTCCGTCGTCCTGCTGGTCTTCACCGTCGCCCTCTCCTACGGCGTGACCCGCTGGACCAACCGCGTCAACGCCACAGAGGAGGCCGCCCGATGAGTGTCACGAGCGCGACGAGCACCGCCCCGCGCACCCCGCTGCCGGCCGTCACCCGCGGCGGCCCACCGCGCCCGCCCCTCCTCGGCCGCGCCGTCGTCAACCTCGTCGTCGGCGTCTCCGTGCTCTACACCCTGCTGCCGGTGCTCTGGCTGGTGCTCGCCGCGGGCAAGAACCGCGACGCCCTGTTCAGCAGCGATCTGCTCTCCGCCGGCAACTTCTCCTTCCTGCAGAACATGAAGGACCTGTTCGCCATGGACGGCGGGCTGTACGGGCGGTGGTACGGCAACAGCCTGCTGTACGCGGTCGTCGGCGCCGCGCTCGGCGCCCTGATCTCCATCGCCTGCGGCTACGCCTTCGACAAGTACCACTTCCCGCACAAGGAGAAGCTGTTCGGGCTGGTCCTCGCCGCGGTGATGGTCCCGCAGACCGTCCTCGCGCTGCCGCTCTACCTGATGGCCTCGGGCACGGGCCTGGTGAACACCTTCTGGGCCGTCTTCATCCCCGTGCTCTTCAACCCCTTCGGCGTCTATCTCGGCCGGATCTTCAGCCAGGGGTACGTGCCGAACGAAGTACTCGAAGCGGCCCGGGTCGACGGCGCCGGCGAACTGACCACCTACGTACGGGTCGCCCTGCGGATGCTCGGCCCCGGGCTCGTCACCCTCTTCCTCTTCCAGCTCACCACCATCTGGAACAACTTCTTCCTCCCCATGGTGATGCTTTCGGACCAGGACCTGTATCCGGTGAGCCTCGGCCTCTTCACCTGGAACAGTTCCGCCTCCGTCTCCCCGGAGTACTACCCCGTGGTGATCATGGGCTCGCTGCTCGCGATCCTGCCGCTGATCCTGGCCTTCGTTCTGCTCCAGCGCTTCTGGAAGTCCGGACTCACCGCGGGCTCCGTCAAGTAGCGGCGCCGCGGGAACAGCCGCCCGGCCAGGCAGGACCGCCGTCCTGTACCACCCGTACCAGGAGAGAGATGCCCCCCACCCCGACCGCACGCACCCGTCCGCGCGCCGCGCTCGCCATGTCACCCCAGGCCGCGGCGGCCGTCCTCGACCCGGAGAGCCTGGCCGCCCTCGGCGCGGTCTGCGCGCTGACCCCACCCCCCGTCCTCGACGACCTCACCACCGACCGGGCCCGCGCCACGCTCGCGGACGTGGAACTCCTCGTCACCGGCTGGGGCTGCCCGCCCCTGGACGCGGCGGCCCTGGCGGCGGCGCCCCGGCTGCGGGCCGTGGTGCACACCGCCGGCACGATCCGCTCCCATGTCACCGAGGCGTGCTGGGAACGCGGCATCGAGGTCTCCTCGGCCGCCGCCGCCAACGCCCTGCCCGTCGCGGAGTACACCGTCGCGATGATCCTGCTCTCCGGCAAGCGGGTGCTGGAGCGCGCCCGCGATCTGCGCGCCACCCATGACCGCGGCGACTGGCTGCGGATCCCCTCCCACATCGGCAACTACGGCCGCACCGTGGGCATCCTCTCGGCCTCGCTGATCGGCCGCCGGGTGATCGAACTGCTCCGCCCGTACGACCTGCGGATCCTGCTGCACGACCCGTACGTCGGCGACGCGGAGGCGACCGCGCTCGGCGCGCACCCGGTCGGACTCGCCGAACTCTTCGCACAGAGCGACGTGGTCAGCGTCCACACTCCGCTGCTGCCCGCCACACGCGGCCTCGTCAGCCGTGAACTCCTCACCTCCATGCGCCCCGACAGCGTGCTCGTCAACACCTCGCGCGGCGCCGTCGTCGAGCAGGACGCCCTCACCGACGTCCTGCTCGCCGAGCGCATCCGGGCCGTCCTCGATGTCACCGACCCCGAGGTCCTGCCGCCCGGACATCCGCTCTGGACGTGCGAGAACGCGATCATCACCCCGCATCTCGCGGGCTCGCAGGGCAACGAGCTGCGCCGGCTCGCCGACCTGGCGGTCGGTGAGGTCACCCGCTGGGCGGCGGGCGAAGGCTTCGTCCACCCCGTACGACGCGAAAGGCTGGCATTCCTCGCATGACCGCACCCCACGCCACCCCCGCCTCCGTCCCCTCCGCCTCCGGCGACCCCGGCCCCGGGAGCCCCGCCTCCGCCGGGCCCGCCTTCGAACTCCCCTCCGACGACCGGGTACTGAGCCCCCGCACCGGCTACACCCGGGCCCACTGGGAGGCCGCCGCCGACGGACTCCTGCGCGCCGCCTGGCGCTGGGCCACCCCCGGCAACGCCCTGCTCGACCTGCCGGGACGGCCCTCGCGCTCCGGCGTGCGCTCCGACGGGCTCGAAGGCTACGCCCGTACGTTCCTGGCCGCCGCCTTCCGGGTCGCGGGCGCGGGCGGCAAGGACCCGCACGGCTGGCTCGAACGGTACGCGGACGGACTCGCGGCGGGGACCCGTACCCCCGGCCGGGACGACACCGAGTCCTGGCCGCTCATCCTCGACCACCACGTACAGGGCCAGCCCATGGTCGAGTCCGCGTCGGTCGCCCTCGGCCTGCGGCTGACCGCGCCCTGGCTCTGGGACCGGCTGGACCCCGGCGTCCAGGACCGTGCCGAGGAGTGGCTGCGCGGCTCCCTGCGCCACACCCCCGCCCCCAACAACTGGTATCTCTTCCCGTACTCCGTGGCCGGGTTCCTGGAGTCCGTCGGCCGCAGTGACGCCGAGACGTCACGCGCCAGGGAGCGGGCGCTCACCCTGCTGGAGAGCTGGTACCGCGGCGAGGGCTGGTACGCCGACGGCGACAGCCGCGCCTTCGACCACTACAACGGCTGGGCCCTGCACCTCTATCCGATGCTCGACGCCCATCTCGCGGGCGACGCCGAGGCGTCCGCGCACCACGGCGCCCGGCTCCGCGCCCACCTCGACGGCTTCTCCCTGCTCTTCGGCGGGGACGGCGCGCCGCTGCACTTCGGCCGCTCGCTCACCTACCGGTTCGCGGCGAGCGCGGCGGTCGGCCTCGGCGCCGTCACCGGACACACGCCGCTCGCCCCCGGGGTGTCGCGCCGGCTGGTGAGCGGGGCGCTGCGGTACTTCCTGGACCGGGGGGCGACCGGTGACGACGGGCTGCTGAGCCTGGGCTGGCACGGCCCGCACGACGCGACGCTCCAGTACTACTCGGGCCCCGCCTCCCCGTACTGGGCGTCCAAGGCGTTCGTCGCGCTCCTCGCCCCCGAGGACCATCCGCTGTGGACGGCCCCGGAGGAGCCCGCGCCGAGCGAGGGCCCCGACCGGGTGCTGGCCCTGCCCGTACCGGGCCTGCTCGTCCAGTCGACCCGCGCGGACGGGATCGTACGGCTGCACAACCACGGCAGCGACCACATCCGTCCGCACGAGGGCGAAGCGGGGGTGCCGGACGATCCGCACTACAGCCGGGGCGCCTACTCGACCGGCACCGGCCCCACCGCCGCCGCCAACGTCGCCGACAACCATGTGGCGTTGGAGCTCTCGGGCCGCTCCAGCGGCCGTCGCCGGATCCATCCGCTGGGCGCGGGCGGCGGGGACGGCTGGGGCTGGGCGGCCTCCTGGCACCGCCCGGTCTTCGCCTCCGGCGCGCCCATGGTGCCCGGGCTGCGGGTGGAGAGCGTCACGGTGGCCCGGGGGCGGTACGAGCTGCGGGTGCACCGGGTGGTGGGCGCACCGCCGGGCGCGCGGCTCCGCCAGACGGGCTGGGCGACCGGTCCCGGCGAGGAGGTACGGTCCGCCCTGCGCGGGCTGCACGGCTGGGCCGCGGAGCCGGAGGAGCGACGGGCCCCGCAGGGAACGGCGTTCACCCGCTGGGCGGTGGTGCCCGAACTGACCGGGCCGGCCGAGGGCACGGCGCTGTTCGCCGCCCTCGCGACCCTCACGGCGGAGCCCGGCGCGGCCCCGCTGTCCGGCGCGGTGAGCGAGGTGACGGTGGACGGCGGGACGATCGAGGTCCGGTGGACCGACGACGGATCGCGGACCCGGATCGCCTTCGACCCGCTGACGGTCGGTCACGGCTGAGGCCGGGGAGCCGCCGCCCCTGACGCCCCGCGTCCGACATCTTGCCCCTGAAAGCCTGTCCCGCCCCGCCGACGTACCGGCCGGGCGGGGCGGGCGGGGCGCGGGGGTCAGGCGTTGACGAGGTCGAGGTAGCGGGCCCAGTCCCAGTACCTTCCGGGGTCGGTGTGCGTGGCCCCCGGCACCTCGCTGTGCGCGATGATGTGCGCACGCGTCTTGGGGATGCCGTACCGGTCGCAGACGGCCGCGGTGAGGGCCGCGGACGCGGCGTACAGCGCGTCGGTGAAGTAGGCGGGCCGGTCGACCCACCCCTCGTGCTCGATACCGATGCTGCGAGTGTTGTAGTCCCAGTTGCCGGCGTGCCAGGCGACGTCCTTCTCGCGCACGAACTGTCCGATGTACCCGTCGGCCGAGGCCACCATGTAGTGCGCCGACACCTTCTTGGCCGGGTTCTGGAAGATGTCCCTCGCGTCCGGGAAGGTCTCCTGCGTCACATGGATCACGACGTAGTCGACGGAGTACTGCGTCGGGCGGGAGGCGACGGTGTAGTTGGAGGTGCTGGCCGGGATCCAGTGGGTCGGCGGATAGGCGACGGCGGCACGGCGGCCGGCCGGCCCGGCCGCGGGGGCGGCCCCGGCCGCCGGGGCGACCGCCCCGGCGACCGCAGTGCCCGCGACGCCGAGCCCGAGCGCCGCGGCGCCCAGATACGCCCCCGACCTGAGCAGGGCCCGGCGGGACGGGGCGGGGTGGGACGAGGCGGGGTGGGCCGAGGTGGGGCCGAGCGGCGCGGTGGGGCCGTGGGCTGCCATGGAATTCTCCCGAAATCGGTGTGCCGTGGGGGGAATTGACGCGCGTAGCGGGGATCCCTTCCATGCTGACCGTCCGACAGGTTCATGCCAATAACCCGATGGCAAAGAAAGAACGTGCCAGCTGGTCCGGACCTCTGGAAGGTGCCGTGCGCCCCCGGGTGCGGCACGGCGGCCCGGCCCGGCCCGGCCCCACCCTGCCGGGTACTCTGCCCGCGCCCCGTGGGCGCCACGCGGCCGACGCCCCACGATGGCCCGTAAGAGGGGCCGGGCGTCCCCGTGTTCGTATCGCGGGGTGAAGGGCTCCCGCGTCGCCCCCGTCCCGCACCATGCGTAATACTCTCGTCATGGGATCGAGACTTACGCGCCCGAGGGGCGGGGCGCGCGCGGCGGCCGTGACGATCAGGCGGGCCACCGCCGGCGACGCCGGGCGGCTCACCAGGCTGGTCCGGCGCTCCCGCGCCTACGAGGGCCCCTACGCCTCGATGGTCGCCGGATACCGGGTGGGCCAGGACTACATCGAGGCCCACGAGGTGCATGTGGCCGCCGACGGCGACGGCCGGGTGCTCGGCTTCTACGCGCTCGTCCTCGAACCGCCGGAGCTGGACCTGATGTTCGTCGCCGACGACGCCCAGGGGCTCGGCATCGGGCGCCGGCTCGTCGAGCATCTCGCCGAGCGGGCGCGGGCGGCGGGGCTCGACACCGTACGGGTGGTCGCGCACCCGCCCGCCGAGGACTTCTACCGCCGCGTCGGCGCCCGGCGAACCGGCACCGTGGCCGCGCGCCCGCCCGCCGTGCCGTGGGACCGCCCCGAACTGGAGCTTCCGGTCGGCCGTGGGGCGGAGGTCACGGAACGGGAGGGCCGGTGATCGGGGTGCCGTCCGCCGCGTAGGGCCAGGCGTTGATGACGCACCCGCGCAACCCCTTGATCTGCTGCATCATCGCGGGAGCGGGCTTTCCCGCCCCGGCGCAGGTCTCGTGGCCGTGTCCGAGGAAGTGGCCGACCTCGTGGTTGATGATCAGCGCGCGGTACGAGGACACGTCGTGGGCGTAGGCCGGGGTGGCCAGCCGCCAGCGCTTGAGGTTCACCATCACGTGCCGGCCGACGTTGCAGTTGACCTCGCCGCCGGTGTCCAACTGGTACTCGCCGCAGACCCGGTCGACGGTGTCCGGCGTCGCGAGCTGGACGACGAAGTCGGCCGTGCCGCCCGCGACCCGCCGGAAGCCGGTGGCGCCGTCGGCCGTCCAGCCCCGCGGATCGGCCAGGATCCTGTCCACTTCCGCGGCGGTCGCGGCGGCGGACTCCTTCAGCCCGTCCTCGACCGAGACGGAGTAGGTCACGATCCGCCCGCCGCCGGCCGTTCCGCTGCCCGCGCCCGCCGTGGTGAACGTTCCCGGCCCGCTCTTCGGGATGCCGGCCCCCGACCGCTCCGCCGCCGGCGACCCGGCGGACCGTGAGGGGCCCGGCGACTCCGTCGGCTTCGGCGCCTTGGCCTCCGACGATGCCCCGGAGCCCGTGCCGGAGCCCGGTGCCGTGTCCGCGGAGCGGGACGGCGAGGGGGAAGGCGACGGTGGGGCCGCCGCGGGCGCGTCGTTCCGCGGCGCCGCCGCGCCCCCGTCCCCGCCGCGCCCCTGCCCCGTGACGGCGAGACCGATGACCGCCAGCGCCGTGACGGCGGTGACCCCCGCGACGAGCGGTGCTTTGTGGGCCCGCCCGGCCCGGGCGGATCGCTTGGGACGGCGGCGGCGCCCGCCGCGCGGCCGGGCATGGGAGGTGCGCTGGATCATGGAAGGAGAGGCTGCGCGCGCGGTGTGTTCAAACCTGGACCATGGGATAACGAACCCATAACGCATGTCTGTGCAGGGTTTCATATGATCGTCGCGTAACAGTTGCCCCCGTCGCACCTCTCGCGCCGGGCCCGCCGCCCGGAGGTGCGGATACTGTCGGCATGCCACGTGTCCTGCTCATCGAAGACGACCCCGCCGTACGCGAGGGCGTACAGCTCGCCCTGCGCCGCCAGAGCCACGACGTCGAGGCCGTCGCGACAGGGGAGCTCGGGCTCGAACAGCTCCGGCGGTTCCGTCCCGACGTCGTGGTCCTCGACCTGATGCTGCCGGGGATGAGCGGGCTCGACGTCTGCCGCAGGATCCGGACCGGCAGCCAGGTGCCCATCATCATGGCCACCGCGCGCGGCGACGACGTGGACGTCATCGTCGGCCTGGAGGCGGGGGCCGACGACTACGTGGTCAAACCCGTCCAGGCCCGCGTCCTCGAAGCCCGGATCAGGGCCGTACTGCGCCGGATCGGCGACTCCGCCGGCAACGGCGACGGAGCCCCGCGGATCGAACGCCACGGCGACCTGGTCATCGACCGTGCCGGACTCGACATCACCCTCCACGGCGAACCCGTCCCGCTCGCCCTGTCCGAGATGCGGCTCCTGCTCACCCTCTCGGCCTCGCCCGGACAGGTCTTCAGCCGTCAGCAACTCCTCGAAGCCGTCTGGGAACACAGCTACCACGGCGACATCAGACTCGTGGACGCCTGCGTGAAGCGCCTGCGCCTCAAAATGGCCGAGCCCTCCGGGGCGCCGCGATACGTCCAGACCGTACGCGGCTTCGGCTACCGCTTCCGGTCCCGCTGAGAGCCGAGCGTCCGAGCCCTCGATGAGACTTCCCGGCATACGCCCTCTGGCCTCCCGGATCCGCCTGATCCCGCGGGTCCGCGGACTGCGCGTCCGCCTCGTGGTCGCCTTCACCCTCGTCGCCGTCGCCGGCACCCTCACCAGCGGCGCCCTGACCTTCCGCGAGGCGCGCACCGGCGTGCTCCAGCAGAGCCAGGACACCGTCGTCCAACAGTTCCGCGAGCGGGTGAACAGCGCGGCACCCGCGCTCAGGCTGCCGGCCGGACAGCGGGACCTGGAGTGGTTCACCCAGGAAGTGGCCCGCGCGGGCCGCTCCGACGGGTGGCGGATCCTGACCACCTACCGGGACCTGCGCGCCACCTCGTCCCCGGACGACCGCTTCACCGAACTCACCCCCGAGCTGCGACGGGCGGCCTCCACGAAGTCCGCCACGGTCTTCCAGCGCGTTCCCACGCGGAACACCTCCGTCCTCGTCGTCGGCCTGCCCGTCACCTACGCCGGCCCCCAGGGCCGCCCGGCCGCCCACTCCGGCCTCGCCGTCTTCCTGATCGTCTCCCAGAGCGACGAGGAGGCGTACGTCAACGCCCTGGTCTCCGCAGTCCAGCGCGCCACGTACCCCGCGCTCGGCCTGGCGGTGCTCCTCGCCCTGCTCGCCGCGCGCGGGGTGCTGCGCCCCGTACGGGAACTGCGGCGCGCCGCCCGGTCCATGGCGGAGGGCCGCTTCGACACCCGGCTCTCGGTCCACGGCTCGGACGAACTGGCCGACCTCTCCCGGACGTTCAACGAGACGGCCACCGCGCTGGACCACTCCGTCGCGGAACTGCGCCGGATGGAGGCCCGGGCCCGCCACTTCGCCTCGGACGTCTCCCACGAACTGCGCACCCCGCTGGCCGCCATGGCCGCCGTCACCGACGTACTGGACGAGGACGCCGGCCGGCTCGACCCGGACACCGCTACCGCTGTACGTCTCATCAGCCAGGAGACCCTCAAGCTCGCCCGGCTCGTCGACGACCTCATGGAGATCTCCCGCTTCGACGCCCGAGCGGCCGAACTCCACCGGGACGACATCGATCTCGCCGAGTCCCTGCGCCGCACGCTCGCCGCCCGCAGCTGGACCGAGACCGTGGAGACCGAGCTGCCGCCCCCGGACGCCCTGCGATTCCGGGCCGACCCGCGCCGCCTCGACGTCGTCGTCGCGAACCTGGTCGCCAACGCGCTGCGGCACGGCGCACGCCCCGTACGGGTACGGCTGTACGAGGGCTCCGGCGGGCGGGCCGTCATCGAGGTGACGGACAGCGGTCCCGGCATCCCCGGCGACGTCCTCCCGCATGTCTTCGACCGCTTCTACAAGTCGGACACCGCCAGGACCCGCACCGAGGGGAGCGGTCTGGGGCTCGCCATCACGGCGGAGAACGTCCAGTTGCACGGGGGCACCATCCGGGCCGCGAACCGGCCGGAGGGCGGCGCCGTCTTCACCGTCGAGATCCCGCCGCCGGCCGAACCGGCCGAGCCCCCACCCGTATCCCATGACCACGGTCCGGAGGAGCGCGCATGACCCGCACACCCCGCAGCCGCCGGGCCGCCGCGCTGCTGCTCGCCTCGGCCACGCCGCTCCTGCTCGCGGCCGGCTGCCGGATCCCCGGCACCGGTGTCGTGGAGGTCGGCGAACCGGCCACCGGCGCACGCCCCATTCTCCTGATCTACCTGGTCAAGGACGCGGCTCTGTATCCGGTGATGCGCTCCGAGGGGGTCACCTCCTTCGATGTCACCACCGCCGTCGACCTCGCGTTCCGCGGCCCCCAGCCCGCCGAGGCCCTCGGTGGAGTGACCACCGAACTGCCGGTGCCGCCGTCCGGCCGCCGGCCCCGGGTCACCGTGGACGGCGACCGGGTCCTGGTCGAGCTGACGGGGCAGGACCGTCTCCCGCGGCTCGGCGTGAACCAGCTGGCCTGCACCGTGGCCGCCGCCCGGGCGCTGGAGACACCCGACCCGGACCCGGCCGAATTGACCGTCGCGGACGGGTCCGGCCGGCGTACGGTCCAGGCCACCGAGGCCGACTGCCCGGACGAGGCCGACGCCGTTCCCGTGCCCGTCGGCGGGTCCGGCCCCGTCGGCGGGGCCGGGTTGGACGGCCTGTCGTCGTCCGAGCCGCCACCGCCGCGGTCCGAGCCGTGACGGCTGTCCGGGTCATCCGGCCCGCTCCACCGGTCCTTCGTGCCGCCGCACACATTCGCGGGCGAACGCCCTGACCATTCCCTCGAAGCGGTATTCCGAGGGGGAAGCGGGCTCCAGGAGATGAATGTCCACCAGAGAGTCGAGCACCTTCCGGGAGTGCACCACGTCGGTCCTCAGCAATTCCGCCGCCTCGGCGACGGTGAAGGGATCGGCCGTCCTCGTGCCGAGCAGGCGGAAGGCCCGGGCCACTTCCGGCTGGAGGTAGTGGTACGACCAGGAAAGCACCGTGTACATGGTGCTGGTCTCGTCGTTGACCGTACGCAGAGAGGTGAGGATCGAGTCCGGGTTGCGCTGTTCGCACAACTCGATCCCGCCCACGGCGTCCATGCGCTCCACGGCGATGCGCAGCGCCAGCGGAAGGAATGGGTATCTGCACCGCGTATTCCCGCGTACGGACGGCAATCCGCTGATACGCGAGAGCAGTTCGGCGCACTCGGCCTCGGTCAGATACGGCACGGTGACGCGGTGCGCCCCTTCCCGGGCGACCAGTCCGGCCAGCCGGCTCCTGCTGGTGATCACCGTCATGCAGCGCGGGGAGGCGGGCAGCAGCGGGCGGACCTGTTCCGCGCTGAACGCGTTGTCGAGAACGATCAGCAGCCGCTTTCCGGCGAGCATGCTGCGGTAGTCGGCGGCCAGGTGCTGTACGTCGTCCGGGAGCGAATCGCCCGTGGCGCCCAGGACCGTCAGGAAGTTCCGCAGCACGTCTCTGCTGTCGGAGCTGCGTCCCCGAGGGCCGAACCCCTGAAGATCGGCGAAGAGCACACCGTCGGGAAACCGGGCCCTGACCTGATGGCCCCAGTACACGACGGTGGCCGTCTTGCCCACACCGGCCGCCCCGTCCACCAGCGTGACGACCGCCTGCCCGTCATGCTGCCGATCCACCTCGGCGAGCATCCTGTCCAGCTCCCCGAAGACATCGGTGCGCCCCGTGAAGTCGGAGATGTTCCTGGGAAGTTGAGCGGGACTGATACGCCCCCGTTGCCGCCGCGGCGGCCGGGCGACCAGTTGGGAGAGGCTGCCCTGCGCGTCCAGAACCTCGTCACACCGCCGGGCCAGTCCCTCGGTGGGCCGTTTGTTCCCCGTCTCCACCCGGCTCAGGTGGCTTCTGCTGTAATTCACCAATCGCGCCAGATCTCCCAGGGACAGCCCGCGCTCCGTGCGCAGGTGCCGGAGAGATGAGCCGAAGGACGCGTTCGTGAAAGTCTGCGGCTCCGCCATCCGCTCACCCCAACTCGGTGGATTCCTCTGCCACTCCGCGCCGCGGATAATTCCTGGAGTTTCGACCGGCGCACGGGGGCGATTTCCGTCGAATTGGTCCCCCTCACCTTCACCATTTGACCACGCGGCTCTCATGGCGAGTAGACGCCGACGCCGATTGTCCGGATCAGGCGGATGATGTTGCGGGGCGGGAAATGCCGCCCGGGCCCCGTAACCAAGCGCCCCGGGCGGTGTTGTGGCCGACGTTCCTATCGGCGCAGATTGGCGCGGAGTGGATGGTTCCGCGGCGGTTTTCAGACGGACGACGCGCTGAGCGGCGCGGTCCGCCGTTCGATCGCCTGCTGGTAGAGCCGGCCCGCGCGGTACGACGAACGCACCAGCGGTCCGGACATGACGCCGGAGTAGCCGATGGCGTCGGCCTCGTCCTTCAGCTCCACGAACTCGGCGGGCTTCACCCAGCGCTCGACGGGGTGGTGGCGCGGGGACGGCCGCAGGTATTGCGTGATGGTGATCAGCTCGCAGCCGGCGTCGTGGAGCTGGCGCAGGGCCTCGCTGATCTCCTCGCGGGTCTCGCCCATGCCGAGGATCAGGTTGGACTTGGTGATCAGTCCCGCCTCGCGGGCGCGGGTGATCACGTCGAGGGAGCGCTCGTAACGGAAGCCGGGGCGGATCCGCTTGAAGATCCGCGGCACCGTCTCGACATTGTGCGCGAACACCTCGGGCCGCGACGAGAAGACCTCTGCCAGTGCCCCGGGCATCGCCTGGAAGTCCGGTGCCAGGAGTTCGACCTTGGTGTGGCCGCTCTCGCGCTCCGCGGTCAGCGCGTGGATCCGGCGGACGGTCTCCGCGTAGAGCCAGGCCCCGCCGTCCTCCAGGTCGTCGCGGGCGACGCCGGTGATGGTGGCGTAGTTGAGGTCCATGGTGACGACGGACTCGCCGACGCGGCGCGGCTCGTCGCGGTCGAGCGGCTCGGGCTTGCCCGTGTCGATCAGGCAGAAGTCGCACCGTCGCGTGCACTGTTCGCCGCCGATGAGGAAGGTGGCCTCGCGGTCCTCCCAGCATTCGAAGATGTTGGGACAGCCGGCCTCCTGGCAGACCGTGTGCAGGCCCTCGCTCTTCACGAGTTTCTGCAACTGCTGGTACTCGGGGCCCATTTTCGCCCGGGTCTTGATCCACTCGGGCTTGCGCTCGATGGGGGTCTGGCTGTTCCGGACCTCCAGTCGCAGCATCTTGCGTCCGTCGGGTGCGACAGCGGACACGTCCGGCACCTCTCTCCATTGCGGTGATCGATATCTGCGCCACCAGGCTACGTCCGCCATTCGGCGGGTATTCACTTTCGGCCACATACGAGCCGTCGTCCGGCGAGCGCATACATCGCCCTTCGCCGCCAGGGCAAGGCGTTGTCTGTGTGCCTCTTGCGGCAGGCACAGGTGAATCCGTTCAGAAAAGCGCGGCCGGGAGCAGACAAGTCGGTGCTGCAGAGGGCACATCAATGAAGTGTGGCGGAGGGGGTCTCATGGGCCGTAAGGAAGAGGAACGTCGTGTGTTCATGGCGGGGCGCCGGACGGAGATACGACTGCTCCACGGGGCCCTGGAGGACTGCGCGCACGGCGGAACGGTCCGGTGTCTGGTCACCGGGGAACCGGGAATCGGCCGGACGACCCTGCTCCGCGCGTTCTCGTCGGCCTCTCTGGCCCAGGGCTGCCGTACGGTCGCCCTCCTGTGCGATCCCCAGGACCACGACCGTCCCCTGATCCTCGCGCAGCGGTTCCTCGCGGACCTCGCGGTGCTGCTGCCCCCCGACCACCAGGGGCGCGCATGTCTGGAATCCGCCCTCCGTCCCGGCGCGGCCCCGCACCTGAAGCCCGGCTCCGCTCCCGGCCCCCTGTCGGCGTCGCTGCCCGCCGTCCGCACCGCCCTGGCGGACCTGACCACCGAGGCGCCTCTGGTCATCACCCTGGACGACGCGGACCAGGCGGACGCCGCCTCGCTGGACTTCCTGCGCCGCGCGCTCGCGGGCCCGCCCGCCACCCGGGTGCTGCTGGTGCTGTCCGCGGGGGAGGTGGAGACCGGCGGCGACGCCCCGCGCTTCGGCGCACTGCTCGACGGCGCCCGGCACGGCCGGATGACCGGACTCACCCGGACCGAGACCGCCGCACTGCTCGAGCACGAGCTGCGGCTCACCCCCCGCCCCCGCCTTGTCGAGGAGTGCCATCGGGTCAGCGCCGGCAATCCGTTCATGCTCGTCGAGATCGCCCGACTGCTGCGGGAACGGCCCTCCCTCGGACAGGCCCGCGGTGGCGTCGCGGCGTCGGCGCCCGCCGCCGTCGCGCGCCTCGTCGGCAACCGGCTCACCCGGATCGATCCGAACGCCCTGAAGGTCGCCACCGCGATCGCCCTCGCGGGCGGCGACACCGCGGCGGACCCGCTGCTGGTCGCCCACCTCAGCCGGCTGTCACTGCACCAGACGCTCGCCGCCACCGACCTGCTGGTGCGGACCAGGCTGGTGGAGGACGACGACCGGCTCGTGCTGCGCCATCGCGTCGTGCACAACGCCCTGCTCGGCCGGATGACCCTGATGGCCAGGAACGCCGCCCATCTCGCCGCCGCCACCTATCTGCACGGCAAACACGCGCCGGTGGAGCGGATCGTCCACCACCTCACCGCCTCGACCGTCGCGCTGGACGACGCCTGGCCCGTCCCCGTGCTGTTGCTGGCGTCCCGCGGCGCGCTGGCGGCACGGGAGCCGGAGAAGGCGGGACGCTATCTGGAACACGCGGTGAAGATGGCCTCGGGGGCCGAACGCCGCTCCGCACTGCTGGAGTTGACCGATGTGCGGATGCGGATCGACCTGGCGGGCGGCCTGGACCAGGCGATCCGGACGGTGGAGGAGGTCACCGCGGCCGGAGAGCCGGGGCGCGGCAACGGGAGCGGGACCACCCGCGGATCCGCCGCGGACGGCCCGGGCGCCCCGTTCCTGGCGCGCATCAGCTCCGCACTGTGTCTCAGGGCGCCGTCCGGTGAGACCGTCCCCCCGGCCACGGCCCTCGCCCGGCGCCGCCTCTCCGGCTGGCCGCAGCTCCACCGGATGCTCGACTGCCTGCGGGATCGCCCGCCGCTGCCCGCCGCCCGGCCCGGGGAGGATCTGCTCGTACCCAACGGGGACCCGGCGTACGTCCTCGACCTGCACGGACCGGACCAGGGCCGGGCCGCGGCCGCCGCGGTGGCTGCGCTCCGCGGCCATCTGGACGGAGACGACGTGGCGACCACGCTGCGCCGCACCCGGGAGGCCCTGCGAGCCGATGACGCCCTGTGCCTCTATCCGCTGCTGGCGATGACGGCGCTGATGACACTGGTGTGGAACGGCCGCGACGAGGAGGCCATGGCGTATCTGCGGCTCCACCAGGAGTGCGTCCGCTGCCAGGAACACCCCCTGCACCGGGCCCTTCTGCTGCCGGTCACCGCGCGCATGGCGCTGATGCGCGGCCGGCTGCGCGTCGCCCACGACGAGCTGGGCGAGTGTCTGGACGCCTTGGTCCGCTACGGGACCCGGCCGATGCATCCCCTGCTGGTCTGGGTCGTGGGCATGCTGGCCGATGTCCGGCTCAGTTTGGGGCTCGACGCCGAGGCGCGGGCACTGCTGCGCGAGCACGGCTGTCTGGGCGGCCTGCCGCACGGCTGGCTGCACCGGGACCTGCTGGTCACCCGGGCCCGGCTGCGCTCCGCCGGCGGGGACCTGGCGGGAGCCGCCAGAGACCTCGGCACGGCGGAGCGAGGCGTCACCGCCGGGCCGGCCGGAACCGGCACCCCGCGGGGAGCCACCGCGGGCGTCCACCGGTACGTACACACCGCCGAAGTGCTCACACAGCTCGGACGGAACGACGAAGCCGTCGCCGTGGCAACGGAGTTGACGCGCGCGGCCGAAGCCGTGAACACCCCGCGGGAGCGGGGTGTCGCCCTGCGCGTACTCGGATCCGTCCAGCCGGAGCGCGGACGTGCGGAACCGCTGCTGCGCGAGGCGGTACGGCTGCTCGCGGAGACCGGCGCCGCGTACGATCTTGCCCACGCCACCGCCGACCTCGCCTGCCTCCTCTTCGACGAAGGACGCCACGACGAGGCGTCCGGGGAACTGACCAGGGCGCTGGAACTGGCCGACCGCTGCGGGGCACGGCCCCTGGTGACCCGGCTGCGGCAGCGGCTGGGCGTCGCGGAGGAGCGCGCCGCGCGGCGCTCCCCCCTGGGCGGGGTGCTCACCCTGACCCGGCGCGAGAACCAGATCCTGATCGACGCCGTACGCGGGCTGACCAACGAACACATCGCGTCGAACCTGCACATCACCCGGCGTACGGTCGAACTCCACCTGTCCAGCGCCTACCGCAAGCTCGGCATCACCGGCCGCAAGGACTTCCCCCACCTGTTCCGTACGACGGGACTGTGGCCGCTGCTGCTCGACGCGGGCTCGTCCACCTGACCCCGAGAGCCCTTCGGATCCCGGGCGCCGTACCTCGGTACCGGCCGGGACCGGGATACGGCCCGGCCCGTGATGCCCCGCGGCCCCCTTCCGGTCACGCTGGACCCACGCGTCCGGCCGGCCGACGGACGGACGCGACCGTTCCCGTTCCGGACTTCCGGAGGCTCCGATGGACCAGGACGACAACCCGGCCAAGCAGGACGACACCCTGCCCGACCCCTTCACCGCCGTGGTGGTGCTGTCCGGCGGCATGGACTCCACCACCCTCATGGCGCACTACGCCGCCCTCCGCCACACACTGATCGCCGTCACCGTCGACTACGGGCAGCGCCACCGCCGGGAGATCGACGCGGCGCGCTCCGTCGCCGCCCACTACGGCGCCCGGCACCACGTCGTCGACCTCAGTGGGTTCGGCGCGCTGCTGCAAGGGTCCGCGCTGACGGACGATCAGGTCGACGTGCCGGACGGGCACTACGCGGAGCGCTCCATGCGGGTGACCGTCGTACCGAACCGCAACGCGGTGCTGGCGAACGTCGCGGTCTCGGTGGGGGTGGCCCACCGCGCCGCGATCGTCGCGCTCGGCATGCACGCCGGTGACCACTTCGTCTATCCCGACTGCCGGCCCCCGTTCATCTCCGCGCTGCGGGACCTGGTCGCGGTGGCCAACGAGGGCTTCCCCACTCCGCGGGTGGAAGCGCCCTTCCTCACCTGGAGCAAGGCCGACATCGCCGCGCACGGGGCCCGCCTCGATGCCCCGCTGGCCCGCAGCTGGTCCTGCTACAAGGGCGGCGCCCGGCACTGCGGGACCTGCGGGACCTGCTACGAGCGCCGCGAGGCGTTCAGGAGCGCGGGGCTGGCCGACCCGACCGACTACCTCGACGACGTGACCGAGTTCGCCGTGCCGTGACGCGGGCGCGGGCGCCGCGCGGCGGGGGGCCGGGGGCCCCGTACCGCCGGCCCCCGCCACGGCGGCACAGGTGGGGGCTCCCCTCGTCCTGCACGAGGAGAGCCCCCACTCGCCGTGTCCTGTACCGGAGGTCCGTCCGGCCCTGCTCAGCGCCCGAGCACCAGCGTGGCCAGCTCCGCGGCCGACGGGAGCAGCACATCCGGTCCGCCGGGCGCCCCCCGGTCCGGCAGCGTCCCGCCGTTCCCCGTCCGCACGCCCACGGTCACGGCGTCCAGACGCCGACCCAGCGCCATGTCCGACGGGGTGTCGCCCACCACGTACAGCCGGTCGCCGGTCGGGTGGCCGAGATCGTCGAGCGCCCGCCGTGCCAGCTCCGTCTTGCAGTCGGCGTCGGCCGTCTCCGTGCCGCGGCCGGCCAGATCGTCCCGGGTCAGCACCGGCCCGAAACAGTGCCGCACCCCGTACCGCTCGAAGAGCGACACCGTGGGCTCCGTGCCGACCCAGGAACTGACCAGCGCGAGCCGTACACCGGCCCTGGACAGCGCGGTCAGCATCGCGGGCACCCCCGCGTACAGCCTGCCGTGCTCCATGTACCGGAGGGCGACCTCGTCCACCCGGTCCCGCACCCGTACCGAGCCGATCCGCAGCCGCCCACTGGTGATCTCGGTCCAGTAGGCGAAGCCGAGGATCTCCTCGCGGGACGGCGGCGTCACCCGCTGCCGCTCGTGCAGGTCGAGGACGAACCGGTGGAACATCTCGTAGAAGTCCAGCAGCGTCCCGTCCCGGTCGAGGACGACGGTGGTGCCCCTCACGCCGGCGCCGGCAGCGGTACGGAGAGCTCGCCCGGCCCCGGCGGGGTCTCCCACGGGAACACCGTCCAGTCGTCCACCTCCACCGCAGTGAAGTCGGCGGAGCGCGCCGCCCCCAGATTGCGCACCACGACGGCGGTGCGCACCTCCTCGGCACCGAGCCTCCGTACGGTGTCCACGGCCAGCGCCATGGTCCCTCCGTCCCCCATGATGTCGTCGACCAGCAGGACCCGTGCCCCCCTCATGTCCCGGTCCGGCACCACGTAGTCCAGCACCGCCTCACCCCGTTCGCTGTACCGGGAGTTGGATGTGTTGCGCGGGATGGCGAGGATACGGAAGTCCGCCACCGCCAGCAGGTTCGACAGGGCGATGGCGGGCGGCAGCCCGCCCCGCGCGATGCCCGCGACGACCGTCGGCGCGTAACCGCTCGCCGTGATGTCCCGCGCCAGCGCGCCGAGCATCCGGCCCATGGCGTCCCAGCTGATGGTCAGCAGCCGGTCCCGCCGCCACACCGGCGCGGGGCTCACCGGAGCCCTCCGCCCGTACGCCGCGCGCCCCACCGGTCGATCACGTCCGCGGTGTCGGGTCCCGTGCCGATCAGATCGACCGGCAGCCCCAGCCCCGCCTCCACACCCGCCACGAACTCCGCCGCCCGCGGCGGCAACGCGTCGGTGCGCAGCGCGCGCCCCTCCGGATCCACCTGGTCCAGAAAGGTCAGCGCGATCCGCGAGGGACGGTTGACCCGGACGGCCTCCCTCGCCTGGTCCAGGTCGAACGTGCCGGAGCGCCGGCGCCGTCCCGTCACCGTGCCGTACTCCACGATCCCCAGCCGTTCCGCCTCCGCGGGCTCCATCTCCGTGGGGAAGGGTCCCGCGCCCACCCGCGTCGGACACGCGCGCAGGACCAGCACCACCTCGTCGACCGCCAGTGGCCCCAGCCCCGCGTCGGCCGCCGCGGTGCTCGCGGTGCTGTCCTTCCCCACCGTGTACGGATAGGTGCCGAACAGGACCGACAGCCCGAAGCCGTTGGTGCCCTCGACATGGACCCGCTCCCCGGCGTCGACGGCGTCGTTCGCCTCCCGCACCACGTCCGTCAGGAACGGCTTCAGCTCCGGTACGTCCTCGGCCCGGCGCGCCGAGCGCATGGCACGCGCGGCCAGCGCCGGCCCGTGCCCGCTGCCGGTGCTGCGCACCCGCTCGCGCAGCACGGTGTCGGCCGCCTCCGCGTCCACGTGCTCCGGTTCGATGACCGTGGCGCGGAAGTCGATGCCCACGCGCCCCCCGGCGGAGAGTTCCTCGATCTCCCGCAGCACCACGTCGGGGCGGACCAGCACCCCGGCCCCCAGCAGCAGCCGGGTTCCCGGGTGGACGATCGCGCTCGGCAACTGCCGCAGCTTCAGGGTCCGTCCGTCCCGTACCACCGTATGGCCGGCGCCCGGCCCGAGTCCCGCCCGTACCGCCACCGCCGGCTCGTCGCGCACCGCCAGATAGCTGGAGATCTTCCCCTTCGCCTCGTCGCCCCACTGGCCGCCCACGATCACGGTGCCAGGCATGTCAGACCTCCTCGTGACGCCTTGTCGAGCGCCTCCACCGACCGTCGTACGGTGTCCTCCGCCAGGTCCTCGCAGAACCCGACGTCCACGGCCGCCTCGGCGAGGCCGGCCAGTTCGCGGGGCGGGAGCGCGGCGGCCACCTGTTCGTCCTCCGACAGCACCGCGACCAGGTCGCGCTCCTCGCGGGCGGCGACCGCGCTGGCCCGCTGAAGGATCCGGTACGCGTCGAGCCGGTCCGTCCCCCGGTCGATCATCGCCAGCAGCACCGCCTCGCTGAGGTGGCTGCGGCGGGACCGGTCGAGGTTCTCCCGCATCCGCCGCGGATAGACCTGGAGATCGTCCAGTACGGCGATGGCCGTGACGAGCATCTCGTCCAGCAGCACACACGCCTCCGGCAGGGTGTACCGCTCGTTGGCCGAGTTCGCCAGGTCCCGTTCGTGCCACGTCACCACGTTCTCCAGCGCCGGTCCCGTCAGCGACCGCACCAGCCGCGCCAGGCTGCATATCCGTTCGCTGCGCACCGGGTTGCGTTTGTGCGGCATCGCCGAACTGCCGATCTGGTCGCCCTCGGCGAAGGACTCGGCGAGTTCGCCGATCTCGGTCCGCTGGAGATTGCGGATCTCCGTCGCCAGGTTCTCCAGGCAGGCCGCGGTGAGGGCGGTCCAGCAGACGAACTCGGCGATGCGGTCCCGCGCGACCGCCTGGGCGCAGATCCGGGGCTCGGGCAGCCCCAGCAGGGCGAGCACGTCGCTCTGGACCCGTGGTCCCTGCGCCCCCAGACCGCCCATCGAGCCCACCGCGCCGGCCATCTTGCCCATCACGGCGCGTCCGCGCAGTTCCCCGAGCCGCTCCAGGCAGCGCGTCAACTGGTCGAGTGCGACGGCCAGTTTGAACCCGAGGGTGACGGGCTGGGCGTGCTGGCCGTGGGTACGGCCGATCATCACCCGGCGCCCCTCCTTCTCGATCTGCTTGCGCAGCGTCGCCATCAGGGAGCCCAGCCGCTCGGCGAGGAGCACGATCGCCCCGTCGAGCTGGAGGGCGAGGGCCGTGTCGATGACGTCACTGCTGGTCGCGCCGTGGTGCACATAGCGGCCGTACGGGGCACAGCTGTCCGCGAACTCCTTCACCACGGAGTGGAGTTCGTGCCTGCTCACCGTTTCGAGCTCGGCGACGCGGTCCATGTCGCACTCGTGTTTCCCGGCCCTTTCGCCGATCACCTCCGCGGCCTTGGCGGGGATCACCCCGAGCCGCCCCTGTACGGTGGCCAGGGCCCCCTCCACCTGTACGAAGAGCTGGTAGCGGTGGAGGTCGCCGAGCAGGAAGCGCATCTCCTCGCTGCCGTACCGTCCGTCGCCCCACAGGCGTGTTCTGCGGTGGTCCGTCATTCGGCGGCCTCCACGGAGTAGTCCAGGTCCACCTGTCCGGTACGTTCCAACGCGTGCGGACGGTTCTCCGCCAGGCCGGCCGGGGTGACGCGGATGAACTCCGCGTTCTCCCGCAGCTCTCGCAGTGTATGGGCGCCGGAGTAGCTCATCCCGGACCTGAGGCCGCCGAGGAACGGCCGGAGCGTGGAGGCGACCCCGCCGGTGTACGCCCAGGTCGCCTCGACCCCCTCGGGGGTGTAGTCGTCGAGCTCCGCCCGGCTGACGCTCTCCCCGCGGGCCCGCTTGAGGGTCAGCCGCATCCCGAAGGTGACGAACCCGGTACTGACCTTGACGCGGGTGCCGCCCTGCTCGACCAGGCGCGCCTCGCTCTCCTCCGCGCCCGCGAGGGCGCTGCCGAGCATCACCGAACTCCCGCCCGCCGCGAGCGCCTTGACCACATCGCCGGGTGCCTTGATCCCACCGTCGGCGATCACCGGCGTGCCGGTCCTCGCGGCCTCCTCCGCGCAGTCGAGCACGGCGGTGAGCTGCGGCACCCCGCTGCCGGCGACGATCCGGGTGGTGCAGATCCCGCCGGGGCCGATGCCCACCTTGACGGCGTCGGCCCCCGAGTCGATCAGGTCCCGGGTGCCGTGCGCCGTGGCGACGTTCCCCGCGACGAGGGCCGTCCCGGGGAAGCGCGCCTTCAGTTTCTCCACGGCTCCGAGCACGTAGTCCGCGTGGCCGTGCGCCACATCGGTGACCAGGACGTCGGCACCCGCTTCGACCAGCAGTGCGGCCCGCTCCAGGTAGTCGTCCGTCACCCCGACGGCGGCGCCGACCCGCAGCCGCCCCCGCTCGTCGACGGTGGCGGCGGCCGCGTCCGGCGGTACGGCGCCCGCCTTGACCGCGGCCACGTCGGCGGCTTGGTCCTCCGCCAGTTGCATACGGTGCACGATCCCGAGCCCGCCGCACACGGCCATCGCCGTGGCCATCCGGCGGCCGGTGCACCAAGGCGTGTTGGCGGAGAGGACGGGGACCGCCAGAGGGATGCCGGGCACCAATGCGGTGCTGATGTCGGCGGCGGAACGGCTCACCACAGAAGTGCGCCGGGGCACCAGCAGGACGTCTTCCAGACTCAGTCCGGTGCGGATCTCGCGCGCTGTCATGGTTCTCTTCCTCCGATCATGGGTGGTCAGGGGAGCGCCGTGGCGCGGGGCCGGGGCCTGTCCGGCAGATAGAGCCAGGCGGGATGTGTCGGACAGGGTCTAGCCGCGGGTCTGGAACACCGTCGCCACCAGTTCCTGACGGGCCGGCCCGTACTCCTCGAAGATCCCCGAGAAGACCGAGGAGGTCATTGCCGCCGGTGTGCGGATGCCCCGCATGCTCATGCACAGGTGCTCGCCCGTGGCGATGACCGCGACGTCCTCCGACCCCGCCACCTTGGTGATTTCGTCCGCGATGTCGCGTACCAGCCGCTCCTGCACCTGGAGCCGGTGGGCGTGGCGGTGGGTGATACGGGCGAACTTCGAGAGCCCGAGGACGTCCCCGCGCGGCCGGTAGGCGATGGTGACCTTGCAGGAGAACGGCAGCAGGTGGTGTTCGCACAGCGACCACACCTTGATGTCCGAGACCAGCACGATCTGCCCCGCCGTCCGCAGCGGGAACAGGGTCTCCACCTCTCCCGCGTCGTAGAGCGTGAACTCCCGCCACCAGCGGGCGAACCGGGCCGGGGTCTCCTTGAGCCCGTCACGGTCCGGGTCCTCGCCGATCTCGACCAGCAGCCTGCGCGCGATGTCCTCCAGCGGGTCCATCCCGTTCTCGGAGGCCGCCGGAGAACCGTCCTGGTTCTCCTCGGGCAGGTCGAGCCTGAGATTCGTCGCACTGTTCACGGTGTTCACACACCTCTCCTGTCGCCCCAGACGGCGACATGCAGTCGGGTGGTCAGATTCCAGCCGCGGGACACGACCGCGTCCCCGAGAGCCGCCAGGTGCCGCCCCACATCGGCCGGCACCTGCCCCTCGGGCATGATCCACACGGGTCGCGTCCCGAACCGTTCGACGACGGAGGCCACCTCCTCCAGGTCGTCCGGTGTACGGCAGACGAACTTGAACGCGGTTCCAGGCACCTCCGCGAAGGCCCGCAGCGCCCGCGGCACCAGCCGCCGTGACTCCGGATCGCCCGAGTGCGCCAGTTTGGGCGAGACGTTGAACCGCACCCCCAGGCCGATCACCTCCCGCCCCGGGACCACGGTGCCGTTCGTCTCGATCTCCACCGCCTTTCCCCGCGCGGTCAGTTCCCGCAGCAGGGGAAGCAGCCTCTTCTGCTGGCTCAGCGGTTCACCGCCGGACACCACGATCAGCGGCACGTCGTAGCCGAGCAGCCGCTCCAGCACCTCGGAGACCGGGACGGCGGTCAGCTCCCGGCGGGGGTCGTGCGCCACCCCGGTGTCACCCACACCGGTCCAGTCCCAGGTGTACGGCGTGTCGCACCAGCGGCAGGACAGGTTGCAGCCGCCCAGCCGGACGAAGGCGCAGCGCCGGCCCGCGGACGGGCCCTCTCCCTGCACGGCCCTCAAGTGGGGCCGAAGATCTCGTTCACCACGAGCTTCGGGTCCACCGGGGCATCACCTCCCCGGCCGCCGGGGCGCGCCGTGCGGCCGACCGTCATGGCCGGTACTCCGCCCAGGTCTTGGCGGTCTCGGAGACCCGCACCGAACTCAGCTCCGGGTAGTCCGGCAGCCACCGCTCGTAGAGCCACTGCGCCAGGTTCTCGGCCGACGGGTTGCGGTCCGTCAGCACATCGTTCAGGTGGCGGTGGTCGACCTCCGTGTCCAGCCAGTGGCCGAACCGCTTGAGGTCTCCGTAGTCCCGTACGAAGCCCGTCTTGTCCAGGCCGTCGTCCGGGGCCGCGAGTTCCACCTCGACCACGTAGTTGTGGCCGTGCATCCGGCCGCACGGATGCCCGTCCGGGAGATCGTCCAGCCGGTGACTTGCGGAGAAATGGAATTCCTTGCTGATCCGAAAGGCCATGTACGTCCTCCTGCTCGGACTTCATGGACCGGCAGGGGGTGCCGGGCCGATTCCGATGGTGCGCCGGAGTGCTTCGGGGCACATCACGGCCGCGACCGTCGTCCGACCGCGAGGACACCGAGAATCGGGGTATACGGTGCCGAAGTACGGGCGCCGTGCCGGAGTGCGGACGCGACGGGGGAGTGTCCGCCTCCTCGCCGAGTAGGGGCCCGCGGAATTCCAGGTGTCGCCCATTGCCCGTGCCAAGAGACACCGGACAAGCGCTGGATCATGGCACGGGAATCTCGCAGAATCGGGACCCGGAATGAGGGAATCGGCCCCGGAGAAGTTCCGTAGTTCAGGGACGGCCCCGGAAACGGCCGGTCGGCCACCGAGGGGAGAACCAGTGACGAAGACAGCGAGTGGCGACTTCGAGGTCGCCGACATCGGGCTGGCGGCGGCGGGACGCCAGGACATCACCCTGGCCGAGCACGAGATGCCCGGCCTGATGGCCCTGCGCTCCGCGTACGCGGCCGAGGCACCGCTCACCGGCGCGCGGATCAGCGGTTTCCTCCACATGACCGTGCAGACCGCGGTGCTGATCGAGACCCTGGTGGCGCTCGGCGCGCAGGTCCGCTGGGCGGGTTCCAACCGTCTCTCCACGGAGGACCACGCGGCGGCGGCCGTGGCGGCCGGCCCTGACGGCGGCGCGGGCGTCCCGATGTTCGCGTGGAAGGGCCAGAGCACGGAGGACATCTGGCACTGTGCCGAGCAGGCGCTCTCCTGGCCGGACGGCGCCGGGCCGAACCTGCTGATCGACGACGGCGGGGGGCTCACGCTCCTGCTGCACCACGGGGTCGGGTACGAGAAGACGGGGGTCCTCCCCCCGGACACCGGGGCCGCCGACCCGAACCTGCGGGCGATGGTGGATCTGGTGCGGCGGGCCACGGCCGGGGACTCCTCGTACTGGACCACCCTCGCGGCCGGCGTGCGCGGGGCGAGCGAGCAGACCACCACGGGGGCGCACGCCCTGCGGCGGCTGGAGGCCGACGGCGCGATGCTGTTCGCCGCGATCAGCGTCAACGACTCGGTGACCAAGTCGAAGTTCGACAACCGCTACCAGTGCCGGCAGTCGGTGGTCGAGGCGATCAAACAGGCGACGGCTACCCAGATCGGCGGCAAACTGGCCGTCGTCTGCGGATACGGCGACGTCGGCAAGGGGTGTGCCGACGCGCTGCGCGCCCAGCTCGCGCGGGTCGTCGTCACCGAGATCGATCCCATCTGCGCGTTCCAGGCGGCCATGGACGGATTTCTGGTGACGCCTTTCGAACGGGTGGTCGGTGAGGCGGACATCGTCATCACGACCACCGGCGCCGAGAAAGTGGTCACCGCGGAGCACATGTCCCGGATGAAACACCGCGCCATCGTGGGGAACATGGGGCATCTGGACACGGAAATCGATGTGGAGGCGCTCGCCGGAATTCCGGGAATTCGCCGGGTGCCGGCCAGGCCGCAGGTTCACGAATGGGTTTTCGAGGACGGCCGTTCGGTCATCGTGCTGTCCGAAGGGAGAATGATGAACCTGGGCAACGCCTCGGACCATCCCAGCTTTGTGATGTCGAGTTCGCTCTCCAACCAGGCGCTGGCTCAGATAGAGTTGTTCACCGCGCCAGGTTCCTATTCCCCCGGTGTGCACGCACTGCCGAAGATTCTCGACGAGAAGGTGGCGCGGCTGCACCTGCCGACCCTCGGCGCCGAACTGACCACCCTCACCGAGGAACAGGCCGCCCAGCTCGGTGTACCGGTCGACGGCCCGTACAAGCCGGACAACTACCGTTACTGAGGAGCGGATTGCATGTCCCGACCCGACCTCTCCGTCGACACCCTGATCGACCGTTTCGGACTGCGGCCCCTGCCCGCCGAGGGTGGCTACTTCCACGCCACCTGGACGTCACCGGACAGCGCCGACCAGGCCGGGAGCCGTCCCGCGGGCACCGCGATCATCGCGCTGCTCACGGCGCGGGACGAGCAGTTCTCCGCGATGCACCGGCTCCCGGCCGACGAGATCTGGCACTTCTATCTCGGTGACCCCGTCGAACTGCTGCTGCTGGACGGGGAAGGCAACGACCGCACGGTCCTGCTGGGGCACGACGTGTGCGCCGGGCAGCACGTGCAGTTCGTCGTCCCCGCGGGGACGTGGATGGGCGGCAGCGTGGCCGAGGGCGGGGAGTGGTCCCTGTTCGGGTGCACCGTGGCGCCCGGCTTCGTCCCCGCCGACTACGAGGGAGGGGACGCGGAACAACTCCGCGCCCGGTACCCGCGGGCGGCCGAACGGATCAGCCGGCTCTGCCGCCCCGGCGCACCCCTCCGGATGGCCGGGGACGCGGCGCCGGACACACTCCCCGCCTCGGCGGAGGACCGGTCATGAGCGCCGAGCAGCCGCACCCCGGAAGCACACTGCCCGACCTGGGCGGCCACGCGGTCCTGGTGACCGGGGCGAGCGGGGCCGTCGGGCACGGCATCGCCCGGCAGTTCGCCCGCGCCGGGGCCGCCGTGATCGCCCACTACCGTACGGGGGACGGCCGGGCCGAGTCCCTCGTCGAGGCGATCCGGGCCGAGGGCGGCCGGGCCCTCGCCCTGGCCGCGCACCTCACCGACGAGGCCGAGTGCCGGAACCTGATCGAGCGGTCGGCCGAGTGGGCGGGGGGCCTCACGGCACTGGTCAACAACGCGGGGATCCAACCGGTCCAGCCCCTGGGGACCATGACGGTCACCGAGTGGCGGCAGGTCGTCGACACCAATCTGACAACGGCCTTCGCCTGTACCCAGGCCGCCGCCGAGGTCATGGGCCGCGCCGGGGGCGGGACCGTCACGCATGTCGCGTCCGTCGAAGGAAGCCGGCCGGCCCGGCTGCACGCCCACTACAGCGCCTCCAAGGCCGCCCTGATCATGCACGCCCGGGCGGCGGCGCTGGAGTACGGCCAGCTGGGCATCCGCGTCAACACCGTGTCACCCGGGCTGGTGCACCGGCCCGGGCTGGCGGAGGAGTGGCCGGACGGTGTACGCCGCTGGGAGCGGGCCGCGCCGCTGCACCGGAAGGGCGACGCGGAGGACGTCGGCAACGCCTGCGTGTTCCTGGCCTCGCCCCTGGCCGGCTGGGTGACCGGGCACGATCTCGTCGTCGACGGTGGAATGTCCTGCGCCCCCGCCTGGTGAGCCGGGCGGCTACGGACGACCCAGCAGGGTGTTCATCCGGGTGATCTCGGCGGTCTGCGATGTGACGATGGCGCCGGCCATCCTCCTGGCGCCCTGGTGGGCGCCCCGCGACCGCTCGGACCTGGCCATCTCGACGGCGCCCTCATGGTGCTCGACCATCATCCTCAGGAAGGCGGTGTCGAACGCCTTCCCGGACGCCCGCGACAGCTCCGCCATCGCGTCGCCGGACATCATCCCGGACATGGAGTGCCCGGAGTGCCCCGAGTGCCCGGCGCCGTCCGCCGCGGACGCGTCCTGGGCGGGTACGTCCTCGCCCCAGGCCGTGAGCCACTCCGACAGGGTCCTGATCTCCGGGTCCTGGGCCCTCTTGATCTCGGAGGCGAGCGTCCTCACCCCGGCGGCCGAGGCCCGGCCCGCGGCCAGGTCGGCCATCTCCACCGCCTGCCGGTGGTGCGGGATCATGGCCTGGGCGAAGGACACATCGGCGCCGTTGTGCGCCGATGCCGCGGCGGACGCGTACGCGGACGGTGCGGCGGGCGAGTCCGCGCCGTGGTCCGAGTGCCCGGTGGTGGACGTGTCCCGCCCGCCGCAGGCCGCGAGGGCCAGGACGGCGCTGAGGACGAGGACGGCGGTCGCGGCGGCCCGGCGGCGGGCCGTGAAACGGTTCGAGGTCATGCGGAAACGACTCCTGCGCGTGAAGGGGAACAGAGGCGTGCGGACTCGGGCAGGCCTTATATGTGCAGGAGCCGCAGTGCGCGCGGAGAAGAAGGGGCCTCGCCGCCCGGCGCCGGGCGGGCGCCCGTGGCGGGGACCGGCCCGGGACCGTACGGCGCCGGGAGCCCGGCCGGCACCGTGAGCACCGGCGGCAGCGGGCCACACGCCCCGTGGGGGCCGGACTCGCCGCGCGGGGACCGTCTCACGGGGCCATCGTAGACACACCCCGGCGGCCGCCGTCCGACCACGCACCCCCGGCGGCGTGCCGCGTCCGGCGGCCTGCCGGACGCCGTGTCAGGCCGCCGTGTCACGCGGACCGGGCGGTCTTCCTCTCCCGCGACAGCAGCCACAGGAGATACACCCCGCCGAGGGCCCCGGTGACCAGCCCCACCGGGATCTGGAACGGGGAGAGCACCCGCTGCGCCAGCACATCGGCGGTGGCCAGGATCAGCGCGCCCGTCAGCATCGCCGAGCCGATCGGGGCGCCGGGGGAGCGGGTGATCCTGCGGGCGAGCTGCGGGGCCGCCAGGGCGAGGAAGCCGATGGGGCCCGCGACGGCGATGGCCGTACCGGCGAGGGCGACCCCCAGCAGCAGGCAGAGGGTCCGCACCCGGGCGATGTCGACGCCCAGCGCGCCCGCCGTGTCGTCGCCCATCTCCATGAGGCGCAGCGGCCGGCCCAGCGCCAGCGTCGCCACCGCGAGTACCGGCAACGCGACCGCCAGGGGGGTCACCTGAGGCCAGGAGACGGCGTTGAGGCTGCCGAACGTCCACGCCTTCGCGCTCTCCGCGGACTCCAGATCGGCACGGGTGAGCAGGAAGTCGTTGACCGAGGAGAGCATCGCGCCGACGGCGATCCCGGCCAGCACCAGCCGGTTGCCGGAGACCCCGCGCGACGCGGTGAACGCGTACACCGCCACCGCCGTGCACAGCCCGCCCAGCACGGAACCCGCGCCGACCCCCACCCCGGCCGAGCCGCCGCCCGCCAGGATGACGACGAGCGCGCCGCTGGTGGAGCCGGTGGTGAACCCGATGACGTCCGGGCTGCCGAGCGGGTTGCGCGACAGGCTCTGGAAGAGCGCGCCGGACAGCCCGAGCGCCGCCCCGACCAGCAGCGCCGCGCAGACCCGCGGCAGCCGCTGGCCGACCACGATGAACCGGTCGGTCGCGGCGCCGCCCCCGGCGAACAGCACATCGGCGACGTCCGCGGCGCCGATCCGGTACGTACCGGTGAACAGCGTCCCCGCCCACACCGCCGCGCAGCACACGAGCAGCACGGCCGTCACGGCGGCGGCCCGCCCCGAGTAGCGCAGGGTGATCCCACGGGACAGCCGCACCACCCGCGTCGCCGCGCTCACGCGCCGACCTCCCGGCGCCGTACGACCAGCCACAGCAGCACCGGAGCGCCGATGAACGCGGTGACGATGCCCACCTCCATCTCCCCGGGCGGCGCGATCACCCGTCCCGCGATGTCGCTGACCAGCAGCAGGATCGCGCCGCCGGGCAGCGCGAAGGCCAGCAGCCAGCGCAGATCGGGCCCGAGCAGCAGTCGCAGCACATGCGGTACGACCAGTCCGACGAAGCCGATCGGCCCCGCCGCGGCGGTCGCCGCGCCGCACAGCAGCATGACGGAGACGAAGCCCGCTGCCCGTACCCACGGCACCCGCAGCCCGAGCGCCGCGCCCGCCTCGTCCCCGAGCGCCAGGGCGTTGAGGGAGGGGCCGAGCACCAGCGCGACGACGGTCCCCGCCAGCACGAAGGGGACGGCGGCGGTCAGCGCCTCCGTACCGCGGTTCTCCAGCGACCCGACCACCCAGAAGCGGTACGAGTCGAACGCCGAGGAGTCGAACATGGTGAGGATGCCGGTACCGGCCCCCAGGCTCGCCGACAGCGCCGCCCCCGCCAACACGAGACGGGTGTGGTGGTTGCTCCGGGTGGCGCCGGTGGTGAGGGCGTGGACGAGCAGCGAGGCCAGCACCGCGCCCGCGAAGGCGAACCAGACGTAGCCGGACACGCTCGTCACCTGGAACGCGGCGATGGCGATCACCACGGCGAACGAGGCACCCGCGTTGACGCCCACGATGCCCGGTTCCGCCAGCGGATTACGGGTGATGGCCTGCATGACGACACCGGCGAGCGCCAGCGCGGCGCCGACGGTGACCGCCAGCGCGGTACGGGGGAGCCGCAACTGACGCACGATGATGGCGTCCGGCCCGCCGTCGTCGTGCAGCAGCACACGCCACACGGTCTCCAGCGGGACGCCGCGCGCGCCGACCCCCAGACTCACCAGGAGCAGCAGGACGACGAGGCCGAGACAGACCACCAGCGCCACGAGGCGCCGGCCGCGCCGGGCGCCCCCGCTCCGCGCGGGGCGTGCTCCGCCCTCCGGCGCCGGAGCCGTCCGGACCGCACCGGCCGGTACCGCACCGGTCCGTTCGCCGCCTTCCGGTATGTGATCCATCGCATGACTGCCGTCCCTACTCATTCGCACTTAGGAGAGCCTAAGCTAAGCGCTCGTGTACCGCTTCCGTGATCTCCCTCTCACCCGCCTGATCAGCGGCGTTGCCCTGTCGGGCGCCCTGCTGCTCACCGGCTGTTCCACCGACTCGACCGCCTCGACGGCCTCGTCGGGGAGTGGTGGGGCCGCCGAACCGTCGGCCGCCGCCACCCACACCGCTCCCCGCTCCGTGCCCAAGGGCATGGGAAGCGGCAAACCGGACGGCGAGTTCCCGCGTACGGTCGGCCACTTCGAGGGCAGGACGACTATCGATGCCGCGCCGAAGAAGGTCGTGGTCATCTCCACCGGACAGGCCGACGCGCTGCTCACGCTCGGTACGGTCCCGGCCGGCTCGACCCGGGGTGACGGCGCCGATCTCGTACCCCGGTACCTGAAGGACGACTTCCCCGAGGACGCCGCCGCGCTGGCGAAGGTCGTCGACGTGGGCTCGCGCGTGGACCCGAACCTGGAGACCATCGCGAACATCAAGCCGGACCTGATCCTGATGAACATCGCGGGCAAGAACGCCGGGAATCTCTACAAGGCGCTGAGCGCGGTGGCGCCCACCGTCGCCACCCAGGGCACCGGGCTCTACTGGAAGCAGGACTTCCTGCTCGTCGCCGACGGGCTCGGCAAGGCCGATCAGGCGCGCACGTACCTGGACCGCTTCCACACCGACGCCGCCGCGCTGGGCGCCTCGCTCGACAAGCCGGTGACGGTCTCGTTCCTGCGGCTGAACGGGGACCGTCTACGGGTCTTCGGCGTGCCGTCGTTCACCGGCAGCATCGCGGAGGACGCCGGGCTCGGCCGGCCCGAGAGCCAGCGGTTCGACAAGACCTCGCAGAACATCAGCAACGAGCAGCTCGACCGGGCCGACGCCGACTGGCTCTTCTACGGGGTCCAGGGCGACGCGGCGAAGGCCGCGGAGCTGACCGGGGCGCCGCTGTGGCCGACGCTCTCCGCCGTCGCCGGCAAGGCGGCGGTGCCGGTCGACGACGACGTCTTCTACCTCAACACCGGCCCCACGGCCGCCCGTGACGTGCTCACCGCGCTCAAGGAGCGCCTGACCTGATCTCGCGGGATCTCGCGGGACCTTGTGGGAAGGGCCCGGTCCCGCCGGTACGTACCGGCGGGACCGGGCCCGTCGCCGTCGGCCGG